>CAYYHA010000039.1:0-24884 GCA_964471535.1 uncultured Myxococcia bacterium | reverse complement strand
CGGCCGTCATTTCAGAGGCTTGGGCCCGCCGAGCGCTGGCATGGTGGTTGCTCTACCCCCCTCCGATGACTCGCAGCCAGCAAGAGGAGGGCGCCATGCACCTTGCGGATCGGCTCATGTTCGCGATCTTGACGGCCACGACCATTCTCATCGCCCTGGGCGTGATCACCGCGCCCGTGTAGCTCCGTTCGACCGCCGTCCGCCTCCAGGCCGCCGGCGGCGGATGGGTCGAGGCCGAAGATGCACCGTACGAGCCCACCGATACGCCGGATTGCTTCCATGGTCGCCCTTGTCGCCACAGCGTCTCTCGCCTGCGGGCGGGTCGAGTTCGGGGTGCCGCCGCTTGGCTCCGGCGGTGCCGATGCGGGGACCCCCGACGCCGCTGTGGATGCGGGTGCCCCCGATGCGGGCGGCGACGGGGGTGAGGCGTGCACGAAGCCAGCGGAGTGCCCGCCGTTCTCCACCTACCCCTATGCGCGAGACCCCTACGAGACCCAGGTCTTCCCGACGCTCAATAGCGCTGGCTGTCTCAACGGCGGCTGCCACGATTTCCGCGACCCGCCTCCCGACAAGGATCCGAATACGTTCTTCCTGCTCTACCCCGACCCCACCCTCGAGGCGCAGTGGTCCCTCAACCTGCGGCGCACCGCCGAGCAGGTGGACGCCTATGTCTCGGGGCGGGAGAGCGATCCGCTGAACGCTCCGCTGTTGCAGTTGGTCGTCCGCGTCCCGGTAACCGCGCACAACGGCCTGACCTGGACCGAGGCGGACCCCACGCCCTACCAGCCGATCCTCGATTGGATGGAGGCGGCCAAGACCACACGCAACTGCTACGAGTCCGGCTTCGCCACCTATCTCGGCACCCACGATCGCAGCGCCTTTGCCGGATGCAGCCCGGCGGCGGAGGATCCCTGCTGGCCCGAGCCGCCGATGAGCTGCGAGGTGCCCGACGGTGGGACCCCGGACGGGGGTCCCGGCGACGGGGGCCCACCCGATGGGGCCGCAGGCGATGGCGGGTGAGTGGGGCCGGCACGAGAACGTTTCCGCGAGCATCATGACGATGGGTCAACGCATCCGCGGGCGACTCCGCGACCTCCGCCCCGGATGTGGCCGCCCTCACATGGGGTGGGGGCGGTTTCTTCTTTTCCAGCTCGTTCGTCCGCCGGCGCCCTCCGCGTCTCGGCCCCCGGGCGCGGCGGTCCGCGGGCGGTCCCATGGAGAGGCGCGCCTGCGCTACACTCGCCGGGCGATGCGTCTTTGCAGCCTGTGTCTCGGTCTCCTCACGCTACTCGCGGGCGCGAGTGGCGCAGCGCGGGCCGCTGCCGCGTGCAAGCCCCCCAAGCGGGGACGGGTGGCGGAGATCGCCATGCCCACCGCCGTCTTCGAGGCAGCCGATCCCACCTCCGGCATCGCCGGCCGCGTGGCGGCAGGGGCCTGTTTGAAGGTGCTCGCGGTTCGCGGCGAGTGGATCCGGGTGCGGCTCCCCGGCGGCTCGGCGGGCTGGGTGCACACCGATGGGGTCACGGTTCTCGGCCGCGGCCAGAGCGGAGGCTCGGCCCGCACCAAGCGAAAGCCACCGAAGGCCAGGCGGTGGAGGGGGCGAGGCGCCACGCCGCCCCGCGCCGAGGCGGCGCCGCCGGCGAAGGCCACGGCGGAGGCGGAGTCGGCTGCGGGCGCTGCGGCCCCCGCCCGTGCCGCGGCGGCGGCAGAGGGCGCCGGTGCTCCGGGCCCCGAGACCGCCCCGGCCTCCCCCGGCGCGAGCCGCGAGACGGCTGCTGCGGTGAAGCGAGCTCCGGCGGCACGCGCCGGGCGCCGGGCCCAAGCGAAGCGAAAGAAGACGCGGCGCAAGGCGGCGCTGCGGGAGGCCGAGCTCGAAGGCAAGGTGGTGGTGGCCGCGCAGGCGCCCATCCACCTCGATCGGGACGACGCCTCCCGCCTCGTTGCCATCGCGCAGCCCAAGCAGCGCCTCGACTTTCTGGAGATCGACGAGAAGGGCCGGTGGGTGAAGGTGCGCTTCGGAGAGGGGCCCGATGCCCCCGTGGGCTGGATCCACCGGGACGTCCTCGCCTACCTGCCGAAGGAAGCCCGCACGCCGCGAGGTCCTGCGGCCGAAGCGACGAAGGCGCCGGGGCAGACGCCCGCGGCACCGCCGCCGTCGGACCGCGCCGGCGTCGATCTCTCCCTCGGCGGGGGTTACCTCTCCCTCCGGGAGCGGGTCCGGACCGACGTGGCCGACCCGATGCTCAACTACGCCATCGATGCGTTCGCCGCCGGGGTGAGCGCCCGCGGGAGCTATGCCTTCGCACCGGGCCTTGCGCTGCGCCTCGACCTCTCCGCGGGCTATGTCGCGGGCATCGACGTCCCGGTGGGGGATACGACCATTCAGCTCTCCGCGCTCGCTCTCGATGGGGCGGCGGATCTCTCGTGGCGCCTGCCCCTCGGAGGCGGCGCCCTCGCCCTGCTCCTGCGGGGCGGCTACCTCTTCAGCCAGTTTGCGCCGCAGCAGCCGGCCAACACCGTGCTCTTCACCGCGCACACGTGGCACGGCGGGCGGCTGAGCCTCGGCGTCGAAGCACCGCTGCCCGGGGTGCCCATCCGCCTGCACCTCGAAGGCGGCCCGTCGCTGCTCTTCGCCACCCAGTGGCCCGAGACCCTGGGGCAGGGGGCGCCCGTGCTCGGGTGGCACGGGGAGGTGGGCCTTCGCGCACCGCTGTGGGCGGGCTGGAGCCTCGACCTCCGTTATCGCCTTTACGGGCGCGATGCGCGCTTCAGCGGCGGGGGGACCCGCAGCCCCGACGTCACCGAGGCCCGCACCGAGGACCTCGCGCACGGGCTCTCAGCGGGGGTGGCGCGTCACTTCTGAGGCGGCCCGCGACCGACCGTCGCGGCTTGCCGAGCCGCCCGCGTCTTTTCACCGCTCGCTCCGGACCGCCGCGGATCACGGGCGGTGGTAGACGGCCCACTCGAGCTGCCGCAAGAGTCCGAGGAGCAGGCTCGCTTCCCGTTCGGTGGGCGCGGCGCGCACGAAGAGGCGCTCGAGTTCCCCCAGGATCTTCCGCGGTTGCTGCGGGTTCAGGTAGCCGATGTCCAAGAGGAGCCGCCGGGCACCGTCCCGCAGTCGGGCGAGGTCCTCGCCGCGCATCGGGGCAGATTCGGCCACCTCGACCCCCGCCCGGCCGAGCGCCCGCCAGATCTCCCAGGCGTGCAGCAGTACCGCCTGGGCCACGTTGAGCGAGGTGTGCCCCACATGGGCGGGGATGACCGAGACGAGGTGTGCACACTCCAGCACGCGCCGCGGCAAGCCGCTCGTCTCGTTGCCGAAGACGAGGGCGACCCGCGCGCCGGAGGCGGCAGCGTCCACCATCCACTCGGCAGCCCGGATGGGGTCGACCACGGGAAGCCCGGGCCCCGGCGCGCCGCTGGTGGCCACGATGCGGGCCGCATCCGATAGGGCCTCCTCCAGCGAGGGGAGCACCGTGGCCTCCTCCACCAGCCCTGCGGCATGCGTCGCCACCCGGCGCGCGTGAGGGAGCGAGAAGCCGGCGGGATCGGCGAGGCGCAGGTGGGCGAGTCCGAAGTTGGCCATGGCCCGGGCTACGGCCCCCACGTTCTCGGGACTGCGGGTTCGGTGGAGGACGACGGTGATCTGCTGCAACGGGTCGGACATGCCCGGATGGTGGCACGGCCCGTCGCCGGAGGGTAAGGTGCCTCGGCGTGCGGACTTCGATGCGGATCGCGGCGGCCGTGGGGGCCGGCCTGCTGTGGCTGGCGCTGGCCTTCGCCGTTCCGCCACCGGAGCGCGAGGGTGGGGCAGCGCGGCCGGCGGCGGACCGCGCCGCATCGGGCGCGGAGCCTGGGGTGGCGGGGTCCTCTGCCGCGCAGCGGGTGGCCCGCGTTCCGCTTCCTCCCGGTGGAGCCGCCTTTGGGGTGCACCGGGCGGAACCCGTGGCGATTCGTGAGGGAATGGACCACGAGACGCCGTCGGTCGCCATCACCCCGGACGGTGCCCTCTACGTGGCGGTGGTCTCCCGCTACGGCGATCGCGAGCGCCTCTTCCTCCGGCGAGCCGACTCGGTCGAGGGCCCCCTCGGGGAGGCGATACCCGTCTCCGACGGGGCCCGCGCCTGGCACCCCCGCCTGGCTGCCGCCGCCGACGGTGCCGTCTGGGTGGCCTGGTGTGGCCGGGACCGGCAACCGCGGCGAGGCGACCACCGCACCGAGATCTACCTGCGGCGTCTCGCGCCCGAGCCCGGCCCGACCCTGCGGGTGACCCGGCGCCAGGGACGCGACTGCGATCCTGACCTCGACGTCGGACCGGACGGCACCGTGCACGTGGTGTGGGAGCAGGCCGACCGCGCCCGCTCGCACATCGCCTGGCGGGCCTACAGCGCCGCCGGAGCCGCGCTGGGCCCGGCTGAGGTGGTCTCGAGCGGCCGCCTCGACAGGCGCCCCACCGTCGCCGCCACGGCGGCCGGCGTCGTCGTCGCCTGGGATTCACTCGAGGACGACGCGCCCACCGGCGCGGCCGATCCCGACTACGACGTGCACCTCCGCCGCCGCGGCGAGCGAGGATGGGAGGCCCCCGTCGTGGCCGCCGGAGGCCCCGGGATCCAGGCGGCGCCGCGGCTCGCCGAGGCCCCGGACGGCGCCCTTCTCCTCGCCTACCATGCCTCGCTGCCGGGCGGACTGGTGAAGGCCTGGGACCTGGTCCGCATCCCCGATCCGGCCGCCGATCCCGGGGCGTGGCTGCGGCTGGAGCGCCGACCGGCGCCCTGGGGCGAGGTGCCCGCGGGGGAGCAGCAGGGCGCCGAGTTCCCGGCGCTCGCGGTGACGCCCTCGGGCCGGATCGTCGTTGCGGCCCGGCCCTCGCAAGGTGCCTTCCTGGCCGTGCTCGACGACGAGACGCGCCGGCCGGTGCTCGATCTCACCCGGCGGGGTTGGGGGGCCCGCGGCATGTACATGGATGCCGCGGCGGCCGCGGATGGTACGGTGGTCCTGGTGCGCCGGGCCCGCCACGAGGCGGTGCTCGAGCGCTTCACCTTCGATGGTCCGGGCAGAGCGCCGCAATGGGTCCCAAGGGGCTCGGTGCGCTCCGCTCCGGCACCGGCGCCGCTGCGGGTGCCTGCGCCGCCGGTCCCCCGCCTGCTCCGCGACGCCTTCCCCGCGGGCGCTCACCTCTATTGGGGGGACGTCCACATGCACTCGGCGGCGAGCGACGGCACCGGCCCGCCCGACGAAATCTATGCCCGCGCCTTCGTCCGGGGCCTGCACTTCGCCGTACTCACCGATCACGACTACGTGGTGGGGAGTCGACTCTTCCCCTCGGAGCACGCGGAGATCGCCTGGATCACCGATCTCTTCGACGGCTTCGAGGGCTTCACCACCCTCCACGCCTACGAGTGGACGACGCCGCCGCGCCCCCGCGGCTCCGGCCACCGCAACGTCTACTTCCGCGGTCATGCGCCGACGCCCGTCTACGGCTACCGCGACGGCTACGAGGACACGCCGGCGCTGAACCGCGCGCTGCGTCGCGAGCGTGCGTTCACGGCACCGCATCACGCTGCCTGGACCGGAACCGACTGGGAGCACTTCGACGAGACGGTGCAGCGGCACTTCGAAATCGTCAGCGTCCACGGCGCCTTCGAGCGCCCGGGCGAGCAGCGGATCCGCCCCCGCGGGGACAAGCAGGAAGGCTTCGCCACCTATGGGCTGGCCCTGGGGGCGCACTTCGGTTTCCTCGGGGGCTCCGATGCCCATGGGCTGCTCTTTCACCACGGGATCGGCCGCCGTCGTGATCCCTGGCGCCATGGGCTCACCGGTGTGGTGGTGCAGGGCCACGGGCGAGCGGCCCTTTGGGACGCGCTCTATGCACGCCGAACCTTTGCCACCTCGGGTCGCCCGTGGATCGCGCTCGCTGCGGTGGACGGGATTCCCATGGGCGGGGAAGGGAAGGCCGGGACAGGGCAGGGCGGAAGGCCCACCGTCCGATGGCATGTGAAGGGTCCGGGGCCCTTGAGTGAGCTGGCCATCCTGCGCGACGGGGAGGTGGTCCACGAGGTGCCGGTGAGCGGGGAGGCGAGCAGCGGCCGTTGGATCGACGCCGAGGTTTCGCCTGGCGCCCATTCCTACTACCTTCGGGCCGTCGAAGGGACCGAAGGCCCCGATCTGGATATGGTCTGGACGAGCCCCGTTTTCGTTACCGTCGAGGAGGCCCACCCCTGATGTCCATCGCACGCCTGGCGCCCGCCGCACGCTCGAGTCTCTTCCTCTTCCTGCTCCTCGCCGGCCCCGCTGTTGCTGCCACCGCCCGCGAGGCCGCGGCGGCAAGCACGGCGCCTGCAGGGGGCGGCGGTGATTCCTCCAACCCGGTCCCACGGCGCTGGAACGTGGTCATCGTCACCGCCGACACGCTTCGTGGCGACAAGCTCGGGGTCAACGGGCACCCGTTCATCAAGACGCCGCATCTCGATGCGCTCGCACGCGAGGGCGTTAACTTCCGGCGGGCCTACACCAACATCACCACGACCACGCCCAGCCATGCGACCCTCTTCAGCTCCCTGTACCCGCAGGACCACAAGGCCTACGACAACCTGTCGAAGATCTCCGATGCGATCACGACGTTGCCCGAGATCCTGGGCAAGGCGGGCTGGCACACAGCGGGTATCGTCAACATGCCGTGGCTGAATCCCGATGTCAGCGGCGTCTCGCAGGGGATCGAGGAACTCGCGCGGGGCGACCACGTGCGCAAGGCGGAGAAGACCACGGCCTGGGCTCTGGACTTCCTCGACCGACAGCAGAGGGCGGAGCGCCCCTTCTACCTGTGGGTCCATTACGTCGACAACCACACCCCCTACCATGCGCCGGGACGCTATGGGCGGCTCTACTACCCAAAGGGTCGCGACCCGCGTGCCGGGCGCTCGGGGAGCCTACAGGAGGTCTGGCCACTCTTTCCTGCGGACCACCGGGACAGCCCCTACTTCCATCGGTGGCTCGACGGCATCACCGACGTGGACTGGGTGATCGCGCAGTACGACGGCTCGGTGAGCTGGATCGACGCCAACGTGGGTCGCCTGGTCGACCGGCTGAAGGCCAACGGCCAGTGGGAGCGAACGCTCTTCGTCTTCACCGCGGACCACGGGGAGTCGCTGGGCGAGCACAACCTGTGGTTCTGCCACGGCGGCCTCTTCGAACCGACCACCCACATCCCCCTCATTCTCCACGTCCCAGGGGGGCCTACCGGGGAGGTGGAAGCGATCGTCGATCTGGTCGACGTCATGCCCACCGTGCTCGCGGCGCTCCGTCTCCCGGTGCCGGGGGGGCTTCGAGGCGAGAATCTGCTCCCGGTGATCGAATCCAAGCGAGGTGGCGGTGCGGCGCTCCTCGACCATACCGGGCGCCAGATGGTGGGGGTGGTGACGCCCCGATGGAAGTACATCCGCCACCGTAAGACGCGCACCTACTATCCGGGTTACGAGATCCGCCGGGGGAAGATCGAGCTCTACGATCTGAAGAACGACCCCAAAGAAACGAAGAACCTCGCCGACAGCCATCCGGAGAAGGTCCGCGAGCTCGAGGCGCTCGTACAGAAGCTGCGCCAGGGGACCAAGCCGTTCGAAGAGGCCGCGGCACCGATCGATGCGGACACCGAGGAGGCGCTGCGCGCCCTGGGCTACATCCGGTAGCGCTTGCGCCCCGACTTCGGACCCCCAAGCGGCGCCGGGCCCGGCGACTCAGTATCGAAACTCGAAGCGTGCGTAGAAGAGGTGCTGCGGGCGCTGGGGGCCGAGGAGGTTCTGGTAGTGCGCCACCAGCCCGAAGCCCTCGGCGAGGCGCCAGGCGGCGACAACGCTCGTCTGCAGATTGAGCCGCTCTGGAGATTCGAGTCGTTGTGCCGCGGCGAAGGTCAGCTGCTGCGAGTGCACGACGGTGCCCGCCACTTCGAGCCGGAGCGCACCACTGCCGAGCCCGTAGGCCAGGCGAAGGGTGGCGAGCTGGTCGGTCGATGCGAAGTTCAGGAGGTAGCTGTAGGACGCATCGAGGGAGAGACCGGCCGGTGCCTGGAAGGTACGGGCGCCGACCGTCGCGCCCACCGCGGTGTCGAGGTCACCCTGCAGTGTTGGTGACAGTGGGGTGTCGATGGTCGGTGGGTCCTGCCCGCCCCCAGGGTTCGTTAGGTCGAGGCGCCCCGCCGTCTCGTTGCGCCCGACGAGGAGCCCCCGCCGCTGCAGGTTGCTCTTGGCGTAGAGCACCACGGAGTCCGAGACGCCAAGCACCCCGTAGATGCGAAGGTTGGTGCGGTCCACCGAGGCGAAGATCGCCTCGTTGTACAGGTAGTCCACGTCGTCGACCCGGAAACCATAGCGCTGTGCCTCGACGGGGCTCGCCAGACGGGTCCATTGTCCCGGAAGCGGCGCGCCGAGGTGGGAGAGCGAGACGCCGATGCGCGAGCGCGAGCGAGGAACGTAGTCGGCCGAGAGACTCAAGTGGCGGACCTGAACACCGACGGCGCTTGCCGCATCCACGACGAGGAGTGAGGCAAAGGCGAGACCGGGCAGGTCCGGGTGGTAGTGGCCGCGTTGCGAGATGCTGATGCGATCGAGCTGTCCCGCAAAGAGGGTCGCCGAGAGGCCCAGGTCGAAGCGCAGGGGGGCGGTCGCGTAACCCACTGCGACCCCCCCGGTCTGGAAGCGGGGATCGAAGTCCTGGGTATAGGGATGCGGCGCCAGTCCACCGAAGGCGGAGAGCCGCCACGCCCCCTGCCGGTATCGCCCCAACACGCCATCGACGATCTGGTACCCGGCCATGGGCTCGACCGAGCGTCCCACCTGCACTTCGTAGCTGCCGCCCCGGTACCCGGCCCAAGCTTCGGTCAGGCGATAGGGTGGACTGCAGCGGTACTCGGCACAAACCGGGCCGCCTACGTAGCCGTCGGCCTGCGGTCCGAAGCCAGGGGCCGGCTCCACCAGCCGGTAGTCGAAGGCGCCGTCGATGCGCGCCCGGAAGCCCTCTTGGTCGGCCCATCCGTAGTCGAGCATGAGGCGCAGCTCCGACTCGAACATCTCCCCCCGATTGCGAACGGCACCGAAGCGATCCAGCTCGCGTTGAATCGTCTGCTCGTTGTGAAGCGCGAGAAGCTCCTCGTCGCGGAGGTAGAGCGCGCCCAACCAAAGCCGCATCGAGAAGGGGCGCGCCTCTCGATACCAAGGCGCCTCGGCCGTCGACGAAGTGCCCTTGCCGGTGGGCCGAGCCACCGGCGCCTCCTCGGCCTGCAGGGGAGACGCGAGCAGCGCTGCGCCGAGTGCCAGGACAGCTGCTCTCATCGCCCGAACGCTCCTCCCGCCGGATACCAGGCGGTCTCGTTGTGACACTGCAGGCAGTCCGGGCCTCGGCCCAGGATCACCGCCCCGTTCACCACATGGTTTCCGGTGGCGTAGTAGTCGTCCTCGTGACACCCGTAGCAGCGCGCATCGAGGGCACCAAAGTTGCCGCCCCGGTGGCAATCGGCGCAGGCGACCATGCGGTGCCGCCCGAGCAGGGGGAAGCCCGTGGTGAGGTGCTGGAAGGTCGATGGGGAGAAGGTGCTCTGCAGGTGGCAATCCCCGCAGTGGTTCCCGAGCGCCCCCGCGTGGACATCGTCCTGCAGGTGACAGTCCCCACAGCGCGTCACCCCGCCGGTGAGCAGCCGCTCCGGGCTGTGGCAACGGCGACAGTCGAGGGTCTCATGAACCCCATCCAGCGGCTCGGGACCCGCGCTGTGGACGCCCGCGAACTCGCCGCCCTCGAAGCTCTCCACCCCGTGGCATTCGCCGCACCACATCGCCACCGTGGGCCCCACGTCGTGGGGGTCGCCATGGCAATCGGCGCAATCGGTGCCTAGGAACTGAAAGATGCGCTGCGTGGGCAGGGCGCCCGGAACGGGTGGATGACAGTCCTCACAGGTGGCCTTTGCGTGGGCGCCCGTCAGCGCGAAGCCCGTCACCCCGCCATGGTCGAAACGGTCACGTGTCCCGCGGAAGCCCTCCTCGGTGTGGCAGCGTTCGCATGCTTCGCCGAGGGTTCCCAGGTGTGCATCATCCTTCTTGTGGCAGCTCGCGCAGTTCATCGCGAGCGGCTTGTAGCGCACAGCCACCTTCGGGCGGCCGCCTCCGGGTGGTGCGATCCGCTCCTTCGGGTGACAGCTCGCGCAGTCGACCTCCGTATGCTTCCCCCTCAAGGCGAAGACGCTGTGTAAGTTATGGTCGAAGAGCGGGTACTGCTCGAAGGGGGCGGTGGGGACGTGGCAGCGCTCGCAGCGCGTCCCGAGCTGTCCTAGGTGCGCATCCTCGTGGCAGCCGTCACAGGTGAGGGAGACGCCCTTGTACTTCGCACCGGGTTTCCCATGCCCGGGGTGGCACTTCTCGCAGGCGACGGCCTCGTGGTAGCCGATGAGCGGGAAGCGGCTGTCACGGTTGTGGTCGAACTTCTTGACCTGTCGCATGCCGCCCTGTGGATGGCACTGCAGACACTGGTCCGGCTTGAACTGCCCGTTGTGGGCATTTCGGTGCCGGTGGCAGTCCATGCAGTTGCCCTTCCACTCCAGCTTCGCGAAGGTTGCGAGCGGCCGCCGCGGGTTGGTCGGTCGGTGGCAGTCGGCACAGCGCGCGTTTGCGTGAGCACCTGCGAGGCCGAACTTCGTATGACCGCCGTGGTCGAAGAGGCGGGTGGCGAAGCCCTCGGCTCCCTTTGGGTCGTGGCAGTCGGTACAGGTGAAGGCGTCGAAGCGCTCCTTGTGCGGATTTCCGTGGCAGTGCTGGCACTCGGTCAGTGGCTTTTGCTTGAGCTTCTTGGGGTGGCAATCCCAGCAGGTGTTTCGTCTGTGAGCGCCCTCGAGCGGCCAGCCAGCGTCGCGTTCATGGCGGAACTTCGTGACCCGGAAGGTCCGCCCGTCGGGCAGGTGGCAGTCGGTGCACTTCTTCTGCCATGAGAAGTGGTTGTCATGCGGGTCGGTATGGCAGGCGTCGCAGTCTTCGTGCTCTCGCGTCTGGAACTTGAAGACGAGGCCGTCGTGGCAGTTGGCGCAGGGAACCTCTTTGTGCGGCACCGAGAGCGGAAAGTTCGTGTCGGTGTCGTGATTGAAGGGCGGCTTGTCGCGCTTCCAGTTGATCTTGCGTGCGTCCTGCGTGTGACAGGTCTCGCATTGCAAGAGCCGCTTCTGCTCGGGCTCGAATTGGTGCACGTTCTCGTGGCAGCTCGTGCAGCTCGTGGAGAGGCCCAGGAAGGAGCGCACGCCCGAGATGGGCATGATGGTCGTGTGACAGTCCTCGCAGCCGATGGTGGCGTGGCGTCCCTTCAAGGGGTAGCCGGTGCGCCGGTGGTCGAAGTTCTTCATCCCCCCCACCGTCGACCAGTCCGTCAGGACGTGGTCCCGGCCCTTGTGCTCGAGGTGGCAGTCGGCACACCTCTGCTTCTCCAAGAGCTCCGGATGGAGGCCCAAGCCCTTGTCGATGCGAGTTTTTAGGGGGCGGTGGTCATGGCATCCGAGGCATTTCTGGTCGTCGATGCCTTGGGAGGCCGTGTGGCACTCGAGACACTTGTCGATGCCTTCCAGCTTTGCATGGCCTCGAGAGAGCTCTCCGGGCGAGAGCTCGAAGAAGCCCTGGGCCAGGAGCGGGGTGGGCAACAGTGCCACCAAAGGGAGGAGTCGCAGAACCACTTGGAGGCTCGCTTCTACGCGAAGAAGAGGAGCGCGATGGTGATGTGCACGGAGGCCAGGATCCACATGACGATGGTGAACGCAATATGGATGCGCCTCCATGTGACGAGGATTCGCTTCGCAGCGACAAGGAAGCGCTCTTGCCGCTCGTGACGGAGCTTGGCCTTGGCAAGGATCGCCGCCTGCCGGCGAAGCGCCTTGTTCCGGATCTTTCGCCAGGGGCCGAGGCGCTGTCTGAGCAGATACCAGGCGCTTCCCAGATCGTAGGCGAGCGACTGCAGCAGGAAGCGCAGGCTGCCCACCTTGTCTTCCGTGGCTTCCTGCTTGGACGGGGCCGCCTCCTGGCGGGCGAGGAACTCCTCGAGGACATTGATGGACATGGTCATCTCTTTCCACTTGTTCGAGAGCTTCTCGAGTTCGTGGTCGATGACCTTGCCCGCCTTCTCCTGGGCCACCTCGCGGATGGGTACCTGGGTGAAAATGTAACGGCCGATGATGCCGGTGACGACGACTGCGATCATCGACCACCAGGGAAGGGCGATCCAGCGGGAGAGGCGAAGCGAAGAGTGGAAGATGATGAGCGCCGGGCCCACGAGGCCGAAGAACACGTGCAGGTCGAGCCAGATCTTCAGATCGGCGACCTGCTTGAGTACCGGGACCCGCCGCCGCAGCACATAGAGCGTGGACCCCACCATCATCAGGGTACCCGTCACGCCCAGCCAATAGCCCAGGCCGTTTGCCGGCTCGAAGGTAGTCGCTAGCTGACCGGTCACGAAGTGCGTGAGTGAGGCGGCGGGGAGCCACAGGCGGCAGGCCACGTCGTAGGCGACGCCCCCGACGATGAGGATGCCGAGCCAGAAGAGCAGGGTGCCAAGCCACGCGGCAGGCCCCAAGGTGGTGAGCCCCTGCAGAGGCCGTGGGTCGACGAACTCCTCCCCCTCGGCCATGGGATCCATGAAGGACTCGCCGATGCGGAAGAGCTGCCGGGGCTCGATGTCGACGAGCGCTCCGGTGGGGCACTGGGTCACGCAGGCCATGTCCTCGTAGGACGCACAGTGGTCGCACTTGTTGGCCAGGCGCTTGAAGCCCGCCGCCTTCTTGTCCCCGCGTGCCTTTGCCGCCTCCACCAGGTGCTGGGGACGGGGAATCATGTTGATGGAATCGTAGGGACAGTTTCGGGCGCACATCGAGCAGCCGGTGCACTTCTCGTCGATGATCTTCACCTCGCCCGAGGCCTCGTCGTAGTAGATCGAGTCGAAGTCGCAGCCATCGAGGCAGCGCATGTCCTCACAGGTGTGACAGGCGTAGGCGAGGGAGATGCGCCCGATCATCGGCCCGACGCGGTCGAGGCGAGGAGCGCCGTAGCGCTCCTCGCAGGCTTGGTGGCACACGTCGCAGTCGATGCACTTGTCCACCAAGCGGACGCGTGCCCGCTTGGCCGTGAAGAGACCATGGCGCACGTAGAAGTCCATGATCTCCTTCTGGTCCTCCATGGAGAGGTACTGCAGCTTCACCCGTCCTTCGCCGCTTCGTCGCTGCATCTCGCGCTTCAGCGATGGCAACGCCTGACACAGCGCGAGCACCTCGTCCTTTTCGATCTTGATCAAGGTCGCCGGTGACAGGGTGAAGATCGCGACGCCCGCCGGAACCTCGGCATCTAGCAAGGTGCCCTTGGGTACCTCGGCGTAGCGCGTGAAGGCATCGGCAAAGAAGTCGCCCGGTCCGAAGAAGGCGAGATTGCTCTTGGCAAGGCGCGCGAGCGACGGCTTGTTCACCTTCTTGGGACGCTTCTTCAGCTTCTTCAGCTCCGCCTCGTCGTGAGGGTGGAACTCGCTGACCGAAACCTGACCGGAGACGACGAAGTAGAAGCTGGGTTCGCCCTTCACCACGCCGGCGCGAGCGATCACCTCATCGCGGGGGAGTTCGAGGAGCTCGACCCGGCCCTGCAGGAGATCCGCCGCCCGCTTGGGCGCGTCGGCGAAGGCGGGGTGGCTCAAGCAGACCTCGACGGGATCCCGAGTGCCGGTTGTGGCCGAAGCTGGCTTGCCCATGGTTTCTGGCTGCGGTGCGCGACCCCTCTCCCGACGCTACCGCAACTTCTTCAGCATTGCACGGGCCGCGCCCCGGTAGAGCCCGGACGGTGCCGCATCCAGATAGCACTCGAGGTGTCGCTTGGCCTCGCTCTTTTGCCCCTGGACCATCTCGAGGCGACCGAGATGGAAGCATGCCGGGGCCAGGCTCGGATCCAGTTCGAGCGCCCGCCGGTATCGCTCGATCGCTTCCGCCTCGCGCCCCGCCGCTTCGGCGGCGTGTCCCAGGTAGAAGAGGCCGAGCGCGACCTCCGTCGCCTCTGCGCCCGCCTCGGTCTCGAAGTGCTCCGGCGCCGCCTTCGCTGCGGCGACGAAAGCGGCCTCCGCCTCCGCCTCACGGCCGAGGGCGTGCAGGACCTGCCCTCGTGTGAAGGCGAGGCGCGGGTCGCCGGGCGCCAGGCGCAGAGCCTCGTCGAGCAGTGCGAGCGCGCGGTCGGCCCGCCCGGCGGTGAGCTGCGCGCGGGCCTGCATCCGGAGCAGGCTCGGGGAGGCGATGCCCGCCTTGGAGAGGGCCTCGAGGGCCTCGCGCGCCTCTGCCTCCCGTCCTAGCCGCAGCGCCGCCTCCGCCCGCAACGACAGCGCCGCAGCGCCCTGGGGCGTCGAGGGATCCAGCGGGCGGGCCTGGGCCAAGGTCGCGAGTGCCTCCTCTGCCTTTCCCGCCTGCAGGTAGGCACGCGCCAGGTCCACACGCGCGCCCCCCGACGTCGCGTCTCCGGGGGCGCCCCCCTTCAGGATCTCGATCGCCTCCTGCCATGCGCCCGTGGAGAGTGCGCGCTCGGCCCGCCACCGGGAGAGCGCCGCCTGGGCGGCGGCGGCGGGGTCCTCTGCCTTGGCGACGGCCGAGAGATCGGGCAGGCGCGCATCCCACTCCACCTGGAAGGGGACGGGGCGGCCCGGCCGGGGACGCAGGCGCCCGTAGAGAAGGTGGATCGTGCGGCCGTCCCCCGCGGCCGGTTCCTCCGGCACCTCGGCCGCGGGGAGCGCGTCGATCGCGTCGGCGAGTGCTGCCACGGTGGCGGCGAAGGGATCCCCCTCGGCCGATTTACCGAGGCGTTCGGCGAGGCTTCGCGCCGCCTTCGTCTCGCCAATTGCCAGCAAGAGCGCCGCTGCCTGCTCGAGCCAGGGCCGCGGCGCCTCGAACTTGGACAGCCGGCTGCGCACCTTCGCGTGCTGCCGCTCCACCGCCTGCAGTGCAGCAGCGACCAGTGACGCCCGTACTGAGGTCACCGGGGCGTCCGCAGCGCCCCTCGCAGCCGCCTCCTCCACCCGCTCGCGATCGGTCTCCGACACCGGCTCACCCACCGCCGGGAGCAGCAGTGCACGATCGGAGCGGGCGAAGAGGTCCTCGGCGTCTCGTCGCAGCAGGGCATCGATGTGGCGCCGGGCGCGGGCGAGGTCGCCGAGGTCACCGGCGAAACGGGCGAGCGCACGCTGCGCCAGCGGATAGCCAGGGTCACGTTGCAGTGCCTCGAGGAGGAAGGTCAGTCCCTCCGCCGTGCGTCCCTGCGCCAGGTGGTGACGGCCGGCGGCGGTGGGGGCGAGGAAGGAGTCGGGCGCCCGGGCCAAGAGCTCGCGCACCGCTTCGCTCAGCTCTCCGGCGGTCCCCACCACCGCCTCCACCTCCGCGGCAGGGGGCGCCTCCCACGCGTGCTCCGCCGCGGCGCTGTGGAGCAGGACGCGGGCGGCAATCGCCTCGGCACGGAGGCGGTCGGGACCCTCGGTCCGCTTCAGCTCCTCGAGCGCTGCATCGAAGTGCGCGCGCCCACCTCCAAAGTCCGAGGCCAGCGCCGCGTGCGCCAGCGCGCGCGCTACCGCGGCCTCCGCGCCTGGGATGTGTTGCAGCGTGTCGAGGGCGTGGTGGTACCCGGGCTCGGTGTCCCGAAACAGCTCGGCCGCCGCCTCGCTCAAGGCCTTCGTCTCGAGGCTGCGCTGCTGCTCGTCCACCCGAGTGACCACGAAGCCCGCCAGCGCGCCCAGCACAGCGAGCGCCACCACGACCGCAGGCCGGAGGCGAAGGCTTCGGCCGCTCTGGCCCGCGCGGATGCGTTCCCGTCGGTCGCGCACCTCGCTGTTCTCCTCGAGGACGCCGCCGTCGATGATGGCCGCGAGGACGTCGTCCACGGAGAGGCCCACGCGGCCATCCTCGAGCTTCTGTGCTGTCTTGAAGGCCCCGGTGACCGCCTTGCGCGCCTTCGAGGCGGCCGCGGCTCCGCGCTTTTCGTCCGGGGCCGGCGCCTTCGACTCGGCGGAGCCCGCAGGCGGAGCGCTCGCCTCGGCCTTCGATCCGCCTGCTGCGCTGCCCTTCGACTCGACTCCACTCTTCGCCTTTGTGCGGCGCTTCGCCCGCGGCCCAGGCTCCGCCCCAGTCCCACCCTCGGGCTTGGCCCCGCTCTTCGCCCTCGCCTCGCTCTCCGCCTTGGCCGGGCCGACCGCCTCGGGGGGCGGAGCGGGGGGCACGGCCGCCGCCACCGGCGCCGCCGCCTCGGATCCAGAGCGCCCGAGGTCGGGCCGCTCCCACATCTCCGTGCGGTCCTGCCCTGCGTCGTAGAGGACCGTCGCCTCCGACGCCTCGGCACCGCCAGGCGCAGGCGGCAGGGCGTCGCCCAATCCGTCACCGGTGTGCATCGCCGTCTTCAGGTCGAGGTCGGAGACCACCTCTTCGTCGCCCGGCGCCGTCGCCGCCACCGTCTCCTGCCCATCGAGTGCCGCTGCGGGAGCCGACCCCAAGGCCACCACCGTCCGCTCGTCGTCCTCCGCCGACGCGGGCGGCCGCCCCACGAAGGTGATCACCGTGCGGCCCCGGTCGTGACCCTCCTTTGCCGGATCCCGGGCCACCATCATGCCGCGGCGGGCCGCCTCGTCGCGGGCCCGGACCAAGAGCGCGTCGAGGCCGGGATCGGAGGCGTTCAGCAGGTCCTGCGCCCGGAAGAGAATCGGCATGGCCGCCTCGGGACGGCCCGACGCGATGAGCACCTCGCCGAGGTCTCGGTGCGCCTCGCCGTTGCGCGGGTCGAGCGCGATGGCACGCGCGAGCACCGCTCCCGCATCGGCGTGCCGCTGCTGCGCGAGGAGCGTGCGTCCGAGGAGGGCGACGACCTTCGGGTCGTCGGGTGCGCTTTCGAGGGCTTCGCGGCAGATGGCCTCGGCTCCCCGGGCGTCGCCGCGCGAGAGACGTGTGCGTGCCGAGTGCAGGATCTTCTCCACGGCCGGCGGGGACATCGCGCGGATTGTAGTTCGGCCCCTTGCGGCGAGTCGACCTTGCCCTCGACCCTTAGGTACCCTCGGGACCCGTGCCGCAGCGCTACGAGATCCTAGACCTGCTCGCCACCGGCGGCATGGCGGAGATCTACCGGGGCCGAGCCTTCGGTGCGGGGGGCTTCGAGAAGCCCATCGTCGTGAAGAAGATCCTCCCCACGCTCGTGCGCGACCGCGAGTTCGTGGAGATGTTCATCGAGGAGGCGAAGCTCGCGGCGACGCTGCAGCACGGCAACATCGTGCAGGTCTACGATCTCGGCGCCGGCGACGACGAGGACGAGTACTTCATCATCATGGAGTACGTGAACGGCCGCGATTTGGGCGACGTGATCCACTACGCGGACGTTCGGAAGGTGGAGATCGGCTTCAAGGAGGCGGTGTACATCGTCACGCAGGTCTGCGCCGCCCTCGACTATGCCCACCGGAAGCGGGGACCCGATGGGAAGCCGCTCGGGATCATCCACCGCGACGTCTCTCCGCAGAACGTGCTCCTCTCCTTCGAGGGGGAGGTGAAGCTCACCGACTTCGGGATCGCCAAGGCCAAGACGCGGGTGCAGCGCACGCAGGTGGGCTTCCTCAAGGGGAAGTACGGCTACATGTCACCGGAGCAGTCCCGGGGGGAGCGGCTCGACCACCGCTCCGACATCTTCAACGTTGGCATCATGCTCTACGAGTTGCTTGTGGGGGAGCGGCTCTTCGTGGGTTCCTCGGACTTCTCCACGCTCAATCTGATGCGCAACGCGGTGGTGACGCCGCCGCGCAAGCTGAAGGGGGAGATCCCGGAAGGCCTCGAAGCGATCGTCATGAAGGCGCTGGCCTTGAAGCCGGAGGACCGTTTCCAGACCGCGCAGGAGATGGAGCGGGCGTTGACCCGCTTCAGCTTCGAGCAGTCGCTCGTGGCTTCCGCCGCAGACATCGCGCGCCTGATGGAGCGCATCTTCGGCAAGCCGAAGCCCGACCTGCCGCAGCCGAAGGGGACCCGCGTGATCGCCCTCGGCAGCGTGGACGGTCGCGGCAAGGACAAGAAGGCCGACGCAAAGAAGAGAGGAGAACGCGCCGCGGGCACCGGCGCAGGTTCTGGCACCTCCGCGGCCTCCGACTCCCCGGCCTCCGAAGCATCCTCGGCGGCCGCTCCGCCGGCACTGGGGGAGAAGGCAGCGGGCAAGAAGCCGCGAACCGTGCCCCTCGGCCCTTCGAAGCGGGCGACCGGCGCAGCGAAGAAGGGGGGGCGGAAGGCGGACGGTGAAGCGAAGGCGGCGAATGCGAAGGCCAAGGGGACAGGGAAAGCGCCGCACAAGCAGGGCGCGAAGAAACGCGGCGGGAAGAGCGGCTCGCCGCGACCCACCACCCTCGACCTGCGCAAGAAGAAAGGGGAGCAGCGGGCGAAGACGGGGAAGGTCGCTGTGCCGAAGTCGCCCCGTGCAGGGGGCCTCGTGCGCAGCCTCGGCGTGGTGTTGGTCTACGCGGTGGCCTTCACCGCACCGGCGGCTGCTCTTGTCGTGACGATGGGCAAGCCAGAACCCACCCGTGCCTCCACCCTGCGCGCCGTGGAGTCGAAGCGCCTCGCCGCCTTGGCCGCACACGCGGGCGCCGCCGGCGATCTGGCCGCGCCAGAGGCCTTGCTGCTCGTGCGCAGCGAGCCTCCGGGAGCGCGGGTGCAGGTCGACGGCGTCCCCGCCGAGGGCCGGACACCGACCCTCGTCCCCATCGCCCGGGAGAAGGGTGGCAGCCACCGCGTCACGCTCACGCGCGATGGCTACGAGCCCTGGGAGGGTAAGGCGGTCTTGCCCGCGAAGGCGCGGGCGACGGTGCTGAAGGCCCGGCTGGTGCCGAAGCGATACCGGCTGCGCGTCCGCTCGCGCCCCCGGGGCGCCCAAGTCCTCCTCGATGGCGAGGAGGTGGGCACGACGCCCGTGGCCGTGCCGCGTGTGGCTGCGGGGCGGCACGAGATCGAGCTGCGGCGGCCAGGCTTCCTCCCCTGGAAGGCAGTCTACGAGGTGGGATCCGGGCGAACGACGGTCGATGCACGTCTGGCCAAGGAAGGTGAGGCGGCACAGCTGTCCATCGTGACCTGGCCGGCGGCTCGGGTGGCGGTGGATGGTGGCTGGACGGTCGACAGCGGGGAGCCCCTCTTCGTGGCGCCCGGAGAGCACGTGCTACGCTTCGAGCGACCCGGTGCGGCACCGGTGGAGCGCCGGGTACGCCTTGCGAGAGGGGACCGTACGAAACTCTTCTTCGACCTCCGCGTACCCTCGAAGTAGGATCCCCCGGGTCTCCAACCATGACGAACCGCTCGAACTCCACCGAAGTCATCGCGCCTGGCTCCCTGCACACGCGGGTCGACACCTCGCGGGCCCGGCTCTTCGTCGCAGCCGGCCCCGACAAGGGAAAGACGGTCGAGCTTCGGGAGGGTGCACTGCTGGTGGGAAGCGATCCCTCGTGCGACCTGGTGCTCCGTGATCCCTCGGTGTCGCGGCGGCATCTCGAGGTGGTGCGCGAGGGGGAGGTCGCCGTCTTCCGCGATCTGGGCTCCACGAATGGCACCTTCTACGGCGAGGCGCGCATCCGGGAGGTACTCCTCGGCTTTGGTTCGGAGCTGCGGGTGGGGCGAACGGTGCTGCGCTACGTGCCTGCGGAGGAGGCCGTTCCCGTCGCGCCGTCCGCGGCGCAGGCCTTCGGGCAGCTTCTCGGCCGCGACAGGAAGATGCGGGAGATCTTCTCCTTGCTCGAGGACATTGCGCCCAGTGACGCCACCGTGATCATCGAGGGGGAGACGGGAACCGGCAAGGAGCTGGTGGCCCGCGCCATCCATGAGCACTCGGCCCGCTGCAAGGGGCCCTTTGGGGTCTTCGACTGCTCTGCGGTCCCCAAGGATCTCATCGAGAGTTCCCTCTTTGGCCACGTGAAGGGGGCCTTCACCGGTGCGACCCAAACGCGGGCCGGTGTTTTCGAACGCTCGAACAAGGGGACCGTCTTCCTCGACGAGATTGGGGAGCTGGATCTCTCCATGCAGCCGAAGCTCCTGCGGGTGCTCGAGGCGCGAGAGGTGCAGAAGGTCGGTGGGGACGAGTACGTTCCCGTGGACGTGCGCGTGGTGGTGGCGACGAATCGCAACCTGAAGGCGGAGGTCCGCGCGGGCAACTTCCGCGAGGACCTCTACTACCGGCTCGCCGTGGTGAAGATCGTGATGCCACCACTGCGCGAGAGGCGCGAAGACATCCCGATGCTTGCCGAAGCCTTCTTGACA
This sequence comes from uncultured Myxococcia bacterium, assembly GCA_964471535.1. Taxonomy (GTDB): domain Bacteria; phylum Myxococcota; class Myxococcia; order SLRQ01; family SLRQ01; genus CAYYHA01. The sequence goes on along the minus strand of CAYYHA010000039.1, from coordinate 4,600 downwards.
GGGCTTGGCGCCGACGAAGACGCGATCGAGCGGCTGCTGACAGCAGAGAACCTCCGCGCCATGTCGGCCTACGAGTGGCCGGGGAACGTCCGAGAACTCCGTAACGTCGTCGAGCGGGCCTACCACCTCGCGCGAGGCCCGAAGGTAGACATCCGTGACTTCCTCCATGATGCAGAGCCGAGCTCGGACCTGAGGGGAGACGGCGAGCTTCCGGTGGCCGGCGTGCGCGGTCTGGCGGCGGCCGCGGCCATGGGCGCCGGCGGTAAGGTCATCGGCTTCAAGGACGCGAAGCAGACCGTGGTCGAGGAGTTCGAGCGGGAGTACATCGATGACCTCTTGCGTCGCAATCGCGGTAACATCTCGGGCGCCGCCCGCGAAGCAGGCATCGATCGGAAGCACTTCAAGGAGTTGATGAAGAAGTACGGGATCGAGCCCTAGTGCCTCCCGTGGCGCCGCCGCTCTCTCCGGGCGAGGCCGAGGAGGAGCCCCGCGAGGGCGACGGCGGGGAAACTCGGCGCCGATCCAGCCGCAGTGCAGCCGCAGCCGCTCGCGCCGCCGCCCGCGCCACTGTCGTCCTGGCTGGGCCCCTCCCAGACGGGAAGGGGGTGGGCGAAGTTGCCCGTACCCTGCGCGTCGTGGTGGAAGCCCGCCCACTGGATGCTGCGCGCCTCGCCCGGCGCACGCCAGGCGAAGAGCCAGCCTTCACGGGTGTTCACCACGATGTCCAGGAGGCCGTCGCCGTCCAGGTCGCCCAGCGCCGGTGTGGCGATCATCCAGCCACCGGTGTGCTTGGGAAAGCCCGCGGATTGGGCACCGTCGGCGTCGAAGGCGTTGAGCAGGTAGCCACCGCTGCCGCTCACCGTCTCCGCCTTCCCATCCCCGTCCACGTCGGCCACGGCGTAGTTCATGAAGAACTGGAAGTCCTCGACGACCTGCGGGAAGCCTGGAAGGAAGCCGCCGTCCTCTGGATCCATGTTCCACGCGCAGATCATGTGGTCGAAGTCCTGCCGCGTGCCCCCCGTCGCCCCTGCCGCTGCGTCGAGGGAGAGACAGCCGTTGATGTACTCTGGGTAGCCGTCGCCGGTCAGGTCGCCGAAGCTCCCCGAGTTGATCGCGATGAAGGCGATCTCCCCGTCGGCGTTGGAGTGCTCGCCGAAGCCGGTCGTCCGGGCGGTGCCGTAGACCTCCCCGGTGTAGCGGAAGGCGGACGGCGGTGAGAGGCTCGTGTGGATGACCACCTCCAGGCCCGGCCGGCCGTCGAGTTCGGCGAGGGCGGGGGAGGCGGGGACGCCGCGTCCCACCCACGGGAGGATGTCGGCGTAGCAGCACAGCGCCACCGGCCACCCGGGAAGGAAGGGCCCTCCCGCGTGCCGCGTGCCGTCGTGGTGGATGGCGTAGCCTCGGGCCGCGTTCCCCAGGCCTCCCTGGTACACCTCGTTGGTGCCGACCACGATCTCGGGGTCGCCGTCGCCGTCGAGATCCCCGATCGCCGGCGTGGAGAGGATCCGCGCCCGCATGCGCTGCAGCACCCCGCCGTCGGGAGCCCCCTCGGGATCCCGCACCTCCACCGGGAAGCCCTCCACCAGCGATCCGTCGTGGTGCCAGGCGTAGAGGTAGCCATCGAGTCCGGCGACGACGATCTCGAGGTCGCCGTCCCCATCGAGATCGTAGAGCACCGGCGAGGCGAAGATGCCGTACTCGAGGATGCGGATCTCCTGCGTCGGCCGCTCGGGGGTGGAGTCGTCACCGGGGCGAACGCCCGTCCACGCCGAGTGCGCCGGGTCCAGCCGCACCGGGAAGGCCGCCAACCCTACGCCCTCCCGGGTGAAGGCATGCACCTCTCCATCGAGGGTGGCGACCACGATTTCCTGGGCGCCGTCTCCATCGAGATCGCCCACTGCGGGGGAGGCCACGATGGCCTGGCGAGGCGGCGCAGCGAAGGCCGAAAGTCCCGCTCCGTTCCCGTGGGCCTCGACCGAGACGATGGGGCTCACCTGCACAGGGAAGCCTGGCGCTTCGCTGCCATCCGCCTCGAGCACGTGCAGCGAGCCGTCGGCGAGGGCGAGGACGATTTCGTCCGCGCCGTCGCCGTCGAGGTCCACGAGGCGTGGCGAGGCCTCACCCGAGGCACCTAGATAGAGTGGGAAGCCGGGCCAGAGGCTCTCGTCGCGATGGACGAAGAAGCTCTTACGGTACTCGCCTCGGTTGCCTTCGGCGTCGGTCACCCGCACCCGAGCCGTGACGGCGAAGGCGTGCGCGTTTGGCGGCGGCCCCTCGAAGGTGGCAAAGTCGGCGAGCGAGACCTCGGCAAGCAGACCCCGCACCGGCGCCGACACCCCCGTCTCCTCCGCCACCACCTTCCACTCGCCCTCGCGCGGCGCCACGCCCGGGGCGATCTCCACCGTGTAGTCGAAGTGACTCGACCGGCGTGCATCGACCTCGCCCGTGATCCGAAGCGGCCCCTCATCCAGGGAGATCGTCTCGAACCAACGCGGCTCGGTGATCAGCGCCTCCGGTGGGATGCGCCCGTCGCGGATCCACTCCACGCTGTTGCGGGCGTTGTTTCGCCCGTAGCCAAAGTGGTGATCCCAGCCCACATCCGAGGGGAACTTCGTCGGGTCGTTCTCCGAGCCTTCCACGTCGATGTCGTCGGCCGTCATCACCATCAGCTGGTACGCCTCGTTCGCCGAGAGCGGTGGATCGAGGCCCACCTCCCGCGCCATGGAGTAGACCAGGCCCGCATGGCCGGCGCTGATTCCCGTCGCCTCCGAGGAGCAGCCCTCCCCCGGCGTGGACAGGGCGAGATGGCCCCCGTAGTTGGTGCAGTTGTTGAAATTGAGGAAGGTCGTGGCCTCGGTCCACGGCCTCGGGTGGGAATCGTAGACGATGGCATGCACGTAGAGGGTGCGCTCTGCGCTGCCCGGATAGTTGTGGTGGTAGCTGGTCTCGTCGGCAGCCGAAGCGACGACGAGCACCCCCTTCTCGTAGGCGTAATCGATGGCCGCTTGCATGAAGGGGGTCGCGTCGATCGTGCCGAGTGCCTCTTGGACCACGCTCGCGCCGTTGTCGACCGCGTAGATCACGGCCTCGGCGAAGTGGTTGACGTCCCCGACGAAGCTGTCGCTGACGCGGAGGGGGAGAATGGAGCAGTCCGGACACACCCCGATCCCCCCGATGCCGTTGTTCCCCTCGGCGGCGGAGTCCTTGGCTTCCCCGGTGCCGTGGCTGTAGCCCTGCCCCCCGTTTCGCGCATCGTCGTAGGGGTCGTTGTCGTCCCACAAGAAGTCCCAGCCGCAGATGTCGTCGGTGTAGCCGTTGCCGTCGTCGTCGCTGCCGTCGCTGAAGATGAGGATCAGATCCTGTGGGTCGAGGAGCCCGTTGCCGTTCGCGTCACGGACGCGCGAGTCGACGATCGTGTCGGCGGTCGGCTGCTGGTGGCCCGTCGCCGAGGTGTAGTCCTGCACATTGAAGCGGCCGTCACCGTTGGCGTCGTACTCGCTTGCGCCCTCGGGGATGGGCAACTCCCCGGGGTTCAGGCGCCACTTGTTCACCAGATCCGCCGTATCCCAGAGGAAGCCCGAATCGGTGACGGCAATGGTGACGTCGAAGCGGCCCGTGGTCAGCTGCCAGGCGCGGTCGGCGTGGAGACCGACGCCCATCGCCCGCTCCTCCGGGCTCAGGCGGTCCGCGACCTGGGGCGGAGTGAAGGACCAGAGGTTCCACTGGCCGCGGGCCACCGAGAGGTCGTCGGGATCGAAGCCGTAGGCGGGATCGTCGGGCCAGTTTGCAGGGTCGATGAGCGCCTCCCGGGGCGCCGATCGGTTGGGCCACGCCGGGTTCTCCGCCCAGGAAGCGACGTTCACACCCGTGGCGCACAGGAGTGCCGCGAGCGCCAAGACCGCACGGCGCGCGAGGGCGCCGGCGGGCCTAGGTGCCCTCGGGATCGTCCGAGGAGCCCCCCTCGCGCCGCTGTGCAGGCGGCGGCTCGGGCGCCGCGGAGGAAGGCTCGCCCGCGGCGTCCGCCTTCGGGCGGCGCTTCGTCGAACGACGCTGCTTCTGCGTCGTGCGGGCGGCGCGCTTCCTGCTCGTCGTGCTCCGTGAACCTGTGGCACTCTGCCTGCGTCGCGACCGCCCGGCGGTGGGCCTGCGGGCGTCGGGCGGCCTTGCGGGCGAAGGCGTCGGATCGTGGCCATGGGCGTCCTCCTCCTCGGGCGAGGGCTCCTTCATAGCAGGGTCCGGGCGCGCGGGGGCCGGGGGTGCCTCCTCTCGCTCGACCCCCTCCGCGCTCGGCCGCTCGCCGCCCGAGCTTCCGGCGGCTTCGCGCTCGGCGGCGCGCTCGATGGCGTCCTCCTCCGCCAGACGCGTGCTCACCGCCAGGTAGATGGCGGCGTAGGCCATCACGACCACCAGCGCCAGGAAGAGGTAGAGGAGGAGGATCGGGTAGGCCCAGATCAAAGCGAGCGCTGCGGCCAGGCCCCCCAGGATGAGCAGGGTGGTCAGGTGGCTGCGAAGCGCCAGCGTCCGGTTCCTCGGCACGGGCCGAGCGTAGCAGGGGACCGGGGCGGAGGGGAGGGCCGCGTGCGGGGGGTGAGCCCGGGGG
>CAYYHA010000038.1:0-25704 GCA_964471535.1 uncultured Myxococcia bacterium | reverse complement strand
GCCCACTACTTCTCTCACCGGCGCGAGGGGGCGGCTGCCGGGCGCCACCTCGCCTTCGTCGCGCCCAAGCCGAGAATTTGACCCTGGGCCCACCTGTGCGACAATCGACCCGAAGTGCCCCCATCCTGCCGGAGGTATGCGATGCCGTTTGGGCGTCTGGTCGTCGTCACGCTGGCCTTCGCCGCGCTTCCCGCGCTGGCGCAGGTACAGGAGTTCGTCAGCCCGGAGGACCTCGCCAAGGAGGAGGCCAAGGGGGATACGGTGGCCGTCCCGGGCCCCGAGGGAACGCCGTCGTCGGACGAGCCGGTCTTACCCGGGCCGCCGCCCAACTTCGATGCGGCGCCCGAGACCTATGTCGTGCAGCCGGGAGACACCCTCTGGGACATCACGCAGCGCTTCCTGGGGAACGCGTGGTACTGGCCGAAGGTGTGGAGCTTCAACCCCGAGATCCCGAACGCGAACTGGATCGAGCCAGGTACGGTGATTCGCTTTCGTTCGGGGGGTGAGGCTCTGCCGACTCAGCTCGCGACGCCCGAGGAGTTCGCCGAGGGGGAGGTCGCGCCCGAGGAGGTGCCCGAGGAGTTGGTGACCGGGAAGCCAAAGGTGTTTCGGCCCACCACCACCCGCATCCTCGACCAGGGCTTCGTCACCCACAAGGAGCTCGAGGGCGCCGGGCGGATCGTCGCCGCGTGGGAGGAGAAGATGCTCCTGTCCACGTACGACCGGGTCTACGTGAAGTACGACAAGGGTGCGCCGAAGCTCGGAGGACGCTACGTGGTCTTCCGCACCGAGCGGGAGATCTACCACCCCAAGACGGGCAAGCCCGTCGGTTACCTGACTCGGCTCCTCGGCCAAGCGCAGATCGTGGAGGTGAACACGAAGGGGGCGAGCACCGCCGTCATCGGCGACGTCCTCGACACCATCGAGCGCGGCGATTACCTACTGCCCTGGCAGGACAGCTTCGCCAAGACCATCGTCTTCCGCGAAAACCAGGTGGAGCTCGACGGCGTCGTGCTCGCCAGCCTGGTGCCCCACCTGGCGGTGATCGGCGAGCACCACTACATCTTCATCGACAAGGGCCGAAAGGATGGCGTCGAGGTGGGCAACACCTTCCAGATCCTGCGGCGGGGGGATCCGCTGGTGATCGACCGCAACCCAGATCTGGAGGCGGAGCTTCCCTGGGAGGAGATCGGCCTGGCGGTGGTGGTCGAGGTGCGCGACGAGACCTCGACGGCGCTGGTGGTGCGCAGCATACGCGAGGTGGTCACCGGGGACCGCGCCGTGATGCGCGTGGGCGGGGCCACCGTCGCTTCGGGCTGGTAAGGCCCCACGTCTCCGGCGCCGCCGAGCGCAGGGCGCCAGCACGGTGCCCCCCACGGGCGCGCCATGGGTGCGCCTCGGGGACCCAAGCGCTGCTCTCCTCGCTTCTTGCGCCCGAGGGAGCGAACTCGCTCACTCGACCTGGTGGACGGCCGAGGGGCCCGCTTGACCGGTGTCAGACCCCGTCGATATAGAAGCGCCCCTGTGCGCGCCGCCGGACAAGGCGTGCACAGGGAGACCTGCTTGAGCGACTGGAACGATCTCGACGCCCTGACCGCCCTGGCGACGCTGCCAGGGATGCGCCGGAGGAGCCTGGAGGCGCTACGGCAGCACTTCGGCGGCTATGCGGCGGCCCTGGAGGCGGGGCCGGACGCGGTGGCTCAGGTCGTCTCCCTGCCCTTCCCTGGGGCGGGGGAGGCGGTGCGTGCCGCGGGCGACCTGCGGGCGCACCTCGAGGTGGTGCAGCGCACCGCGGAGCGGGCAGGCGCGGCCATCCTCACCGAGGCCCATCCTCGGTGGCCCTCCCGCTTGCGGGGGCTCTTGGGGGCGCGGAGCGAGAGCGATGCCCCGGCGGTGCTCTACGTGCGAGGCTCCCTCGCTGCCCTGCGCCGCGCCTTCTCGGTGGCGGTGGTGGGAGCGCGGCGCGCCGACGGCCTGGCGCGGAGCCAGGCGGCGGCGCTCGGCGGTACCCTCGCGTCGGCCGGGGTCGTGGTCGTCTCCGGCGGCGCGGCCGGCGTCGATGCGGCGGCCCACCGCGGGGCCCTCGAGGCGGGGGGCACCACCGTGGTCGTCCTCGGCAGCGGCGTCGACGTGCCCTATCCCCGCGCGCACCGGCGCCTCTTCGAGGCTGTCGTGGAGGCGGGGGGAGCCCTGGTCTCCGAGCTGCCCCCGGGGACGCCGCCGAAGCGCTGGCATTTCCCCGCCCGCAACCGCATCGTTTCGGGGCTCTCCGATGCCGTCACGGTGGTCGCAGCCGGGCCCCGCTCGGGCGCCCTCGGCACGGTGCGCCACGGCCATGCGCAGGGGCGGGTCATTACCGCCGTCCCGGGCGATCCACGCCGCACCCTCTCCGCTGGGCCCAACCGGTTGCTCGTGGAGGGGGCCGCCGCCATCCTCGACGGCTGGGATGTGGTGGAGCTGCTCAACGGGGTGTACGGCCCTGCCCAGGACCGGGGGCGCAGCGCCGGCGCCTTGATGCGGGCGCGGCGCCGGGCGAAGGAAGGTGCGACGGCCACCGGGCCGGAGCTTCCCCTCTCGCACTGCGCCCAGCGCGTCCTGGCGCGCCTCGAAGCGGTGCCGCGACGCGCCGACGATCTCGCCGAGCGGGCGGGCCTGAGCGGGGGAGAGGTGGCGCGCGCCCTCGCCGAACTCGAACTCGCCGGCATCGCGGAGCAGGTGGCCGGCGGCTACGTGCTCTCTGGGAGTACCGTCGATGGGTAAGGACCACCGAGCGCTCGTCATCGTCGAGTCCCCCGCGAAGGCGCGGACCATCTCCAACTACCTCGGCGAGGGGTTCATCGTGGAGTCGTCCATCGGGCACATCCGCGACCTTCCGAAGAACGCGGCCGAGATCCCCCCCGCGTACAAGGACAAGCCCTGGGCGCGCCTCGGCGTGGACGTGGAGAACGACTTTCGGCCCCTCTACATCGTCAGCAAGTCGAAGAAGGCGCAGGTCTCGAAGCTGAAGAAGCTCTTGAAGGAGGCCGACGAGCTCTACCTGGCCACCGACGAGGACCGGGAGGGGGAGTCCATCGCCTGGCACCTCCTCGAGGTGCTCAAGCCGAAGGTGCCGGTCAAGAGGATGGTCTTCCACGAGATCACCCGGCGGGCCATCGACGAGGCGCTGAAGCAGCCGCGGGAGGTGGACCGCCGCCTGGTGGACGCGCAGGAGGCGCGCCGCATCCTCGACCGGCTCTATGGCTACGAGGTGAGCCCCGTTCTCTGGAAGAAGGTGATGCCGCGGCTCTCCGCCGGCCGGGTGCAGAGCGTCGCGGTGCGCATGGTGGTGGAGCGGGAGCGCGAGCGGATGGCCTTCGTGCCGGCGCGCTACTGGGATCTGACCGGCACCTTCGAAGCGGAGGTCGAGGCACCGGTGCGCCGCTTCGAGGCCCGCATGGTGGCCCTCGACGGGCGCCGGCTGGCCACGGGCAAGGACTTCGGCCCCGACGGGAAGCTGAAGCGGGAGGAGGTGGTCGCTCTCGACGAGGCCCGGGCTCGGGCGTTGGCCGGGGCGATGGCGCCGCCGGAGGGAGCGGCCGGGGCGCGGGCGCGGGTCGCTGCAGTCGAGCGCAAGCCCTACCGCCGGACGCCCGCGCCGCCGTTCATGACCTCGACGCTGCAGCAGGAGGCGGCACGCAAGCTCCGCTTCACCTCCCGCAAGACGATGCAGGTGGCGCAGCGGCTCTACGAGACCGGCTACATCACCTACATGCGCACCGACTCCACCACCCTCTCCCAGGACGCTCTTGCGGCGGCGCGGACGGAGATCGCCCAGCGCTACGGGGCCGAGTGCCTCCCCGACAGGCCGCGCACCTACAAGAAGAAGGTGAAGAACGCCCAGGAGGCGCACGAGGCCATCCGTCCCGCCGGGGATCGCTTCCGGCACCCGGACGAGGTGCGGCGAGAGCTCGGCAGGGACGAGGCGCGCCTCTACGAGCTCATCTGGAAGCGCACCATCGCCTCTCAGATGAAGGACGCGGAGGGGGAGAGCGTCACCATCCGCATCGAGGTCGACTTCGAAGAGGGTGGGGCGGCGCACCGCGCCGAGTTCACGACCAGCGGCACCGTCATCACCTTCCCCGGATTCCTCAAGGTCTACGTCGAGGGGAGCGACGAGACGGAGTCCGAGGGGGAGGGCGGCTCCGAGGAGGGGGCCCGCCTGCCACCGGTGAAGGAGGGGGATCGGCTCGTGCTGCGCGAGGTCGAAGCCAAGGGGCACGAGACGCAGCCGCCGCCGCGCTACACCGAGGCCTCGCTGGTGCGCGCGCTCGAGGAGAAAGGTGTGGGGCGCCCCTCGACGTACGCGAGCATCATCGGGACCATCCAGGATCGCGGGTACGTGTGGAAGCGAGGCAGCGCCCTGGTACCGTCGTTCAAGGCCTTCGCGGTGGTGACCCTTCTCGAGCGGCACTTCCCCGACCTCGTGGACTACGCCTTTACCGCGCGCATGGAGGACGACCTCGACGAGATCGCGCGCGGTGAGGAGGAGACCGTCCCATGGCTGCGCCGCTTCTACTTCGGGGACGGGGAGCCGGGACTCAAGGAGATGGTTCAGGCCCGCCTCGAGGAGATCGATGCGCGCGAGATCAACTCCATTCCGCTGGGGCGCGACGCCGAGGGACGCGAGATCGTGGTGCGCGTCGGGCGCTACGGGCCCTATGTGCAGCGAGGCGAGGAGACTGCGGGCATCCCCGAAGATCTCGCCCCCGACGAGCTGACGGTGGAGAAGGCGGTGGCGCTGCTCGAGGCGCCTAGTGAGGCGCGGGTGCTTGGCACCGATCCCGAGACCGGGCTTCCGGTGGTAGCCAAGGCGGGCCGCTATGGGCCCTACGTGCAGCTCGGCCCGCCGGAGGGCGACTCGAAGGAGAAGCCGAAGACCGCGTCCCTGCTCCGGGGCATGTCTCTGGAGACGGTCACCCTCGACGAGGCGCTGAAGCTGCTCTCGTTGCCGCGTCAGGTGGGCATCGACCCAGAGGACGGCACCCCCATCTACGCGTACAACGGTCGCTTCGGGCCCTACCTGAAGAAGGGCGAGGAGACCCGCTCCCTCGACAGCGAGGCGCAGATCTTCGAGATCGGCCTCGAGGAGGCGGTGCAGCGCTTCAAAGAGCCGAAGCGGAGCCGCCGGGCGCGGCAGACGGTGCTGCGCGAGCTCGGTGAGACCGAGGCGGGGACGAAGATCGTCGTGAAGGACGGTCGCTTCGGGCCCTATGTGACCGACGGGGAGGTGAACGCCTCGCTCCGGAAGGGCGATACCCCGGAGAACCTCACGCTGGACCGGGCCCTCGAACTCCTCGAGCAGCGGCGCGAGCGCCTCGCTGCCGGCGGCGGCCGCCCCTCGCGGAGGAAGGCGAAGAAGAAAAAGGCCAAGAAGACGACCAAGAAGGCTGGCGCGAGGAAGACCGGCAAGAAAGCGGCCGCGAAGAAGGCCAAGAAGACGGCCAAGAAGAAGGCCGCCTCGAAGCGCGTCGACCCGCCTGCGGTCCGCGCTCCGGCGGAGACGCCGGCCTCCCAGAAGGCGCCGTCCGGGAAGACGGCAGAGAAGGCGGCTGCGGCGGCAGGACCGACGCCGACCGAGGCGCCGGGCGCCGCATCGGAGCACTCGACGTAGCACTCGGGGATGCCGCCAATCCAAGCCGGCAGCAGGGCGGCCTGCGCCTCCTGGGTGGGAGCGGTGCAGCACGCCCGGGGCAGGTCCCGTGTCCGACCCCGCCGGTAGGATGGCGGCGATGGGAGGGAGATGCAGCGAGCGAACCCTGGTGATCGTCGAGTCGCCCCACAAGGCCTCCGTTCTGGCGCGCCTGCTCGGACCCGACTACGAGGTCCGTGCCACCGGGGGGCACGTGCTCGACCTGCCGCCGGGGCGGGAGGGCTTGGGGGAAGACCTCGAGCCCGTGCTGCGGCCCCTTCCCGGCAAGGGCCGGCTGCTCCACGACCTGCGGCGGGCGGCGCGGCGGTGCCGCCGCGTGCTGCTTGCGCTCGACCCCGATCGAGAGGGTGAGGCAATCGCCTGGCACCTCGCCGAAGCGCTGGGGGCGGATGCGGTGAAGGCCCAGCGGGTCCATCTCTACGCGCTCGATCCCGCCTCGGTTCGGTCCGCCTTTGCCTCCGCCGGGCCCCTCTCGCCGTCCACCTACGCGGCGTGGAAGCTGCGGCGGGTGGCCGATCGCCTCTTCGGCTACCGCGTCTCCCCGCTGCTCTGGGGATCCTTCCATCGCGGTCTCTCGGCCGGCCGGGTGCAGTCCGCCGCCCTAGGCCTCCTGGTGGCTCACGAGCGACGGCTCTCCCGGGCTCCCGCCGCCTGGGGCCTGCGCCTTCGCGTGCGGGGCTACCGCGGCGCGGAGGTGTGGGCGGCAGACGAGTCGGGACGCGTGCCCCGGCGCTACGGGTGTGCCGAGGCGGCGGTGCAGGATGCGGAGCGCTGGCAGGGTGCGAAGCTCGCCGTTGCGTCGATCGTCTTCGAGGCACCGCCGCACCGCCTCGCCGCGCCGCCGCCGCTGCGGACCGCCACCTTGTACGCCGACGCCGCCCGGGTCCTCGGCTACGCCCCGGGAAAGACGCGGCGCCTGGTGCAGCGCCTCTACGAATCGGGGCTCGTCACCTATCCCCGCACCGATTCGGTCGCCGTCCCGCCGGCCCTCGCCGAGGCGCTCCATGCCGAGGCAGCGCGCCGGTACCCCGAGGCGGCCAGGCCTGCTCCAAGCACCGGCGGGGGAGCGGCGCCTGGGCGCGGTCCCCACTTCGCGCTTCTGCCCACCGACCCGGGCCGGGAGCGCCGAGCACTTCCCACCGAGCTGCGCCGTGATGCGGCGCGGCTCTACGAGAGGATCTGGCGCCGGGCGCTCGCCTCGCAGCTCGAGGACCCGCTCGTTCGACCGGGGTGGCTCGCCTGCGAGGGGCCGCCGGGGGTGGCGGTCGCCCGAGGCCTGCGGCTCCTCCGCCCAGGGGCCTTCGCCCTCGAGGCGACCCAGCCAGAGCTCCCCGCGACGGAGGTGGGGGCATGGCTCACCGTTCTTGAGGCCGTTCCCACGCGTCTGCCCGAGGCGGTGGAGGCCTTCGAGCCGGCGACCTTCCTCGTCGAACTCGAAGCACAGGGGCTCGGGCGTCCCTCGACCTACGACACGGTGATCGAGACGCTGCTGCAGCGCGGCTACGCCGAGCTGATCGACGGGTGCCTGCGTCCTACGACCCTCGGGGAGGGGGTGTGGGCGCGGCTGTCTGCGGCACTGCCCGACCTCGTGAGCCCGCAGGCAGGAGCACGCCTCGAGGCAGCGATCGACGGCGTAGAGGCGGGCGCCCTCGAGTGGCGGGCGGTGGCCGAGGCGCTTGCCCGGGCGCTTCCACCCGCGCGGCGTGCGGGTGATTGCGGCAGGGCGCCTGCAGGCGCCGAGACGGAGGCTGCGGTGCCCGGCGCATCACGCAAGGCGCCGGCCTGCCCCCGCTGCGGGCGCCCCCTCCGGCTGCGGAGCGGCCGGAGGGGGGCCTTCCTGGGCTGCTCTGGGTGGCCGCGTTGTAAGACGACGCGCCCTTTGGGCACAGGCATCGCGTGTCCAAAGTGCGGGGAGGGCGAGTGGGTGGAGCGGCGTAGCCGCCGGGGCCGGCGTTTCTTCGGGTGCAGCCGGTGGCCCGACTGCGAGGCGGTGAGCTGGGACCGCCCCTTGCCCGCGCCGTGCCCCCGCTGCGGCGCGCCGTATACGGTGCAGCGGCGCGGCCGCCGCGGCGAGCGCCGCCGGGCCTGCGCGTCATCCACCTGCACCTTCGAGGAGGCCCTCGATGGGTCGGGCACCCCGAGGTCGCCACGGCCGCCCGTCCATGGTATCGAGCCGGAGGGACGATGAATCTCCGGAACGCGCTCTTCTTCCTCGCCAAGCTGGCCCTTGCGGCGGCCATCTTCGCGCTGCTCGTGCGCAAGATGGACTTCTCCAAGTTCGAGGCGGCGTGGCTGGCGGTGAGCCTGCCCTGGGTCCTGCCGGCGCTCGCCGTGAAGCTCGCCGGCATCCTCGCCGGCGTCTTTCGATGGCGCTGGTTGCTGCGGGGGCAGGGGCTCGAGGTGGGTGTCCCGCATCTGCTCGGTTCGTTCCTGGTGGGACGCTTCATCGGCCTCGTGGTGCCGGGCACCGTGGGGCTCGACGGGTACCGGGCCTACGACATCGCCCGCCATGCGCGCGCGCCCGCAAAATCCATCGCGGTGATCCTCGTGGAGAAGGTCATCGGATTCTTCGCCCTTGGCCTGCTCATCCTCGTCACCCTGCCCGGCGGCGGGGCCTTCCTGCCCACCCAAGCGCTCCTCTTCATCGCGGTGGCCTTCGTACTGCCGGTGACCCTGGCGCTGGGCATCCTCCTCCGGCCCGGTGCCGTCGAGGGGATCGCCCGATCGGTCATGCCGAGGGCGCTGGGCCTGCGCGAGAAGGTGGGCGCTGCGGCGGCCGCGGCGGGCGCCTACGCAGATCGCCGCAGCATCCTGCTCGTGGCGACCGGTTTCGGGCTCATGGTCCACGCCTGTACCGTGGTCATGTACCTCTTCCTGGTGCGCGCTGTGGGGGTGTCGGTCGAGGTCACGGACATGCTCTTCGTGGGGCCGCTCATTGTCTTCGCCACCGCCGTGCCCCTCTCCCTCTCCGGCTTTGGGATCCGGGAGGGGACGCTCGTCTTCCTCCTCTCCCGTATCGGGGTGTCCACCGAGCAGGCGGTGGTGCTTGGCCTGCTCGCCTTTGCCTGCAGCGAAGTGTGGTCGGTGCTGGGAGGCGTCGTCTTCCTCCTGCGCGGCCGTGACTACGCGCCGCAGATCGCCGAGCTCCGGGCCGGGGTGCGCGCCGACCGCCTCGGGGAAGCCGAGGCGGCCGAGGCGGCCCCACCGTCTGTTTCCGGCACTGCGACGGTGGAGGGAAATCCCACATGAGCGTCCGCCGGCATGCTTTGGGGACCTACCTGAAGGCCACGGTGACTGGGTTTGCCCTGGGGACCGCCCTTGTCGGAGCGGGTGAAGCGGTCCATCTGTGGCATGCCGCCGGCCTCGCGCCGGTGCAGGGCCTCGCCACCGTGCTCTACGCCTTCGGGCTCTACGGCCTCTTCGGAGCGCCCGCGGGGGTCGTTGCCGGGCTCCTGCTCCGGCGCCTCTCGGGGCGCCTTGCCGCGCTCGCCTCGCCTGCCCTCGCCGGGGGTGTGGCGGCCACGCTCGCCATCCTGGGGGGCAGCTCGGTGGTGGGGACCTTCCGGCTGGTGCGGGACGGGGGCCTGGGTCTCGTCGCGGCAGCGGCGGTGGCACTGGGCGCAGGACTCGTCGTCGGCCTGGGCGTGGGCCACGGGGTACGGTGGCTCCTCGCGGGTCGCTCCCGGGTCCTCGAGGCGAGCCTGGCCGGACTCCTCTTGGCGGCCCTGGGGGGAGCCCAGCTGACGGGGGGGCAGGTCGCCTGGCCGGCGGATGCGGCGGGATCGGCGACCGCCGCGCGTCCGAACGTCATCCTGGTGATCGCCGACACCCTGCGCGCCGACTTTCTTCGGCACGACGTGAAGGCGGCCTCCTCGCTCACTCCCCACCTCGACGCCTTCGCGCGTGAGGCCATCCGTTTCGAGCGCATGTACGCCAACTCGAGCTGGACCCGCCCGGCCGTGGCCTCGATCCACACCGGCCGGCTGCCCGATGGCCACGGCGTGGTTTCCAAAGTCTCACCGCTTCCCCCTGATCTGCCCACCCTGGCCACCGAGCTGCGAAAGGCGGGGTATGCGACCGCAGCCTCGGTCACCAACGTGAACCTGGCCGAGGACTTCGGCTTCGGCCGGGGCTTCGATGCCTACCACTACCATCCCCCGGTGCGGCCCCTGGGCGCCCGGGGACCGGCGGTGCGCCTCTCGCTGATCAATGGCGTGCGCCTGGTCGAGGAGCGGCTCACCCGGGCGCTGCGCCCCGAGCGCTTCTACGCGCCTGCGTCGGCCATCAACCGAACGGCGTCGGAGCTGCTCGACCACCTGGGGGATGGCCCCTTTTTCCTCTGGGTCCACTACATGGACGCGCACGATCCGTACTTCCATTGGCCCCTGGATGGGCGCGGAATCGCCCGGGTGCAGGACCCGCACCCGCCCCCCGAGCAGGCCGCAACGATGCGGGCGCTGTACGAGGGAGAGATTCGCCACTGGGATGCCGCGTTCGGGTCCTTCCTCGAAGAGCTGCGCCGCCGCGGCCTCCTCGATCGCAGCATCGTGGTGGTCACCGCGGACCACGGTGAGGAGTTTCAGGACCACGGTGGCTACTGGCACGGCCAGACGCTCTTCGACGAACTCACCCGGGTGCCCCTCCTGATCCGGCTGCCGGGCGGCGCCGGCGGTGGGCAGGTGGACCGGCATCTGGCCAGCCAGGTGGACATCCTCCCCACCGTCCTGGCGCGGCTCGGACTCGGCGTACCCCCGGGCGTCGACGGGACGGACCTCCTCGCCGAGGAGTCGGGTGGGGAGACGGAGCGGGCGGTGATCATGGAGGTGGATCACGACGGCATGGTCTTGAGCGGCGTGGTCTGGGACCGCTACAAGTACGTGCGGGCCAATCCAGGCAACTGGCGAGGCCTGCCCGAGCAGGCGCTCTACGACCTCGAGGCCGATCCCGGGGAGCACCGGAACCTCGCTCCAGAGCGCCCAGAGGAGGTCGAGGAGGTCGCGGCGCTCCTCGACGGCCACCGCCGGCGGGGCGATGCCTCAGACGGGGCTTCGCAAGGGACCGCGCCGGTGGAGCTCGATACCTCGTTGCAGGAAGACCTCAAGGCCCTGGGCTACATCCAGTAGCCATGGGCGCTCGCGTCCTCGTCGTCGGCCTCGACGGTGCCGATTGGGCGATCCTGGACCCGCTCCTCGCCGAGGGGGCGTGTCCCCATCTGGCCTCGGTGATCGAACAGGGGGCCCGAGCCACGCTGCGGAGCACCGTCCCCCCGATCACCTTCCCGGCGTGGAGCAGCTTCTTGACCGGCGTCAACCCAGGCCGTCACGGTCTCCTCGATTTCGTGGCCTGGACGCCCGGGCGCTACGACCTTCGCTTCGTCAGCGGCAGCCACCGCCGCGTTCCCACCCTCCTCGAGCGGCTCGACCAGGCCGGTCTTGCCGCTGCCGCCGTCGGCTTCCCCGGCACCTGGCCTCCGCCCCGTCTGAAGCAGGGCTTCGTGCTCGCCGGCTTCGATGCGCCCGTCGCCATCGGTCCGGGACCCGACTTCGCCTGGCCACGGCCCCTCTATGAGCGCCTGGTCCGACGCCACGGTCCCTGGGTCTATGCCGACGTCGACGAGCTGAAGGTCGGTCCGCGGTGGTACCGCGGCGCACGGCGCGCGCTCCTTGCGGGTCTTCGCCGCAAGGCGCGCCTCGCCGAGGCGCTCCTCGAGGAGCGGCACTGGGATCTCTTCGCCGTCCACGTCGGCGAGACCGACACGGCAGGACACCACTTTCTCGCCCTTCACGATCCAGCGAGCCCCCGCCGCCCCGAGCGGGTGGACCCCGTCGCTGCGGGGACCCTGCGCGACGTCTACTGCGCCGCGGACCGTTTCCTCGGCCGACTGCTGCACGCCGCTGGGGCCGAGGCGGTGCTCGTCGCGAGCGACCATGGGATGGTGGGCAGCTCCGACCGCGTCTTCCACCTCAACCGCGCCCTACACGCTGGCGGCTTCACCGAGCTTCGCCACCCTGGGCACCGCGCGCGCCTCGGCGACGGGGTGCGACGTGCGCTGCTCCGCCACCTCCCCGCTCGCACCAAGGAGTGGATCTTTCGGCAGCTTCGCAGCACCGCCTCTCGAATGGAGCGTGAACGCCGCCTCGGCGGCGTGGACCTGGCTGCCTCGGCCGCCTTCAGCGAGGAAACGGGCTACGCTCCCAGCGTGCGCCTGAACGTGCGCGGGCGCGACCCCTGCGGCGTGGTCGCCCCCGACGAGGTCGAGGGCGTGCGCCGTGCCGTGTCCGACTGGCTCCTCGCCCTCCGCGACCCCGACGACGGCCAGTCCTTGGTTGCACGGGTGGATCCCCGGGAAGCGGTGCTCTGGGGGCCCGCCGTGGAGGCCGCGCCCGACCTCTACCTCACCCTGGGACGGGATCGGGGCTACACCTGGACGCTCCTGCCCAGCGCCGGGCCAGGGCCCTATGTGACGCGCCTCGAGGGCCGTGCACGCCTCGGCGGCAAAGGGCGGGGTACCGTCGGCGTCCATCGTCCGGAGGGGGTGCTCATCCTCAGCGGCGCGGGGGTCGATCTCCCTCGGGTGGTGCCCATCTGGGACTGCGCCCCCACGCTGCTCGAGCTCTGTGGTGTGAAGCCTCCGCCGGGCCTCGACGGCCGCTCGCTCCTCTCGCCAGCGTGTCCCCAGCCGGCGGCCTCGACCCCCGCGCCGGTCGTGCCCGCACAGCTGCGGCAGGTGCCACCGCTCACCTACGGGCCCGAAGAGGAGGCGGTGGTCGCGGCGCGGCTGCGGGCGCTCGGTTATCTGGAATGAGCAGCGCGGTACCGGCCAGCCATCGCAAGCACCTCGCGATGGTGCTCGCGGCGCCCTTCCCCGCGCCCCGGGGCACCCAAGCTTACGTCGCCGATCTCTGCCAGGCTCTGATCACTCGAGGGCACCGGGTCCACCTCTTTTGCTACGCCGGAGTGGGGGAGAGCCTCGGGCAGCTTCCTGTCGGACTTTCGCTTCACCGAGCAGCGGCGCTACCCGGCATCGACGCAGTGCCCGGATCGGCGCCCACGCCGGCCCGGCCGGCAAACGATGCGGCCCTCCTCGCTCGGCTCATTGCGACCGTCCCCCGCCTCGGGCCGGTACTCCTCCACGGCCACAACCACGAGGGCGGCCTCCTCGCCGGCCTCTGCGGCCGGATTCTTGGGCGGCCGGTCGTCTACCACGTGCACAGCCGCCTCGCGGAAGAGCTGCCACTGTGGCTGGGCGACCGCGCGCACTTCGTGCGACGCATCGGGACTTTCGTCGATCGACTCGTCCCAAGGCTCGCCGACTCCGTGGTGACACTCGACCCAGAGATGGCCGCCGAGAAGCGGGCCTTCGGCGCGCGGCACGTCGTCGCGCTACCACCCGGAGTGCGGCCGACGCCTTCGGCGAGCGTGCCGGTTCCTCCACATCCGCCCACCGTCGTGTACGCGGGAAACCTGGATCCCTACCAAGATCTGCCGCTGGGCCTCGCCGCCGTCGCCCGCCTGTCCCGGCGCCTGCCCCGGCTCCGGCTGCGGATCCTCACCCACGATCCGCCCCAGGCCGCTCGGCGCCTCGCGTGTCTGCACGGGGTACCGGCGGAGCGTCTCGAAATCCTGCGCCCGGAGGGTTGGGAGGCCCTGCAGGCGGCGACCCGAGCTGCGGACGTGGCCCTGGTGCCCCGGACCACCGGTGGGGGCTATCCCATCAAGCTCCTCAATGCGCTCTCCTGCGGGGTGCCCGTGGTCACCACCCTGGCAGCGAGCAAGGGGCTTGGCGAAGAGAGCGGCGTCCTGCCGGCCGATCCCACCCCCGAGGCTTTGGCTGCGCGCCTTGCGTCGGTCTTGGCAGGCCCTCACTCCCGGCGCGAGCAACTCCGCGCCCGGGCGCTGCGCTTCGCCGCGGCCCATCCGTGGGAGGCGGTGGCCGAGGCCCTCGAAGAGGTCTACCGAGCACTCGACCCAGTTCCGGGAGAACACGTCCTTCCCCCGCGTCCTGCGGCCTGCGGACCGTGGCGCGGGGGGAAGGGGCGCGCGCCGAGGCGGAGGACCGGCTCGTCGCCTACTTGATGTAGCCCAGTGCTCGGAGATCCCGTTCGGTCTCGGGATCGAGCTTCTCGACCATCTGCGGCGCCTTGTCCCCCGGCTGCGTCGCGATGAAGTGGCGCACCGCATCGAGGAGGAAGCGCGTCTGCTTCGGGATGGTCTTTGGGTCGCCATCCCGAGCGAGGTTGTTCATCTCGAGGCCGTCGGTGCGCAGATCGTAGAGCTGCACGAACTCCCGGTCGAAGACCACCGACGGCAGGAGGTCCTTGCGCCGCACCTTCTTCATGAACAGCTCCTCGTTGGCGGGAAGCTGAAGGATGAGCTTGTAGTCCTTCGATAGGACCATGGTCCGCGAAATGCCGAAGGTGTTGTACTCGGAGAAGAGCAGGCGGTCCTCGTACTTCTCCGGCTCCGCCAAGAGGTCGAAGAGGTTGACGCCGGGACGCTTGGCGTTCGGCTTCCCCCCGGCCAGATAGAGCACGGTGGGGTAGAGGTCCACACCCTGCGCCAGCACGTCCGTACTCATGCCGCGGTAGGCCTTGGGAATCGCCGGCGATTTCATCACGAAGGGCACGCGCACCACCTCGTCGAAGAAGTGGTGGGCGTGCTTGTAGATGCCGTGCTCACCGAAGCCCTCACCGTGATCCGCGGTGACGATGATCGTGGCGTTCTCGTAGATGCCCTTCTTCTTCAGATCGGCGATGAGGTCGCCGATCTGCCGGTCGGCGTATTTCACTGCTGCGTCGTAGACGGCGATCGTCGCTCGGCGCTGATCCCGCGACAGTCCACCGCCGGGGGGGAAGTTCCATTTCGAACCGTCCTTCGGTGCGTATTCCCACCGGGGTGTGCGGACGATCTCCGGGTGCCCCTCCCATAGGAACTCTCGCTCGTCCTTCGGATCCGGCGTGTGGTACGGGTCGTGGGGGTCGACGATGAAGGTGAAGAGGAAGTGCTTTTGGCGCCTTCGGTTCTTTGCCGCAAAGCGCTTCACGTGCACGAAGACGTCTTCGGCGGTTGGCAGCCCATCCCAGTGATCCCGAGTGTCCACGTAGAAGGAGAAGCCCTGGTCGAGGCCGAAGGCCCCGCTGCCATTGCCGTTCCCGACGACCCCACCGGTCACGTATCCGAGTTGGGACAGCGCCTCTGGGAGGGTTTCGAAGACGGGGGCGAGCTTCGCCTTCTCCGGCTGTACGCGGTGGCGCGAGGGATAGAGGCCGGTCAGGTAGGAGGTGGTCGACGGCTTCGTCCACGGCGCGTTCGCGTAGAAGCGATTGAAGCTGATGCCGTCGGCGGCGAGGGCATCGATGTTCGGTGTGAGCTTCCGAGGGTAGCCGTTGATCCCGAGCCGGTCCGCCCGGAGTGCATCCACCAAGATCACGTAGATGGGATGGGGTGGCACCTTCTTGGCACGGAAGGGCGGGGCGAGGGGCGGATGGGTGAGCAGGTAGGACCCGTGCTTGTACTCGGGGTCCGGGTTCGGCGGCGGCGGAGTCTTCGGCAGAGGGGGTAGAGGGGGCGCTCCGTCGGCGCCCCCCTCGCCCTCGGTCGCGGGCGGTGCGGCCGGTGGGGTCGTGGCAGTGGTAGCGCCTTGCCTGGCACCGAGCAGGGCGGCAGGCAGGAAGAGCAGCAGCAGAAGGGAGAGCGGTCTCGGCGGCCGGATCGTCATGGCGGGGCGAGCATAGCCGAGCCTCGGGGGTTGGATCAGCTTCGCGTGACGAACCCTGCGCCGCCCCGCCTTCCCTGTTAGGCTCTCACCGGTGGCAGGGGCGATGTACGAGCCGCCGGCGCGTCCCCATGCGCTCGTGCGATGGTGGCGGAACCTGGTGGATGTGGTGTGGGCCCTCGAGCACCTGCGCCTGCCACTGGCCATGCTGCTTGGTGTCACCGTGCTGGGCACCGTCGGCTACCACCTGATCCTCGGGGTCTCCTGGGGCGACGCGCTCTACCAGGCGATGATCACCCTCTCCACCGTGGGCTTCCGCGAGGTGGTCCCCTTCGGTCCAGGGGCGAAGCTCTTCACCAACGTGCTCATCATCACGGGGGTGGGCACCGTCTTCTATACCCTCACGCTCCTCATCGCGACGGTGGTGGAGGGCGATCTGCGCAGGAACTACGAGAGGCGACTGATGAAGCGTCGGATCGAATCGATGCGTTCCCATTGCATCATCTGCGGCTTCGGTCGGGTGGGCCAGGAGATCGCCGATGGACTGCGGGAGCGCGGTGTGGACTTCGTGGTCGTGGAACGCGATGAGAGAGAGTTCCAGCGGGCGGTGGATGCGGGCTATCCAGCGCTGTGCGGGGATGCAACGAGCGAGGAAATGCTGGTCGCCGCCGGCGTCGAGCGGGCCACCGCCGTGCTCGCGTCGGCCGACTCGGATGCGGTCAACGTCTACGTGGCGCTGACCGCGAAGAACCTCAATCCGAAGGTGCAGGTCGTCGCACGCTCGGAGGAGACGCACAACGAGCGAAAGCTCCGCCTCGCGGGAGTGGACAAGATCGTCTCCCCCCATCAGATCAGCGGGCGCCGGATGATGCTGGCTGCGCTGCAGCCGCTGGTCACCGACTTCGTCGATACCCTCTCGGCGGGGCGTCACGGGGAGCAGATCCTCGCCGAGATCGACGTACTCGACGACTCGCCACTGCAGGGGCAGAGTCTGAAGGAGGCCTTCGCTGAGGCCCGTGGGACGACCATTCTCGGGATCCGGCGCAAGGACGGGTCGATGATCGTCGGTCCACGTGGCGACACCGTGCTCCAGGTGGGCGACGCGGTGATCGTCCTGGGGAGTGAGGAGCAGATCGGCCGTCTCCACTAGGTCCGCAGTGCAGGGATGCCGCCGCCGCGGTCGATCCGCGGGTGCCGCAGGCGTGGGGTCGGCTAGGGGCCGCCTGCTGCGCTTTTCTTGCCCCCGCCACGCCCGCGGCTAGCATCGACTCCGTGCAAGTCCTCTCCGACTTCGCCCGTCACCTGTCCCAGGTCCGCGGGCTTTCGCCGCACACCGTCAGGGCCTATCGCCGCGACCTCGAGCAGCTCGTCGACTGGCTGGTGGAGCAGGGCATCGCCACGGGACCGGGCGACGAGGGCGTCTTCGCCCGCCTCGATCGGACGCACTTCCGCGCCTACCTGGCCGGGCGCCTCGCGACGAAGGCACCGTCCACGGTGATGCGCAAGCTCGCCTCCATCCGCACCTTCTACCGCTGGCTCATCCGCGAGGGGCGAACGGAGAAGAACCCGGCGGCCCTCATGTCCACGCCGAAGCAGCGTAAGAGCCTCCCCAAGGCGCTGCCCGTGGACGAGGTCTTCGCGCTGCTCACCGCGCCGGAGCCGGACGACCCGCTGGGGCTTCGCGACCGCGCCCTCTTCGAGTGTCTCTATGGCTCCGGCCTGCGTGTCTCCGAGCTCGTCGGTCTCGAGGTGGGCGACGTCGATCTGCAGGGCCGCGTGGTGCGGGTCCTGGGGAAGGGATCGAAGGAGCGGGTCGTGCCCCTCGGTCGCAAGGCGGCCGGTGCACTCGAGGCCTACCTTGCCGTGCGCGGCAGGCTCGCCGACCCGAGGCGACCCACCTCGGCGCTCTTCCTCGGGCGCCGCGGTACCGCGCTGAGCGCACGGCAGGTGGCCCGCCGCCTCGACCGGGCCGTCCGCCGGGTGGCCCTCGCCCGCAACGTCTCCCCACACGCGCTGCGGCACTCCTTTGCCACCCATCTCCTCGCGGGCGGCGCCGATCTGCGGGCCATCCAGGAGCTGCTCGGGCACGCCTCCCTCTCCACCACGCAGCGCTACACCGCCGTGACCGTCGAGCGACTCATGGAGGTGTACGATGCGGCGCATCCCCGCGCCTGAAGGACGCTGCGTCCCGCAGCCCTTGCCCCGCTTGCGCAGGGTGCGCACACTTCGCCGCCATGGACGCTGAATCCAGACGCGGCAGTGGGACGATGCGCGGCACCACCATTCTTTGCGTACGCAAGGATGGGAAGACGGTGGTGGCCGGTGACGGTCAGGTCACCCTC
Source organism: uncultured Myxococcia bacterium (assembly GCA_964471535.1). Lineage (GTDB taxonomy): Bacteria > Myxococcota > Myxococcia > SLRQ01 > SLRQ01 > CAYYHA01. Next base: position 7,958 of record CAYYHA010000038.1, on the reverse strand, counting down.
GGAAACACGATCCTGAAGGCGGGGGCACGGAAGGTGCGCCGACTCGGGGACGGGAAGGTGGTGGCCGGCTTCGCTGGCTCCACCGCCGATGCCTTCACCCTCTTCGAGAAGTTCGAGGGGAAGTTGAAAGCCTACTCGGGCAACGTGACCCGCGCCGCGGTGGAGCTGGCCAAGGAGTGGCGCACCGACAAGTACCTGCGGCAGCTCGAGGCGCTGCTCATCGTCGCCGACGCGGAGGTGATCCTGACCCTCTCGGGAACCGGGGACGTGATCGAGCCCGACAGCGGAATCGCTGCCGTGGGCTCGGGCGGACCCTACGCCCTTGCTGCGGCACGCGCCCTGGCCGAGAACACGACGATGTCGGCGCGGGAGATCGCCGAGGCAGCCCTCTCGATCGCCGCCGACATCTGCATCTACACCAACCACGCGATCGTGGTGGAAGAGGTCTGACGTGGCGACGCACTTCACACCGAGAGAGATCGTCTCCGAACTCGACCGCTACATCGTAGGGCAGGATGCGGCCAAGCGGGCCGTCGCCGTGGCGCTGCGCAACCGGTGGCGGCGGCAACGCGTCGAAGGGGACCTCCGTGACGAGATCACCCCCAAGAACATCATCCTGATCGGGCCGACGGGCGTGGGGAAGACGGAGATCGCGCGGCGCCTGGCGCGCCTGGCCGGCGCGCCCTTCGTGAAGGTGGAGGCCTCGAAGTTCACCGAGGTCGGCTATGTGGGCCGGGACGTCGAGTCGATGGTCCGCGACCTCGTGGAGAACGCGGTGTCGCTGGTGCGCGAGGAAGAGGAGCAGCGCGTACGGGCGCAGGCGGAGGCCCGGGCCGAGGAGCGCATCCTCGATGCGCTGGCGCCCGCCTCCTCGACCAGCGAGGGGCAGCCCTTCGAGGCTCGCCCTGGCGCCGGCCCCATCCCCCTCGGCGCTCCGGGCGAGGATCTCTCGAAGCGATCGGCGGACCAGTCACGGGAGGTGCTGCGCGAGCAGCTGCGCCGCGGCGTCCTCGACGACTACGAGATCGAGATCGAGGTGCAGGAATCCACGGGCATGCCCACCATGCAGGTCTTTGGGGCACAGGGCATGGAAGAGATGATGATGAACCTGCAGGACATGTTCCAGAACCTGCCGGGCTTCGGGGGTGCGCGGAAGCACAAGAAGAAGAAGGTCACGGTAGCCGAGGCGCGGGAGCTACTCGTCTCACAGGAGGCGCAGCAGCTCGTCGACATGGACAAGGTGAAGCAGGAGGCACTGCGCCGCGCCGAGAGTGCGGGCATCATCTTCCTCGACGAGATCGACAAAATCGCCGGTGGCGGTAGCAGTCACGGTCACGGCCCGGACGTGAGCCGCGAGGGCGTGCAGCGCGATCTGTTGCCGTTGGTCGAGGGCAGCTCGGTGACCACGAAATATGGGGTGGTGAAGACCGACCACGTGCTCTTCATCGCGGCCGGCGCCTTCCACGTGAGTAAGGTCAGCGATCTCATTCCAGAGTTGCAGGGGCGCTTCCCCATCCGGGTCGAGCTCCAGAGCCTGAGCCGCGACGACTTCGTGCGCATCCTCACCGAGCCCCGAAACTCCCTCACCCGCCAGTACGCAGCGCTGCTCGGCACGGAGGGGGTCGAGCTGAAGTTCACCGACGACGGCATCGCCGAGATCGCGCGCATCGCACAGGAGGCGAACAGCCGGGCGGAGAACATCGGGGCACGGCGTCTCCACACGGTGATGGAAAAGCTCCTCGAGGATCTCTCGTTCCGCGCCTCGGAGCTCGAAGGGAGGACCGTGGTCGTGGACGAGGCCTATGTGCGCGAGCGTCTCGAAGACCTGCTGGCGAGTGAGGACCTCTCCCGCTACATCCTCTAGGTGCGCTCGCTGAGGCCCCGTGCGTGGCAGGAAGCCCTTGCCCCGGCCACGGCGAGGTGCTTGAGTGCGCGCCCCATGGAGCGGGCGAGACAGACGGCCAGGATCCTCATCGAGGCGCTCCCCTACATCCGCCGCTATGCCGGCCGCAGCATCGTGGTGAAGTACGGCGGGCATGCGATGGTCGACGAGGCGCTGAAGGCCTCGTTCGCCGAGGACATCACGCTCCTGAAGTACGTCGGCGTACGACCGGTGGTGGTGCACGGCGGCGGGCCGCAGATAGGGCGCGTGCTCGAGCGGATGGGCATCGAGTCCACCTTCGTCAACGGCCTGCGGGTCACCGACGACGAGACCATGGACGTCGTGGAGATGGTCCTAGGCGGCAGCGTCAACAAGGAGATTGTCTCCTTGCTCAACCGCGCCGGCGGACAGGCGGTGGGCCTCTCCGGCAAGGACGGGCGCTTCGTTCGCGCGCGGAAGTTGAGCCCCCAGCGGGCGCAGGCAGCCGGCAGCCCACCCGAGATTCTCGACCCGGGGCGGGTGGGCGAGGTGGAACGCGTCGACCCACGCGTCATCGCCACCCTCGAGGACGGCGGGTACATTCCCGTGATTGCTCCGGTCGGTGTGGACGCCGACGGGCGCGCACTCAACATCAACGCCGACACGGTGGCAGGAGAGGTTGCCGCGGCGCTCGGCGCCGACAGGCTCCTCTTGCTCACGGACGTCGAGGGGGTGAAGGACGGGTCCGGGGCGCTGCGAACCGATCTCCGCGTCTCCGAGGCGGAGCAACTGATCCGATCCGGCGTCGCGCAAGGGGGCATGGTGCCCAAGCTGCGCTGCTGCCTCGACGCGCTGTCCGCCGGCGTGCAGTCGGCCACCATCCTCGATGGACGGGTCGAGCACGCGGTGCTCCTCGAACTGTTCACCGACCGTGGGGTGGGGACGGTCATCCGGAGGGATGAAGCATGAGCCGCAACGCGGAACGCATCGAGGTGGGGCGTCGTGTCCTCTTTCAGAACTACCGCCAGCCCGATTTCGTCTTGGTCGAAGGCCGGGGGATCCGCGTGCGCGACGCAGACGGCAACGAGTACCTCGACCTCATCGCCGGGATCGCCACCTGCGGCCTTGGTCACTGCCATCCGAAGGTGGTCGCCGCGGTGCAGGCGCAAGCGGAGCGCCTGTGGCACGTCTCCAACCTCTTCTGGAACGAGCCCAACATCCGCCTCGCCGAGCGCCTCGTCGGCGCCTCCTTCGCCGACCGGGCCTTCTTCTGCAACTCAGGGGCGGAGGCGAACGAGGCGGCGATCAAGCTCGCGCGGCGCTACCACCACGATCTGGGGACGGGGCGCTACGAGATCGTGAGCTTCGAGGGAGGGTTTCACGGGCGCACCCTCGGTGCCTTGAGCGCCACGGCCCGTCCTGCCTATCACGAGGGCTTCGGCCCGCTCCCCGAGGGCTTCGTCTATGCGCCCTATGGAGACCCCGATGCGCTGCACAAGGTGATGGGGGCGCGCACCGCCGCGGTGCTCCTCGAGCCCCTGCAGGGGGAGGGCGGCCTCATCGAGCCGCCCCCGGGTTACCTCGAAGCGGTGCGTGCCGCCTGCGATGCCCATGGGGCTTTGATGATCCTGGACGAGGTACAGTCGGGGATGGGGCGCACCGGCAAGCTCTGGGCCTACGAGTGGGAGGGCATCGAGCCGGACATCATGAGCAGCGCCAAGGCGCTGGGGAACGGCTTTCCCATCGGCGCGGTCCTGGCCCGTGAGGAGGTCGCTGCGGCTTTCGTCCCCGGCACCCACGCCAGCACCTACGGAGGGGGGCCCCTCGCCTCGTCGGCGGCGCTTGCGGTGCTCGAGGTGCTCCTCGACGAGGGGGGCCTCGAGCAGGGCCGGCGCGCGGCAGCCCATCTGTGGCGGCGGCTCGAGACGTGGCGCGGGCGGGGACCGGTGGCCGGTCTACGGGGCAAGGGACTCTGGGTCGGGATCGTCGCTCCCGGGGAGGCGAAGGCGCTCAACGCCCGCGCCCGCGAGGCGGGGGTGCTCCTTAACGCCATCGGCGAGGACGTGGTGCGCATGACGCCGCCGCTCACCGTGGATCTCTCCGACCTCGATCTGGCGCTCGACCGCCTGGAAGCGGCGTGGGGGCTCGCGTGAGTGCCGTGCAGCACTTCCTGGCCCTGACCGACCTCGATCGGCCCACGCTCGAGCGCCTCTTGGACCGCGCGTTGGTGCTGAAGGCGATGCAAGGGCGGGGCGAGCCCCACGCCACGCGACGGGGGCGGACCCTGGGCATGGTCTTCGAGAAGGCCTCGACGCGCACGCGGGTCAGCTTCGAGGTCGGGATGCACCACCTCGGCGGGCATGCGGTACTCATCACCCCCCGGGACTCGCAGATCGGCCGGGGGGAGCCGATACAGGACACGGCGCGGGTGCTCTCACGCTACGTCGACGCGATTCTCCTGCGCACCTATGCCCACGAGACGCTCCTGGAGTTTGCGCGTCATGCGACGGTTCCGGTCATCAATGGACTCACCGATCTGCTCCACCCGTGCCAGCTCCTGGCCGATCTCCTGACGCTGCGCGAGCGCGGCCGGGACCTGGCGCACGAGGTGGTGGCCTGGGTGGGCGATGGCAACAACATGGCCCACTCCTGGATTCACGCGGCGCGGATCTTCGGCTTCGAGCTGCGCATCGCCACGCCGCCCGGCTATCGGCCGGATCCGACCATCCTCGAGGGGGCGGGGTCCGTCCTACTCACCGGCGACCCCGCCGAAGCGGTCGCCGGTGCCACCGTGGTGGCTACGGACGTGTGGGCCTCGATGGGGCAGGAGGCGGAAGCGGCAGAGCGCCGGGCCGCCTTCGCCGGCTTCGAGGTGGACGAGACGCTGGTGGCTCGAGCCCATCCCGAGCACCTGATCCTCCACTGCCTGCCGGCACACCGGGGGGAGGAGATCAGCGAGGCGGTCCTCGAGGGGCCGCACAGCGCCGTCTTCGATGCGGCGGAGAATCGTCTCCACGCCCAGAAGGCGCTCCTCGAGTGGCTCCTTCCCGCGGCACGGTCCGAGTCGCCGGCGCCCTTGCCCGGCGAATGAGCCGGCTCGCCTAGCGCTTCCTCAAGAGGTAGAGCCCGTCGCGCACCGTGAGCATCACCTTTTCCACCCGCGGATCCCGGGCCACCGCGTCGTTGAACGCGGCGATGGCAGCGGTCGCCTCGTCTGGCTCCGCGAGGCCGACGACGCGTCCACTCCACAGGACATTGTCGACGACGACGAGGCCGCCGGGGCGGAGCAGAGGGAGCACCGCCTCGTAGTAGGCGAGGTAGTTCTCCTTGTCCGCATCGATGAAGGCCAGGTCGAAGGGGCCGCCAAGGTTCCGCAGCGTCTCGAGCGCGGGGCCGAGCCGGATCTCGATCTTTCCGCCGTGGCCACTCTCGTCGAAGAAGCGCTGGGCGATGGCAGCCACCTCCGGATCGACCTCGCAGGTGACGAGCGTGCCGTCCTCCGGCAGACCCAAGGCCATCATCAGGGCGCTGTAGCCGGTGAAGGTTCCGATCTCGAGCACCCGCCGGGCCCCCATCGTCTCCACGAGCATCCGTAGGAAGCGCCCCTCCACCGGTCCCACCTGCATCTGGGGCCGCTCGGTCCGTTCGAGGGTGGTGGTGCGCAGCCGTTCGAGGAGCTCGGGGGGCGGCTCGGTGTGTTCGGTCACGTAGCGTTCGATCTTGGGGTCCACCAGCGAGAGCATCGGATCTCCTTCCAGGGTTTCGGGCTTCAGTGGATGCGCGGGCCCCAGGGCAGGCCGGCGACGAGCGTGGCTTCGGCGGCCGAGAGGACGGCAGCGCGGGCTTCGGCCGCCTCGCCCCCGTGGCTGCGGGCGAGGCTGGCGAAGAGATCCCGGTGCCGCACCTCGCTCTGTGCGAGATCTTCGTAGAAAGCGGCCAGCTCTGCCTCCCCCCGCGCAGCGAGCCCTCCGGCAAGCAGTGCGAGGCGCTCGGCGCTCCGTGCCTCGATGAGTCCGCTGACCAGGAGCAGGTCGAGGAGCCGGCCGGGCTCCTGTTTGCGCACCAGGGCGCGCAGGCTCTGCGCGTAGGCATCCCCCGGGTCGCGCACCGCCGTGGCCCGTCGGGCGCGCAGGCGCCGGGTCACCTCGACCATGTGGCCCGCCTCCTCCTCCGCCAGGCGGGAGAGGTGGAGCACCAGGTCCGAGTGCTCGGGGTAGCTGCGCACCAACGAGAGGGCCGAGGCCGCCGCCTTTCGCTCGCAGTGGAGGTGGTCCGCCAGAAGCCGGTCGAGGTCGGTGAGAGCCGCGTCGACCCAGGCGGGGTCGGTGGGGGTCAGGGTGAACATGGCGGGCGGGGAAGATACGGGCCGGCCCCTTCCTTGTCACCACCCCGAATCCTCCCATATCTTGCATAGTTGGAGCCGGGGCTCGGTCTCGTCCGGGCCGGCGCGCGGGGCAGGCATCTGGCGGTCCGATTTGGTGCACCGAAAGACCATCGAAGGCGTGGGACAGTGGAGCGATCCGGTTCGCCTGGCGACGGGACTCGATCTCGCTGCCTTGGACCTGGATGCTCGAGAGGGCTTCCTCTTGTCGCGGGCCGAGGGGTGTCGCACCTACGGCGAACTCATTCAGGCCTCGGGTCTTCCCGAGACCGAGGCGGTGAAGCTCCTGAAGGCGCTGGCGCAAAAGGGCGTCTTCGTGGCGCCGAGCCGAGCGCGGGAGCGTGCCCCGGAGCCGGAAGCGGACAGGCGCCCCTCCCGCTATGAGGGCTTCATCTTCAACCCCGCCGAGCTGGCGCAGGCGCCCGATCTGCCCCTCGACCTGAAGAAGGAGATCCTCTACCTCGACGCGAAGCTCGGCGAGATGCACCACTACGATCTTCTCGGCGTGCGCCCCAGGACGCCGCCGGAGGAGATCCGGCGACGCTACGTGGAGCTGACCCGCACCTTCCACCCGGACCGCTACTACGGCAAGGACCTGGGGGTCTTCAAGGAGAAGCTGGCACGCGTCTTCCAGGCCATCCACGATGCCTACCAGGTGCTCTCCGACCCCAAGAAGAAGGCCGAATACGACGCGAAGACGCCGATTCCGCCGACGCTCGAGGAGATCGAGGAGATGGAGCGGCAGGAGCGCCGCAAGGAGGCAGCGGAGCGGCGAAAGCAGCTGCGGCGGGAGGGGCTGAAGCGGCGAAACCCGGTGCTGCAGCGGGCGGAGAAGGCGCGCCAGCTCGTGGCCGAGGCGGAGGCGGCCGAGGCGCGGGAGGACTTTCGGAGGGCGGCGAACCTCTACCAGCTCGCCCGGGAGTTCGACCCCGAGGCCAAGGGGCTCGATGCCCGCATCGCCGAAGCGCGGCGGCGTGCGGGCGCCCGGATCGCCGAGGAGCTGCTGCACCAAGCCATGAGCGAAGAGACGCTCGGCAACCTCGAGCGGGCGGAGGCACTCCTCCGCGAGGCGGTCGAGGCCTACCCCGAGGGGGCGGAGATTCGGCTCCGACTCGCCCGCTTCCTCCTCGCGCGGGGGCCCCAGGATCCCGCCGAGGTGGTGGCGCTCGGCAAGCGGGCCACCGAGCTCGAGCGTTCGAAGGCGGAGGCTTGGGTGGTGCTCGGCCACGCGTATCTGGCACAGGGTGACAAGAAGGCGGCCAAGCGGGCCTACCAGCGGGCGGTACAGCTCGATGAGACAGCGGACGAGGCAAAAGAGGGACTCAAGAGCCTACGCTGGGTGCTGCTATAGAGGAGTCACATGGAGACCGTGATCGGAATCGACCTGGGGACGACGAATTCCTGCGTCGCCGCCGTCGTGGACGGCGTTCCCACCGTCTTCCCGAACAAGGGGGGGTACAAGACGACGCCGTCGATCTTCGCCATCGCAAAGAACGGGAAGCGGCTGGTGGGGCACATCGCCAAGCGGCAGGCGGTGACGAATGCGGAGCAGACCTGCTACGCGGCCAAACGGCTCATCGGCCGCAAGTGGGGGAGCCCGGAGCAGATCCGCGCTGCCGAGACGGTCAGCTATCCCCTCGTGGAAGGGCCGCGGCAGGACGTGCGGGTGCGGCTCGGGGAAGAGGAGCGGCACGCCGGGGCTCGCCACCAGAAGAT
>CAYYHA010000037.1:0-26413 GCA_964471535.1 uncultured Myxococcia bacterium | reverse complement strand
GGCGCGGGCTGGGCGGGCGGCGCCGCAGGTTGCGTCGGCGCCGCGGCGGGCGGCGGCGGCGCGGGGGGAGCCACCGGCTGCGTCGGCGCCGCTGAGGGAGGTGGGGTTGCCGGCTGGGCGGGCGGCACCGCAGGCTGCGTAGGCGAGGCCGACGGTGGTGGCGCGGCCTGTGGCGGGACGGCTCGAGGCGCGGCTGCAGGAGGCGGGGCCGTGTGGGCCGGCATGCCCGGCTGCGTCGCTGCCCCCGCTCCGCCGGGGATCCCCGGCGAGGTCTCGGCGAGTTCGCGGATCCGGAACACGCGACCGGTGCCAGGATCGGTCACGTGGATGGAGTTGTCCTCCTTGATGTCGCAGAGGATGTTTCCGCCGGGGCCCTGCTGCCCGATCTTCTCCATCCCCGTCTTGAGGGCCGCCATCCAGTTGTCGGCGGCGACCCGAAAGGTCATGTCGAAGCCCGCCTCGTCCCGGGCGGGAATGAAGACCTCGTAGTTCGGCATGGCGGTGCTTCCTAGCGCTCGGTGATCACGAACTCGACACGGCGGTTCGCTTCCCGCCCCACCGCGGTGGCGTTGGAGGCAATGGGCCGCGTCTCACCGAAGCCGACCGCCTCGAGGCGGCTGGGGTCGATGCCCTGCTGAATCAGGTAGTCGCGCACCGCCTCGGCCCGCTTCTGCGAGAGGCGGAGGTTGTAGGCGTCGCGCCCGCGGCTGTCGGTATGCCCCTCGATACGGATCTTGATCGTGGGATGGTCCTTGAGGACCTGGGCCACCTCGTTCAGGAGCGGATAGGAGACCGGCTTGATCGTCCACTTCGCCGTATCGAAGTAGACCTTCTGCTTGATCTCGATCTTGTCCTTCTTCAGCTCGACGAGCTTGTACTTCTTCGGACAGCCCTGCTCCTCCTTCACCCCCGGCTCGTCGGGGCAGCGGTCCTCGTGGTCGGGAACTCCGTCACCATCCCGATCCTTCGGCGGGCAGCCGTCGGTCTCGGGAATCCCCGCCTCCATCGGGCACTTGTCGGTGACGTCAGGAATTCCGTCGCCATCGTTGTCGAGGTCCGGGCAGCCATCGGTGTCCTCGAAGCCATCCTTGTCCTCCGGCTCCTCGGGGCAGGCGTCCGCCGGATCCTTCAACCCATCGCCGTCCTTGTCCTCCACCGGACAGCCCTTGTTCTCGACTGGGCCCGGCTCCATGGGACAGCCGTCCTCTCCGTCGACGACACCATCCTGGTCGTTGTCCGGATCGGGGCAGCCATCGGTATCCTCGAAGCCGTCCTTGTCCTCGGGATCCTCGACACACTTGTCGACGTCGTCGGTGATCCCATCGCCGTCGGTGTCCATGGGCGCCTCCTCTGGGCAGCCCTGGTTCTCCACCACGCCGGGCGTCACCGGGCAGCGATCCTCAGCGTCGGGCACGCCGTCCTGGTCATTGTCGTCGTCGGGGCACCCGTCGTCGTCCTCGAATCCGTCGGGATCCTCGGGGTCCTGCGGACACTTGTCGACATTGTCGAGGAGACCGTCGCCATCGGTGTCCTTCTCCTCGATCTTGATGATCTTCGGCGGCGGCTTCTCCTTCTTGATCAGGACCTGCTTCTTGCACCCCTTGGACAGCTGTACCGCCTTCTTCGCGTACTCCTCGGCAATCTCGACGTGTTGCCGCGCGCGCACCCAGTTGCCCTGCTTCAGCTCACCAAGGGTGAAGGTCAGGTTCGCCTCGGCGATGGCCAGCTCCTTCGGAGCACACTTCAGCGCGCCCTGCTCCCGCGCCAGCTTGATGTCCTCGTCCACCACGCTGGCGGTGGTGCGAATCTGTCCCCCGGTGACGCAGGCACCCGCGCCCAGGACGCAGGCGATTCCCAGCGCGGCGAGTCGACCCGCCATCCTCATCCCCTTCCCTCGCGTGCTGCCCATCATTCGGGGTCCAACTCTTGGATCACAGGAGCCGGTCCGTTCTCTTCACTTCTTTCGAAGGGAACGAGTTCATCGTCGGGAGGCGGCGGAGGCGCGGCGCCCTCCCGCATCTTGCTCTGCGCCTTGGCTCTCGCCTCCCGCGCCAGCTCGGCCGCCTTGCGCGCGTAGTCCACGGCCGCCTGGTAGTCGGCGTAGCCGCGCTCCTCCCGGGCCTTCTCCAGATAGAGTTCGGCGGAGACGAACTCGTAGGTCGCCTTGGTCTCCGCATCCGCGGCGCGGGCCCCCGCGATCTCCACCTCGGCCTCACCGATCACCGCCGTCGATTCGATGGGACCGCAGCCCCCGAGCAAGACCGCGGCAGCACCCACGGCCACCGCAGCTCCCAGAACGCGCCCGCGCTTCATCATCGGCCCTCCGGGGATCACCCTTCGTGCGTAGCAGCGGCCCCGAGGGGTGTCAAGAACGAGGCCCCCAGTTTTCCTTGGGATTCCGGTAGCTTCGCTCGTGCTCGCCGCCTCCGTGCTCACGGGCCCACCTCGGCCTCACGGTGGGCGCGGAGGCGACGGCCGTGGCGCTCGAGATGGACCAGCATCCACCCCAGCGCCCCGACCAGGAGTGTCCCGGCGACCAGGAGCACCCAGCCCAGCCGACTCTCCAGGAAGGGCTGCATCGCCGGGCGGCCCGGTGCCACCGCGTAGTCCTGGTAGCGACCCACCCACCAGAAGCGTCGAAAGAACACCGCGAAGTAGATCGCAAGGAGCCCGGTGATGCCCAGGCACAGGTGCAGGACCCGCCGCGTCTGGCCGCGTCGCAGCAGGTGGACTCCGAGCAGATAGCCCGCGACCGCCGCCGCTGCGTACCCGGCGATGGCCACCACACCGAACCAGGCGGGCAGCGTATCCGGGTCGAGGAAGTAGTTCCACGACCAGTCGGTGTGCACCGCGTAGAGGTACGCCCCGAGCGGGCAGAAGACGAGCGCCTCGAAAGCGAGGAGGGCAAAAAGCGGCCGCCTTTGGCCGCGAGGACCGAGCCGAATCTCCTCGCGCGCCGCCCACGCAGTGGCGAGCCCCACGCCGAAGTTCATGATGAGGTCGAAGGGAACGGTTGCGACCACCTCCTCGCAAGGGCGCATCCTACCACCCCCCTGGGGCCTGTCCTATGATCTCGCCGATGCGTGCCGCCCGCGCCGCCGCCCTCGCCGCGACCTTCCTCCTCGGCCTCCGCTCCGCGCCGGCCCCGGCACAGCCTGCGCCCCCCCCCGATCGTGCCTTCGAGCTTCGCTCCCTGCTCGATCAGCTCCGGCGTGCCCCCGACTCGAAGGTGGACGGCATCGTCAATCGGCTGCTCTTCCTCGACAGCGGCCAGGTGGCCCCGGAGATCGCGAGCCTGCTCGGCAGCGCCGATACGCGCAGCCGAATCCGCGCCTCCTACGCCCTGGGCTTCTTCGACGCACCCGAGCTGGCCTCGACCGTCGTCGCCGCCACACGCGACCCCGACTGGGAGGTGCGACGCAACGCCGTCTATGCCCTTGGCCGGTGGGCGGTCCCTGCGACTGCGAAGGCAGTGGCGGCGCGTCTCGCCGATCCCCGGCGGGAGGTCCGCTTCGCCGCGGCGCAGGCGCTTCGCACCCTCGGGGCCAAGGACGCCGTGCCGGCGCTGCTCCGGGCCCTCGGCGCCGTGGGGGACGAGGACCTCGAGCTGGAGATTGCGCTCTTGCGCGCCCTGGGCGCGGCGCCCAACCGGGCGGCTCGGACGGCCCTGCGGGCCCGGCTCGAGGCCCCGAGCGAGGCGCTGCGCCTGGCAGCCCTCGAGGCGCTGCTGCCACTGGGCGATGCGAAGGCGCGGGCGATGGTGGAAGCGCAGCTCTCCGCGCCACAAGCCTATGTGCGCGTCGACGCGGCGCGGCTCCTCGCACGGGTGGCACGTCCCTGGGCCCGGGAACTCCTGGCCGCCCGGCTGCAGGACCCGGAGCCGAAGGTGCGGCTGGCCGCCGCCGAGAGCCTGGCGGCGCAGAAGGATTCCCGCGGGCTGCGGTACCTCCTTCGTGTGCGGGAGGGGGACGACGGCCGCGCCGCCCTCGCCGCAGCCGACGCCCTCGCTCGCGTGGGCGCGGCCGCGGCGGAGACGGCGGCGGCGCGCCGTGCGGGGCAGGAGGAAGCCGATGGAGACACGCGCCCCCCGCAGGCAAAGGAGGCTGGCCTGGGCCCGGCCGGGGCCGACGCGGGCACGCCGCTTCCCCGCTGGCAGCCCCCCGACGACTTCGGGCCCCTCGCGTTGGCGCGCCGCCTCGCGCGGGAGCAGGTCCCCTTCACCGAACGGCTCGCCGCCCTCTCGGCCCACTTCCGTGGCGTGCCCTACCTCGACTCCCCCCTCGGTGAGGGCGCAGGCTACGACCCCGATCCCCTCTACCGCTTCGATGCGGTCGACTGCCTGACCTACGTGGAGCAGGTGCTCGCCCTGGCCAACGCGCCCGACGATCCCCTCGGGCTGCTCAGCGAGATCCGCTACTCGGACGGCCGCATCGCCTTCGGGCGCCGCAACCACCTGATGATGGCGCAGTGGATCCCCAACAACATCCAGAAGGGCTTCGTCCGGGACATCACCGAAGAGGTGGGCGGGGACCGCGTCGAGTGGGTCGAGAAGACGGTGAGCCCGACGAGCTGGGCGCAGCGTCGTGGCGTCGACCTCCCCTTGCGCGCCGAAGAGGTCCCCATGGGTACGCGCCGCCTGCCCATCGTCCCCATCGAACGCTTCCCCGAGGTCATGGACCGCATCCCCGACGGCGCCCTGCTGCTCGTCGTGCGCACCGAGATCCCGCTGCGCCCCTACCGGGTCACCCACCTGGGCTTCGTCTTCCGCAAGGGGGACGCGCTCTACCTCCGGCACGCAGCCAAGGCCGGCTACGGGAGAGTCGTCGACGAGCGGCTCGAGACCTTCGTCCGCCGCAATGCGAAGTACCGAAAGTGGCCCGTCGCAGGGTTCAACCTCCTCCTGCCGCTCCCCCGCAGCAGGGCGGTCACAGCGCGTAGGTCCAGCGCAGACTCTGCAGGAGAACGAGCAGCCCGATGATCGCGGCGACGAGGATGCCCACGAGCAGTGCCCCCTCGAGGAGGATGCCACTGCCGCGGATCGGCCGCGCCTCCGCGTCCTCGAGTTCGGAGTCGAGCTCCACCTCGGCAAGGCGGCGGCGCGTCTGTCGCGCCAGCCGCACAAGGAGGAAGAGCACCGCAACCAGGACGGCCACCCCCAGAGCAGCGAGCGCCGTGAGGATGGGTCGCTGCAGGCGCGTCTGGTACTGGCGCATCGCCTCCAGTTTCGCGGAGGCCGTGTCGGCGAGGCGTGGTGAGGGGGGCACGGTGATCTCGACGCGGGAGAGGAGTGCGCGCACCGCGTGCTCGAGGGCCCGGGGCGTTACCTGCTCCGGTGGCACCCCGGCCAGAGCGGCGACCAGGGGATCGGGGCCCGGCGGGGTTTCGTACTCGGCGAGGGGCTCGGCGAGCGGCAGGCCCGGCAGCGCCCCGGTGACCTCGGCGAGGGCCTCTGCCGGCGCCGCTCCGGTCACCCACAGCAGCCGCTCGTCGTAGGCCCCGATCGGCCCGTCGGGCTGCGTGTAGGCACGCAGGGCGACCACGCCATGGGCCGCCTCAGGCAGCCGCACCTCGTATTCGAAGCGGGAGGATCCCTCGAGGGCCACCGAGTCGGCGCCGATCCATCGTCCCGCCGCCCACACGTCCAGATAGAGGGGCCCCCGCCGCCGCAGAGAAGTCACCGTCGCCCGCACGGTCTCGCCGGGCCCGAGCAGCGCGCGCTCCACCTCGATGAGCACCTGTCCCGGCACGTCACGGATCCACTGCTCCTCCTCGTGCCCGTCGACGACGATCCGAAAGGGTCCCCGCGGGTAGGTGGGCGTGTAGCGAAAGGGGGCGAGCCCGAGGCGGTCGGGCACGAGGGCGGCCGGCGGCTGCCGCGGCGGCGGCGCGGCGGCACCGGGCGCAGGCGGCGGCGGGAGCGCCTGAAGGGTGAGAGTGCGGGCGCTCGGGTGGTAGACGAGAACGGGGTTGTCGAGATTGGCCACCAGGGCCCCACTCTCTGGGTAGATGCGCACCTCGGGCGGTTCGAGGCACAGCGGGCTCGGTTCCCAGCGGTCCTCGACGCGATGGCTCCCCTCCTCGCACGCGTTGCGAAGGGCGAGCCAGCGCTCCGGCGCCACGGTCGCCGCGTCGCCCACCTCGATGGGCACGCGCACGTGCTCCACCTCCTCGCCTCGCCGCACCTCGAGGGCCAGGGTCCACGGACCGCGGGGCACCGCTTCGGGAACGGCCGCACCGAGCTCCACTGAACGGGTGCCCCGCGCGAGGCCCTCCCCGAGGCTGATCCGCGCGCCCCCCGGCCCCTCGATCCAACCCCGCGCCGAGAAACCGTCGAGCGGCACCATTTCCTGCACGTCGTCCACCACCACGCGCAGTGCCACGCGCTGTCCTGCCACCCACAGCCTCGGCCCATAGACGCGCGTGGCCCAGCGCACCTCGAAGGTGGAGACGTAGATGGCCGCGGAGATGAGGACGAAGGCCAGCGCCGCGGCGGTCAGCCCAGCACGCTTCCACCCGGGGGACAGGGCGCCAGGCGCATGCCGCCCCGTCTCCTCCTCCGGCCAGTCGCCCAGTGCCATCCCCGACACCTTAGTGGAGGCGGGCTGGCGAGGGCAGCAACTTGCTTGGGACGGGCCAGGGGCGTAGCGTTTTCGGGCTGAAGAGAGGGCCTTTTAGACCATGCACCCAGAACGACTCGGCCCGTACGAGATCCTAGGCGTCCTCGGACGCGGCGGCCTGGGCATCGTGTACCGGGCCAACGACGAGCGCTCCTCCGAGATCGTTGCGGTCAAGCTGCTCACCCAGACGCCCACCAACAACAAGCGGGCGATCAGCCGCTTCATCCGCGAGTTCGACGCACTGGCTCGACTCGAGCATCCGAACATCGTCCACGTCTACGATTCGGGCATCGCCGGGGACATGCCCTACTACGCGATGGAACTCATCGACGGCGTGGACCTGAAGCGCCATCTCGATCTGGTCGGCCTCCACCCGGATACGCCGCGATCCTTCGGAAGCGAATCCCAGGATCCACCTCCGACACTCGAGGACGCTGCTCCCTCGAGCGAGGCGGAGGGGGCCTTCGATCTCTCGGCATGGATGGAAGAGCCCGATTCGGACATCTTGCTCGGACGCTCGCCGAGTTCCGAGCCAATGACGGTCGGCGCGACCCACGCGGCGCCTTCAGTGGACCTGCCCTTCGACGATCTCGCCGCCGACCCCGAGCCCGTCGACCTCCCCCCGCTCACCGAGTCGGGTCAGGACCTGACCCGCCTGAACGATCCCATGCGGGTAACCCGCATCCGCGAGCTGATGGCCCAGGTCGCAGAAGGACTCGCCTACGTGCACAGCCGAGGATTGGTGCACCGGGACCTCAAGCCCTCCAACATCCTGGTGGACCACGAGGGCAACGCCCGGCTGATGGACTTCGGCCTATGCAAGCTGATCTCGGACCTCGAAGACGTCACGGACACCGGGCAGGTCGTGGGCACCTACCGCTACATGTCGCCAGAGCAGGCTGCGGGCGAGCACGTCGACGGACGGAGTGACCTCTACGCGCTCGGCGTGATCCTCTACGAGCTGCTCACCGGCCGGCCACCCTTCGTCGCCAAGCATCCCCTCGAGTTGTGGCATCAGCTCCTCGAGCGCGAGCCGCAGCCCATTGGGTCGCTGAACCCCCACGTGGACTACGGCCTCGCCCGCCTCGCCCACGTGCTCCTGCGCAAGGATCCCGCCGACCGCCTGCAGACGGCGGAAGAGGTCGTCGAGTCACTGATGGAGCCCTAGGCGGAAGCGCCCGAGGCCGGTGTCTTCGCTGCCCCCACGTCTTCGGGAACGATGCGGGAAAGCTGCCACGCCTGGACGTGGAGGCGACGCTCGGCATCCGCGTACTTGCGCCGAAGGTCGGAGACGTAGAGTCCGGCGCTGGCGAGGACGGCAAGGTTGGCGAAGGTGAGAAAGGTCATCGTCGGGACTGGTGGAAACTCCGTCATTTGGGGACGTATCTGGATCACCCCATTCGTGACCTCGTAGGCGCTCGGTATGACCCCCATCCACATGAGAAGGGCCGGAACGGCTACGACAGCGACCGCGGCGGCGATCACCGCTCCGCGCCGCCCCTCTAGGATGGCCAGGTAGGCGATCGCGTTGGCGAGCGCGACCAGCGGGACCAGGACCAGCGGCCCGAAGATCACCGAGCCACTGCCTACCGCAGCGGCGGTGAGGAGAAGGTGCGGCAGGGGGACCTTCAGCTGCGCCGGCGGGCGGTAGAGGTAATAGACCGTCGCCGCAAGGGAGGCGAGGATGGTCCCGGACATCAGCGCCAGCAAGCGGCCATCGCGGATACCCATCCACACGGTGAACGGCAGATAGGCGCCAAAGGCGAGATAGGCGGCAATGGCGTTGCGCGCCGCCGAGCGAAAGTGCGCCTTTCGTGAGGCTTCGAGCGTTCGGCGGGCCTCCTCGGGCATCTCTCGGGGCGGCTGGGTGAGCAGCTTCAGCAGGACCCGGCGCGCGAGCGGCTGCTCGGGATCGAGGCCCAGCGCCGTGGTCACCTCGCGCATCGCCCGGGTCCGCTCCGCCGCCTCCTCCACCCCCGGCTTCGATGCACAGGCCAGGGCCGCCGCAGCCGTCGCCGCATGCTTCGCCGCCGCCTCCTTCCGCAGCGTTCGATCCCGGTCTCCGTCCAGGTAGGCCTCGATGCCCTCGGAAAGGGCGCGAGCGCTGGCCAAGCGGTCGGCCGGGTCGAGGCGGGTCGCCAGGAAGACCAGCTCGTCCAACTCGGGAGGGACCTCGGCATCGGGGAAACGCTTCGAGGGGCGCACGCCGTCGAGCTTCATGGTGTCCATCAGCCGGGGTGCCGCTTCGTAGTGATCGTGGAGACGATGGAGCGTGAGGATCTCGAAGAGCATCGAACCGAGCGCATAGACATCGGCGCGTCCATCGATCTCCACCTCGCCAGCACGGATCTGCTCCGGCGCCATGTAGCCGGGCGTGCCCATGAGGCGTCCGGCCACCGTCTCGTCGGCGTTGGAGGCATCCTCCACCTTGGGGCCATCCTCGGGAAGCTCGCGCGCGCCCGCCACCTTCGCCAGACCCCAGTCGATCACGTACACCTCGCCGTGATCGCCGAACATGATGTTGTCGGGCTTCAGATCCCGGTGGACGACGCCACGCTCGTGGGCGAACTGCATGGCGAGACAGATCGCATTGAAGCGGACGAGGAGCCGGCGGCGGCTGAACCGCTTCTGCAGCGGCTCGTTGCCCGCCTTCAGCCCTTCGAGGACGTGGCGCAGGCTGATGCCTCGAACCCGCTTCATGGAGAAGTAGACGTTGCCTTCGGGGTCCACGCCCAGGTCGTAGACCGGCAGCACGGCGGGATGCTCGAGCTGTCCCTGCACCCGAGCCTCCCGCAGGAAGCGCCACTCAGCGTCGCCTCCGGGGTCGCCGCGGCGCACCTTCAGGGCCACTTCACGCCCGATGGTGTTGTCTCGGTAGAGACCGACCACCCCCATGCCGCCGGCCCCCAGGAGCTGCCGGTAGGTGTAGCGCCGATCGAAGACCTCACGCACGGTCAGCTCGGGTGTCTGGGCGGAGGGCGTGGATGTGCGGGCCTGCCCCCCGCCCGCCGCCGCCCCGGCCACCCCCGAAGGGGGGGGCGGAATGGGTGGATCCGGAAGCGCGGCACCCGCTGCGAAGAGGCTGCGGGGCTCGACGAGATCGTCCCCCTCCACCTCGACCTTCACGTCGATGCTTTCGAGATCATCGCTCATACCGAGGAGTGTGCCAGACGGGGGAGGGTGACGGCGACGCTGGCCCAACGGCCGGCATGGTGGCATGAATGCCGCCATGGGACGCGCACTGGTCACTGGAGCCAACCGAGGGATCGGACTCGAACTGTGCCGGCAGCTCGCCGAGCGAGGGGAGGAGGTCATCGGCGCCTGCCGCCGTACGAGTGAGGCGCTAGACGCGCTGGGCATCCGCGTGGAGGAGGGCGTCGACGTGACCTCGGACGAAGCCATCACAGCGCTCGACCGGCGTCTCGGGGACCTCTCGCTCGATCTCGTGATCAACTGCGCCGGGATCCTCGAGCGCAATGCCCTCGAGTCGCTCGACTACGATTCCATCCGCCGGCAGTTCGAGGTGAACGCCGTCGGTCCGCTGCGGGTCAGCGCCACCCTCCTCCACCGGATGGGGCCCGGTTCGAAGATCGCCATCGTCACAAGCCGCATGGGCTCGATCGAGGACAACAGCAGCGGCAACAGCTACGGCTACCGGATGAGCAAGGCGGCGGTGAACATGGCCGGCAAGAGCCTGGCCATCGATCTGCGGGAACGTGGAGTCGCCGTGTGCCTGCTGCACCCCGGGTTCGTGAAGACGGAGATGACGGGGCATCGGGGTGACGTGAGCCCCGCGGAGGCGGCACGGGGCCTGCTCGAACGCATCGACGCCCTCACCTTGGAGAGCAGCGGCGGCTTCTGGCACGCGCGCGGTGAGCGCCTTCCCTGGTGAGCCGGACGCGAGGCGGCCCGAGTTCGGCGGAGCGCCCGACGGCGCAGTCGTCGCCGTGCACGTGCCGTCGCCAGAGACCCTTCGAACGCCGCCGGATCACTCCACGTAATCGTGGATCCCGATCCCCACGGCGAGCCCCGCCTGCCACCCCAGGATCTCGCTCGAAGGCAGCACGCCGGCGGTTGCCTCGAGGTCTACGAAGAGGCCCCAGTTGCCGAGACGATTCAACGTCGCCGAGCGCAGGCCCACCGCGAGCTCGGCCCCCGACCGGTGCTGCACGGTGCCACTCGAATCACCGGCCAGGTTCGCCCAAGGCGTCCGCTGCCAGCTCTCGAAGGTCGCGTGGTGGATGTGGGTGAAGCGAAGTGCGACGCGTGGGATCCACTGACCGAGGTCCACGCGCCAGCCGACACCCGCGGCCAGCGCAAGGAAGAAGGTGTCGTCGGGCGCGAAGCCCTTCGGCACGACGATCCCCGAGCGGCCCACGCCATCCACGAAGAAGGAGGGGTGGAATCGATAGCGCACCGTGAGCTGCCCAGTGGCGCCGCCGCCTGCCATCTGCAGGGTCGGGGCCGCCTGCGAGGTAAAGGAAAGGGGACCCGGCCTCCGAAGCGCCGGGTCGGCGGCCGCACAGCCCCCAAGAAGGAGGAGCAGCACGGGCGCCAATACGACGGTCCCTTCCACTGCACGACGCATCATGCGGGCAGTGGACCCGAAACGCCGCCACACCGACGTGACGCCGCGCACATGGATGCTGGGCCGCGCGGACTCGACGCATGCGGCGGCCCCGGGCCGTGCGCCGCCCTCGCTCGGCACCCCTCCGAGAGCCCGCGGCCTACAGGCGCCAGGCGACGGCCACGTAGAACTGCAGGCGGTGGTTCTCCAGCTCCAGCAGCCCCTGCGCCGCAAAGTCGACCGTCATGCGCCCGGGCACCGCATAGAGGCGTATCCCGCCGATCCAGGCGAGGCCGGGTGCGGCGTCCCAGCCGAGCTGGCTCTTGCCGAGCACCGAGGTGTCGAAGAGGAGCAGGTGCGCGCCGGCGCCCAGGCCCACGAAGAGGCCCCCCGAGGGATGGAAGCGGGTCCCCGCAGTGGCGAGAACGGTCAGTGCGTTGTCCACCGCGAAGATGTGCGTGTCCGACGTGCCGCGCCGCTTGAAGCCGAGCCCGTACGAGAGGCGGAGGCCGAAGTGTTTGGAGAGGCCCATCTCGAGATCCACCCCGGGGGACGGCGTCATGATGCGGGTGTTCGCCGCGCCTTGCCGGATCAGCAGGCCGAAGCGCGGCGCCACCCGCCACCCCTCGTCTGCTCGCGCTCCGGCGGGCAGGAGCGTCAGGGCGCCGAGCAGCAGCATGGCTGGCAGCCAGGGCTTCAAGGCTGACATCCTGGGATCCTCTCCATCACGCGGCCGAAGCGTGCGGCCACCTCCTCACAGTAGAGGCCGTGCTCCTGCGGATCGGTGATCACCTGGGCCGCGGTGTCCATGAAGGTGGCAATCTCGAAGTGATCGAGGCGGGTCAGATCGGTGACGCGGGTGGCCTCGAAGGCCACCTCGGCCATGCGCCGTATCGCCTCCTCCTCGCTCATCCCGCGCTCGACGAGGCGCCCGCGGAAGGCCCAGAAGGTGTTGGCCAGCACATCGCCGAGGGGATAGGGGTCGTATTCGTCGGGCGCGGTTCCGAGTGCGGCATCCTCGAGCTCTTGGGTGTACTCGCGGAAGCGGCTGACATCCCGGCGCTCCTCGAGCTTCGAGACGCTGGGCACGATGAACTTGGGGTCGCGGGTGAAGGCCGCGCCGTGCACGTCGGAGAGGCCTTCGTTGACCGAGCGGATGAAGTTGAAGCTGGCGTCGTCGAAGCCGAGTTGATCCACCCGCTCCGCTCCGTAACTGGCCACGGCCAAATGGTGGAAGACGGCGTGCCCGAACTCGTGGGCCACCACGCCCGCGTTCGCGGGCAGAGGGATCTCGTCGAGCAACAGTTCCCGGAAGACGAGGAAGCTCGGCGGCGCCTCGAGGAAGGCGGCGTTGTCGGTGATGAGGGGAATCCGCAGCCCTAGCAGCGCCTCCATCTGCGGCAGGTAGTGCGCAGGCAGCGGCCCCAGGTCGGTGGTGGTGGTCCCAAGGCCCAGGTCGCGGAAGTAGGCGTGTACTTGTGTGGCGTGGTGGTAGAAGCTCAAGAGGATGAGGCCGTCGTAGTCCTCCGCCGCCCACGCATCCCCGGCGCGGGAGTAGCGCAATCCCAGGGGCGAACCATCGAGGAAGAGGAGCTGGGAGCCATCGGACGCCACCTCGATCTTCGCCCGCGCGACGCTTCGGATGGTGGGACCCGTGAGGTCACGGAAGGAGTCGACGACGAGCGTGCGCTTCACCAGCGCGTACTCCCCCGAATCGTCCCGGTCCACGACCCAGGCGGGGACCTCGCCACTCATGTCGAGGGGCTCGCAGGCGGCGAGGAGCACGAGGAGGGCTGCGACTGCGTATCTCATTGGATGAACACCGAGAGAGCAAACTGCACCTGGGCCGTATCGCCGATGGAGAAGAAGAGCGGCGAGCCGCCGAGGGTGGAGAAGTGGATGTTGACCTCGGGCATGATGTGGAAGGACTTGCTCAGCGCCCAGTCGAAGCCCACCATGAAGCCGGGGAAGATCTCGAAGCCGGCGCCGACCACCTCCCCCTCGGTGCCGTCCTCCGCGGTCCCGGTGACCAGGGCGAGCGAGGCGATGAGCTTTCCGCCGAAGGTCAGCTCGGAGCTGCCGTAGTCGAGACCGAAGAGGAAGGGGAGGTGCGCCTCCAGCTTCTGCAGCAGGCCGATGGAACTGAAGGCCAGACCCGGGGCGACCGAAGCGGCGAAGCGGGGCCGCGTGATGTACTGCACCTTCGCGTCGACCAGCACCCCGATGGGCCAGACCTTCGCGCCCACGTCCACTGTGTCGGTGAGGCCTCGCCGGTAGCTCCCTTCCACCACCGGCACGGTGATGCCGATGTCGTCCCCCTGAATGGCCAGCCCCTGCAGGCTCGCACCCCATCGCGAGGTCCCCGGTTCGATCACGCGCGCCCGCTGCAGGGTGGAGAAGGAGGTGCAGCCCGGGGCGACAACCCCGACAGCGAGCAGGCACAGCACAGGCACGCAGGAGGTGCGTCTCATCATGGTCTCCCTGGGCGGCCTTCGACGGAGGGCCTGAGGCCATATTCATCGCCGGCGTTTTGCCTGTAAAGACGCGACGATGCCGTGCAGGCATCGACAGGGCCGCCGGCCGCCTTAAGCTTCTCCTCGTGGATACGACCTACCGGAAGATTCTCGTTCCCGTCGACCTCGATCGCGACCGGCATCGACGCACCCTGGCCACAGCGCGACGGCTCCGGGCGCCGGAGGGAGAGATCGTCCTCCTCCACGTCATCGAAGAGGTCGCAGGTCTCTCCCGCGACGAAGATCCCGAGTTCTACGAACGCCTCGAGCGGACCGCCCGAGACACCCTCGAGGCCCTGCGCGAGGCCCTTGGGGAAGCGGAACAGGTCCGCACGGAGGTGGTCTACGGCTCCCGGGCCTCGGAGATCCTCCGATGGACCGAGGAGGAGCAACCGGATCTCATCGTCCTCTCCTCTCACCCCATCGATCCCGCCGATCACAGCCGCGGGATCGGGAGCCTCTCCTACGGGGTCGCCATCTTCGCGCCCTGCTCGGTGCTCCTCGTAAAATAGGCATTCGCCGGCGGCGCACCCGTGACGGAACGCTCGCGAGCCCGAGCGGGGACGGGGCGCATCCGTCGCATGCGGTGGGGCGCGCCTGCCGCCTCCGCTCGCGGGTTCCGGCCCGCCTCCGAGCGCGCCAGACCGTCCTGACGCGCTGCCCCATGGACGCACCACCCTGTCCAGTCGCTGAACGGTTGGAGGGCCGGGGCAGGGAGGGATCGGTCGCGCCACTCGTGATCTCATGGGGTTGCAGCGCAAAGGCCGCATTGGCCGGGCCCTTGCAGGCCGCGGCGCACACCCGCGCCGCCGGGCGGCGCCGAGGCCTTCGACAAGGAGTTCCCCGCGATGACCCTCTCCCGCACCGCAATGCACCGCTTCCTGGGGCTGGCCCTGGGGGCCGGCGTTCTCTCTCTGCTCGCCTGTGACGCGCCCCAGCTCGAGGTCCACCTGCGCTACGACGAGGGGGCTTCGACCCTCCTCATCGGTCTCTCACGGCCGCTGCAGAGCGGCGAGCAGCTGCGCGTCGGCCTGCGACAGGGCGATCCGGGCACGCTCGACTGCGCGAGCCGCCCGTCCCACCTCGAGCCCGTCGAGACCCATGCGGCCGCTGCACCCGACCTTGGCGTCGAGGTCTTCGAGGGACCCCGGGTCGATCCCGCCTACTTCGAGGACACCGTCTACGACACCCGGTGGCTCGAGGGCGAGCCGACGGCGGAGATGCTCGCCGCCGCCGAGAAAGGGGAGTGGTTGGTGGATCTCTGCGTGATGCGGGGGGATGCCGTGGTGCAGCAGGCGGAGATGGATCTGAAGCGCGCCCTCGACCGGAAGGGGGTCGACGGGAAGGCCGACGGCGAGGGCTCGCGCATCGTGAGCACCGTGGCCTACGCGGAGGCCTGCGTCGAGGCGCTGGGAGAGATCCCCTTCTTCGAGCCCCTCGGGGACGGCGACTACACCACCTACGACTGCCTGGACTCGACGCCGATCCCCACGACGGTGACGGGTCCGGACGGGGTGGTCGAGTATCCGGAGACGCAGGTCATCGCCTGCGACAATCCGCAGTACATCTACAGCCTGTGCGAGCCCAATGCCGTCTCGGGTCGCACGAACGGACCCCGCGTCGCCTCCCGCAGCAATGCACAGGGCACCCACTGGGTCCTCCTCTGCCGCAAGGCGAAGACGGAGGAGGGACAGTACAACGACATCGCGATGATCGGTCACAACCCGTACACGGGGAAGACCTGCTTCTTCCAGAACGCCCTCTACTCGCGCACCGACGGCCGCCACGTTCCCCACCCAGCGGACAAGGTGCAGTCCGAGGCGTCTCCGCAGCAAAGCAACAGCCTTTGGCGGGGGATCCACGGTGGGCTGGGCAGCGGCATCCAGTGCGCCGACTGCCACGATGCCGACCCCTTCATCCACTCGCCTTGGATCGATGGCGCAGTGGACGAGAATGGCGACCCCATCGTTCCGAAGATGGGCATCGACGACGACTTCGCCCTCGGGTTCAACGATTCGCCCTACACGATCGTCAACGCCCGCGGACAGGGCTGGACGATGCCCCGGCAGCTGGTCGACGACGAGGCGGCGGCCTGCACGCGCTGCCACCGCATCGGCAGCGGCCGATGGGCCCGCGAGTGGGTGCGGCGCCTCAACGGTACCGACGCGCGTTGGGACCGCATCGTGACCGAGGCCTACAAGCGCTTCGAACACCGCTATTGGATGCCCCCTGATCTCGAGGGGCTCGACGAAGCCACCTTCGGCGAGAGCGAGTATGCCAAGGCGATGGAGCGCATCCTCCACTGCGGCAGCAACCCCAGCGACTGCGATTGGCTGGACCTGCCCACCGAACCGGTCTCCGAACCGGGCGAGGCGGTCACGATCGATCTGGAGGGCACGGCGCTCGCCATGGAGGCCGCGAAGGTACTCGGCGCGGAGGTGCGTGACCCAGCGGATCCTCGCTGCACCGGGCCGGAGGGCTCTTGCGCGACCCGCCGCTGCGCCGAGTGCCATTCGGTCTCGAAGAACGGGCTGCGCGACTGGCTCGATCTCACCCGTAACGCCTGGAGCGAGTGTGGACTGGACCGCGACCCGAAGTCGCTCACCGAGGCGGAGGCGCGGGCGGCGATCGATTGCATGCGCACCGACCCGAACGATCCCGAGACCCCCTTCGCTGCAGCAAAGCTGGGGGTGCTCGCCGCCGGCGTGCAGTACGGGCCCTTCCGAGACCTCTTTCGGAAGGCCTACGGAGACGACTGGCTTCCCCGCTACATGCGCTTCAAGGCACGGGTCAGCATGCCCAAGGGCAACCATCCCAAGCTCTCCCAGAAGGAGTTCGCCACCGTCGTCAAGTGGATGGAGCGCGGCCTGAACGACCTCGACACCGTGATCGAGGAGCCACCGCCGCCGACCGCCTGCCAGCCGTTCATCGATGCCGCGGCGCTCTCGGCCCATGCCGAGACGATGCGCTACGAGGGCTGGGGCGCAGTGAACGCCGAGGCGGGCATCCGCATGTTCGGCTGCGAGGGTCGCGATCCGACGGCCTGTTTCTCCGGCATGCCAGAGCGGCCGGAGTGGGCACGCAACGGCCGGCTGGTGGAGCTGACCCGGCTCTCCTTCCGCAGCAGCTTCTGGACCCGCAGCTCGGCCGACGGCCGCTTCGTGGGCAATGGCGGTGGCCCTTCCGGCGCCACGATCACCGATCTCCTGACGGGACGGGACATCGGCGTCGATGCCAGCTACGACCCCGGCTTCTTCCCCGACAACTCCGGCTTCATCTTCCAGGGAGGTGGCGCAGGCATCTGCACCCAGAGCGTGCTCGAGCGCGACGACCACATCGACTTCGACGAGCCCGAGTGCATCCGCGCCGCGGGGATCAACCTCTACCAGCACACCGCACGGGGGCTCTCGGGTGACTACTTCATCATCAACAGCCAGTTCACCAGCGACGCCGGCCGGGGCAGCAGCGATCCCCGCGCCAACTTCGGTCCCACCTCGACGATGAAGTTCACACCCATGATCTTCAACGGTTCCACCTACGAGCCGCAGAAGGCGATCATCGTCGATTCGCCCTACGAGGGAGACTCGGTGCTCTCGCCGTCGGCCCAGCTCGTCGTCAGCCGCCTCGCCGGGCCGGACGGCACCTCACTCGGCTACGTGGTGCGCAGGGTGCGCGTGCAGCGCTACGGGGACCGCTATGCCATCGACATCGGCCAGAAGCTGGCCGAGATCTGTGTCTCCGGTGCCAAGCCGAACATCAGCTTCGATGAGCGCTTCTTCGTCACCCACCACTACGAAAACGGCACCTCGAACATCCTCCTGGTGGATCTCCTCACGGGAGAGAGCCACCAGGTCACCGAAATGCCCTCCAATGCGCGGGCGCTCTATCCCCACTTCCGTTCCGACGGCTGGTTCTACTTCCTGGTGAAGACCGACGCTGGCGAGGAGTACGTGCTCGCCAGCGATGCGGCACTGAAGCTCGCGCAGGCCGGGGGCGGCTCGGGCGGGTCCGGCGGCTCGGCGCGAGCGCCGCGCGCCCATGGAGAGCTCGTCATCGACGAGATCCTCTACGACCCCTCCGGGCTCGCCGACAACCTGGGCGAGTGGTTCGAACTCTACAATCCCACGAGCGACCCCCTGACGCTCGCCGGCTGCGTCCTCGCGGGGAAGAGCCGCTCGGAGGTACTCGGAGATCTCGTCGTCCCGCCGCGAGGCTACGTCACCTTCGCTCGGAGCCAGGAGGTGTCGTTCACCCCCGATGCCCTCTTCGGCGTGCCGCTCACCAACACCGGCGGCTCCATCTCGATCACTTGCGGAGGGATCACCATCGACGAGGTCGCCTACGGCGGCGGCGGCTTCCCTTCCCTCTCGGGACGGGCGCTGTCCCTCGACCCCATGTGGCAGGACGCCGACCGGAACGACGTGGGCGAGTACTGGTGCGATGGCGGCCTCGGAACGCCGGGGGCGCCCAACCCGCCGTGCAACTAGCACTGCCGGCCCTGCCTGGGAAGCACCGTGAAGCCAACCAAGACCAAGCGCACGCGCCTCGCACTCCTCCCCCTCCTGCTCCTCGCGGCGGCGTGTGACGCGGGCGGCAAGCTCCCCGTCGAGCCGCTCGACTTCCCGGTGAGCGGGGGGGGCAAGACCGACGCCTTCGGCCGGCAGCTCGTGGGGCGCGCTGCGCCCTACGAGGCAGACCTGGATCTGCGGGCCGAGGAGCGGCGCCTGCAGCACGACATGGCACGCCGGCGACAGGTGGCCTGGGAGATCGTCGGTCGTGTCCTCGAGCCGGTGCCACTGCTCGGGCTCGCCGAGGATCCCGCCAGCGCCGAATCTGAGGAGGAGATCCCGAGGGTGCCGAGATGGCAGACCTGGTACGGGGTGGACGATTTCAAGCGCCTCTTCCAGCACCTGTACGAGACGCTGGGCCCCGAGGGCCGCGCAGTGCGCGAGCCCTTCGACCCCGAGGCGATCGACGCCGCCGAACGCTGGAACGCCAAGGCAGCAGAGCGCTCCAGCCGCTGGCCTCTCGAGCGCTACCTGCGCTATGTCGAGGCGCTAGGCGAGTGCCCGGAGGGGATGGAGGCGGACGCCTGCGCGAGGCTGCGGCAGAGCCAGTTCAGCGGCGCAGCGCGCGGCAACGCCCGGATGGTCTACAGCCCAGCCACGGTGCGCCACCTCCTCGAGAGCTATCCGGCCATCCTCGAATGCCTCGACAGCCTCGAGACGCTCCCCCTCGATGCCCGTCCGGCGAGCGACGACAACTTCAGTTACTGCTTCAACCGCGAGTTTCCCCCCGACGCGGTCCTGGTGAAGGCCCAATGGGTCCGGGCCGATTTCGGTGCCACGCTGCCGGCCTGGGACACCGACGGCGACGCCCTGGCCCGTCGCCTCGATCCCCAGAAGAGCGCCGACTGGGGCGAAGGGGACCGGCAGGTCGCTCCGGATCCCAGCGAGATCTTCACCATCCGCCTGCGCAACGGCGACACCTACCGCCTCGCAGGTCTGCACATCATGACGAAGGAGCTGCGCCACTGGGTGTGGATCACCCTCTTCTGGAGTGACCGGCCCGACTCGGACTTCGGCGCCGACCGTCCCCCGGAACTGACGCGACGACTCGGTGAGGTCTGGGGCCACTACAAGATGTGCGTAGTCGCCGACTACCTGGAGGGCGATGCGGATCCCGCAGCCTACTTCGCCGATGCGCCCTCGCTCGCGGCAGCACTCGACGCGACGGCGGACGAAGCCACCTGGTGTAGCAACCCCTACATCGAGCATGGCCGGGGGAACGCGCGCACCAACTGCATCGGCTGCCACCAACACGGCGGCAGCCGCGTGGGGTACGACCTCGATGGCGATGGCACCCTCGATCCCTTCGATCTCGAGGCCGTCATCACGAACGAGAGCCTCTTTCCCGACCATGGGCGTCGCCAGATGCGAGAGGTCTTTCCCGCGGACTATCTGTGGTCCCTGGTGCGCGTCGACGACCTGGCGCAGGTGATCCAGAGCGAGGTGGAGCACTACGACTATGTCGACCGGGACCACCCTGCGGTACGCGCACGGCGCATCCTCGAGGCCGCCGCCGATCCGGTGCGCGGCGAGACGATCTTCCTTCACGAGTGCGCCGCGTGCCACGGCGACGATGGGCGCGGTGGAGGGGGCGGCCCCTCCCTGTACGAACGCGTGCCCGGGCGCGATCCAGAGGCGCTTCTGCAGCAGATCCTCATCGGCGTGGGCGAGATGCCCACTTGGGGGGAGATCCTGAGCGATCAAGAACTCGCCGACGTCTTCGCCTACGTCCGGGGCCGCTTCGACGCCCCACCGGCGGCGGTGCCCGCCGCAGCGGGCGATCTGGTGATCACCGAGATCCTCTACGACCCCGAGGCGCTGCCCGATGCCGCCGGCGAATGGCTGGAGATTCACAACCCCGGCGCCGATCCCCTCGATCTCGCCGGCTGCACGATCGCCGACCGCGTGAGCGAAGCGCCCCTCGACGGCGTGCAGGTGGCGCCGGGGGGCTACGTGACGCTGGCCCGCAGCGCAACCCCCGGCTTCGTGCCCGATGCAGTCATCGGCCTCACGCTGAACAACGGGGGAGACACGCTCACGCTCCGCTGCGGTGGGGTGGAGATCGACGCCGTGGACTACGGGACGGGCTTTCCCGTGGCAAGCGGCGCAAGCCTCTCCCTTGCGCCTGGCTTGGACCACGTGGCCAACGATCGCCCAGAGGCCTGGTGCCTCGCCGAGCACCGCTACGGGCGTGGTGACCGCGGCACCCCCGGCGCCCCCAACCCGCCCTGTCCCTAGCCCCTCATCCGGGCAGGCGCTGCGCCCTCCTCTCGGGATCTGGCGCGGGCCCGAGCCGCGGCAGAACGAGGCTGGCCCACGCCAGGGTGCCCGCGAGGAAGGTCCCGGCGGCGAGCACCATCCAGCGGAGGAAGTGCGCCGGATCGAGATCCATCAGGCTGCGGAGCACCACCGCGGAGAGGAGGAGGAGGAGCACGGCGACGAGCCGGCGCGGTGCGCTGTTCTTGAGGCGCTCGTAGCCCCCGTGTCCCAGGACCACCTGTGCGGCCACCGCCAGGACCATCAGCCCGAAGCCGCCAATGAAGGTCAGGTGCAGCCCTGCCTTGTGGTGGTCGACGAGGAGCGCTGCTAGGGCGTAGCCCGCCGGCACGCACCAGGCCGCCAGCCAGATGCTCCAGCGAGTGATCCCCGGCCGCGCGGGCAGGCGCCACAGAGAGGCGCCGAAGAGGAGGAGCAGGGCGACGAGCCCCCCGCGGAGGAGGAGCGCCAGGCGCAGCGAAACCTGCACCTCCAACCAAAAGGTGGCCACCAGCGCACCAGCGGCAAGGAGGTGAGCCAGGCGGCGCAGCCCGTCTCCCGGCCGCGCCCCGTGGTCCGGCGGCCCGGCGCCACGGGTCATCAGCGGGACCACGAGCGTGCCGACGCCCACGACCAGGGCGAGGAAGGTCCCCTGCGTGACCAGCCCGAGCCCGAGGCCGTGGAGCCACCACCACGCGCCTCCCAGGATCCCACCGAACGCGGTGGCCACCGTGCCTGCCAGGGAGATCACGAAGGCGAGCGGCAGCCAGACGAAGGCGGTCGGCGGCCTTCGCGCCCCGCGCCGCCGCTGCCAGAGGAAGGCGAGGACGACTCCGTTGAGGGCGATCCAGACGGTCTGGCTCACGGCCCAGTGCTCGAAGAGGGCTGCAACGGCAATCGCTGGAATCGCCAGGAGCCCGAAGCCGATCTGCCACGGTGCCGCGGGCGCGGTCCCGGTCCTCCGCGGATACATGGTGAAGAGGAAGCCGAGGGCGAAGCTCGTGAGGAAGCCTTCGACCTGCACCATCGCATGGAAGATCGAGCGGTACTCGCTGGCCCAGCCCACGCCATAGAGCACCCACGGAGCGAGGCCGGCCCAGACCATCAGAAAGCCCAGCGGAAAGTAGAGCCGGTAGGGCTCGGCGCAGAGCCTCGCGCCCACGGTAGGCGCACCCTCCGGCGCGCCAAACGGCGCCCCCTGTGGGTGCCTGGCCACCCGGTCGGGGCCGCTGGGTGCCGCTGCCATACGGGCGCTACTTAAGCCGCACCGAGCCGCGCACAAGCCTACGGCCAGGCGTGCCAAGACCCTTCGAGACGGCGCACCCGCCAGCGGCGCCTAGAAACGTTCGATCTTGAAGTCGTCGCTCCCTCCGGCGGCTGCGGGCTGACCCTGCCCCTCGAAGTCGTCCCACTTGCTGTCGGAGGTGGAGGAGATGCCGCTGACCCGCAGCGCGAAGTCGTCGGGATTCGTTGCCTGCCGCAGCGCCTCCTCGTAGCTGATGATGCCCTGTTTGAGCAGTCCCATCAGCGACTGGTCGAAGGTCTGCGTGCCATAGGTCTGATGACCCTTGGCGATCGCCTCGGGGATCTCCTTGGTGCGATCCTTGTCCTCGATGAGCTCCCGCACGTAGTGGGTGGAGATGAGCACCTCGACGGCGGGGACCCGCCCCTTCCCGTCGGCGCGGGGCACCAGTCGCTGGGAGATCACCGCCTTCAGCACGGCACCCAGCTGCAGACGAACCTGCTTCTGCTGATACGGAGGGAAGGCGGAGATGATGCGGTTGATCGTCTCGGTGGCGTCGAGGGTGTGCAGCGTGGAAAAGACGAGGTGGCCCGTCTCCGCCGCGGTCAGCGCCGTCTCGATGGTCTCGAGATCGCGCATCTCGCCCACCAGGATGACATCGGGGTCCTGGCGAAGCGCACTCTTGAGCGCCTGGCCGAAGCTCATCGTGTCCACGCCCACCTCGCGCTGATTGATGATCGAGCGCTTGTCGCGGATGAGGAACTCGATGGGGTCCTCGATGGTCATCACGTGGCAGGTGCGATGGGTGTTGATGTGGTCGATCATCGCCGCCAGCGTGGTGGACTTACCGGAGCCGGTGGTCCCGGTGACGAGCACCAGGCCGCGTTCGTTCATCGCCACCTTCTCGAGCACCTTGGGCAGGAGAAGCTGCTCGATGGTGGAGATGCGAAAGGGGATGACGCGCAGCACGATGCCGATGGTGCCCCGCTGCTGGAAGACGTTCACACGGAAGCGGCCGAGCCCCGGCACGCCATAGGCCAAGTCGAGCTCGTTGAACTCCTTGAAGCGCTCTTTCTGCCAGTTGTTCATGATCCCGAAGGCCATGCGCGAGATGTCTTCGGGGGGCAGGCGGCGCGCGTCCTTCAGGGGGACGAGGGCACCGTCGACCCGGAACATGGGGGGAAGCCCTGCTTTCAGATGGATGTCGCTCGCACCACCGCGCAGGGCCACGGCCAGGATGTCGTTCAGCTCCACGTGTGACCTCCGTCACGGGAGTCTATCAGTCTCGAAGGGGTCTGGGCCACGCCTCCCTACCCTCGTCCGAAGGAGCGCCTGCCCCGCCCGCGTTCCGGTGCGGCGGGCCTTCCCCCTCACCGCGCGGGGGTTGCGCTCGGCAGCGGGCGCGATCGCCACTCACTCGGCCCAGTCGGCGGTCTCGTAGCCGTAGCCGCCGCCGACCAGCGGTGCCCAGTGGAAGACGAAGGTGCCCCGCCGGGCCGGGGTCTCGATGCCTGGCATCTCCCAGGTGGTGCCGGCGCGAACCACACTGCTCTCGAAGAGCAGCTTCTCGCCGCGGGGCGCATCGAAGGCCGCCGGCGCCTGCCCGCCCGCTGCAACGACGACGCCGTCCATCAACGTCTGCACCTGGGCGTCCCCGCGTGCGTCGTCGAAGCGCACCAGGAGATCGACCACGATCTCCACCGTATCCCCGTTCTCCACCACCGCTTCCACGGCGGCCGGCGGCGATCCGCAGGCGGTCGCCAGCGCTTCAACGAGGAGGAGCGCGCCCGCGAGCGCCCGCGGGCCCCGCGTCACGGGCAACCCACGCCGCTGATGCGGTAGAGGTTGTCCTTCGGGTTTCCGCACTCGCTCACCGTGCCATCGAGATCCACGACCAGGAGGTAGTCGCTCCGCGGCCCCGGGCTCGGAAGCGTGAACGCGACCCGCTCGCTCTCGCCCGGCGCGAGGTCGACGGTGGTGAGAACGAGATCGATCCACTGCGCCGGATCGGGGGTGTTGCCTTGGTACAGGTCGACCGCGACGCCCGCGGGTACGGTCGCCGCACCCACGTTGTCCACCCAGACGCGCAGGGTGACCTCGGCATCGCAGGCGGAGCGATCGATGGACACTCCGCTCAAGCGAAGGTCGGCGGCCGGCTCATAGAAACCGGCCGGCGGCTGGCTCGCATTGGCTCGGAAGCTCCCTCCGGCGCCGCCCACCGGCCAGCCGTCGAAGGTGCCCGGCAGCCAGGACGCAGGCTCGACGACGGGCACGACGCCGTCCTCGTAGATGTTGGTCACGTGGTAGGTGTGCTGGTTCCAGATCTTCCGGGTACCCACCCACTGCGGATCGCCGTAGACGGCGATGCCCGTGTTCTGCGTGGCACCGTAGGGGTTGGCGCCCACGATGATCTCGGCGCGGCCGTCGGCGTCCACGTCGACGACCACCGGGTACTCGTAGGCGGTGGCGGTGGAGTTGGCCTCCTCGTAGAGGATCTCGCCGGTCACGCCGTCGTAGACCCGCAGGTACTGCTCGTCGTTGTAGACGACCTCGGCAAAGCCATCGCCTTCGAAATCGAAGACCGAGCTGCCGGTGGCCGCCGACGAGAGATCCTGCGTCTCCTGCCACCAGAGCACGCTCCCATCGGTGTCGTAGACCACGTAGGCGCCGTTGGTCGCCGTCGCCACCTCGGCGTAGCCATCCCCGTCGAAGTCGGCGACGGTGGGCGGTCCCCCGCGCCGGGGCGTGAGCCCGGTGCCCACCGGCAGGACCATCGGGCCCCATTTCACCGTGCCGTCGTGCTCGAGGAGGAAGATCTGCGCATCGGCGACCACCACCACCTCGGGCTCGGGATCGGCATCGAAGTTGCCAGCGGCAACGAAGCCGTCGGTGGGATTGCCCCCGCGGTCGGTCACCGCATCGTCCCAGTAGACCGTGCCATCCGCATGGTAGGCGGTGCGACCCGTCACCACCTCCGGGCTCCCGTCCCGATCGAGATCGATCACCATCGAGAGGGCCCCGACCCCGTTGTCTCCGGCACCGGAGAGACCCTGCCACGCGAGGGACCAGCTCCCATCGAGTTGCCGCTCGTAGACCGCCGCACCATAGACGATCTCCGGACTTCCATCGCCGTCGAGATCGGCCACCGAGGGGCCACCCCAGTTGTTTCCGGCGTGGAGGTAGTCGACGCAGTTCATCGTGTCCACGCACGACCACAGAACCGTCCCGTCGGGATCGAGGACGACCAATCCCCCGGGGGCGTTGTACCGCGGCGCGACGATCTCCAACTCCGGGTCGCCGTCGAGGTCGGCGACGGCGATGTTGCCTGCTGGCGCCAGGCGATTGCCCGCCGGCGCAACCATCACCTCGGTGTCACCGGTGAGGCCGCTCGCCACCACCAACACCCCGTACTGCAGCTGGTTGGTGGCGGCATCGAGTGAGTGGGCGATGAAGACCACCTCGGAGACGCCGTCGGCGTCCACGTCCGCGACCACCGGCGTCATCATCACCCGCGTCTTTCCGGAAATGGGCAGCGCCTGCGTCCCGGGCCACTCCCACTCCCGCGAGGTGCTGAAGGGGACCCGGGTCTGGAGCTTGCACTGGTCGTTGTAGGGCTGGCCCGTCCGCACTCCGTCGCTGTCGCATGCGTCTCCGATGCCGTCCCCGTCCCCGTCGGCCTGGTCCTGGTTCGCCACCTGCGGACAGTTGTCGCTGACATCGGGGATTCCGTCTCCGTCGTCGTCGTCGTCGCAGGCGTCCCCGAGGCCGTCCCCGTCGAGATCCCGCTGGTCGGGGTTGCGGACGTCGGGACAGTTGTCGTCGCCGTCGTCCACGCCATCGCCGTCCCGGTCGGCGTCACAGGCATCCCCGATCCCGTCCCCATCGAGATCCGCCTGGTCGGGGTTGGAGACCATCGGACAGTTGTCGTCGCCGTTGGGAACGCCGTCTCCGTCGTCGTCGTAGTCGTTGTCGCAAGCATCGCCGAGGCCGTCACCGTCGAGGTCGGCCTGGTCGGGGTTCGCCACGTCGGGGCAGTTGTCGCCGTCGTTAGGGATGCCGTCCCCGTCGCGATCGTCGTCACAGGCGTCACCGACGCCGTCGGCGTCGCGGTCAGCCTGGTCGGGGTTGGCGAGGCCCGGGCAGTTATCGATGTCGTCCGGGATGCCGTCCCCATCGGCGTCGTCGTCACAGGCATCGCCGAGGCCGTCGCCGTCGCTGTCCGCCTGGTCGGGGTTGGAGATGCCGGGGCAGTTGTCGCTCCCATCGTCGACGCCGTCCCCGTCGGCATCGTCGTCACACGCATCACCGACGCCGTCCCCGTCGCTGTCCTTCTGGTCGGGGTTCGGGACGCCGGGGCAGTTGTCCCGTTCGTCGTCGATTCCGTCGCCGTCGTCGTCGGTGGGAAGGGGCTGGCACACCCCCTCCACGCAGGCGGCGTTCCCCTCACACTCGGCGCTGCTCGTGCAGCCCTCCGCCGGCGGCTCGCCGCAGCCCGGCACGTGGAGCAGTGCCACGGGAAGGAGGGTGAGACAGAGGCCTAGGAGACGCAGGCGTTGGATGCACATGGAAGACACCTCTCTTGCGATCTAGCAGAGCCGAGGCGGGAGCGGGCAGGAAAAGGAAGAAGGGCGAGGGGCACCGCCGCGGGA
>CAYYHA010000036.1:0-27582 GCA_964471535.1 uncultured Myxococcia bacterium | reverse complement strand
CCGAGTGCCTCGGGCACCGTGACGCCCATGCATCCCATCTCCCCGAGCTGGCGTACCACCGCTTCCGGGAAGGTGCCCTCCCGATCCCACTCGCGCGCGTAAGGCCGCACCTTCTCCTCACAGAAGGCGCGCACCGTCTCCCGTAGCAGCTGATGACTCTCTGAAAGCTGAAACTCCATGGCAACTCTCCAAGGCCCGATCCTTACGCCGTGGCGGCTGCTTTCACCAGCCGCTTTCACCAGCCGCGTTTTCCTGCCGCGTTCAGCGGCCGCCTCCTGAAAGCGAAGCGCAACGGGCGCCGCTCCATCGCCGCTGCCCGGGCCAACCGACGCTCCGCTAGGCCGCGGCACGTGCCAAACGGCGCTCAAACGGGGTAGACGCAGTGTTTCTTGGGCGGGCGCGGCTCCTCCTTCTGCCAATAGAGCCGGAGCCGAGCGACGAGCTCGGCCCGCAGCTCCGACCCGGGGACGACGTGGTCCACCACCTGCTCGCTGGCCAGCTTCAGGATGTCCACGTCGGCGGCGTACTCCTCACGGAGGCGCTGTACGAAGGCCTCCCGCTCCTCCTCCGGCTTCTCGGCGATCTTCTTCGCATAGACGGCGTTGACCGCCGCCTCGGGACCCATCACGGCGATCATCGCCTGCGGGAGCGCCAGCGTGACGTCGGGATTGAAGCCCGGCCCCCCCATCGCGTAGAGGCCGGCCCCGTAGGCCTTCCGAACGATGACGCTGATCTTGGGTACCGTCGCTTCGCTGACGGCGCTGATCATCTTCGCACCGGCTCGGATGATGCCTTCGCGCTCCACCTTCGTGCCGATCATGAAGCCCGGTACGTCGGCGAGGTAGACGAGAGGGATGTTGAAGGCATCGCACAGCCAGATGAAGCGCGCAGCCTTGTCGGCGCTGTCCACGAAGAGGACGCCGCCCTTGAACTTCGGCTGGTTCGCCACGATGCCCACCGGCATGCCACCGATGTGCGCGAGACCCGTGACGACCTCCTTGGCGAAACGCGCCTTCACTTCCAGGAAGGAGTCCGCGTCGACGAGTTCGCGGATCAGCGCCTTCATGTCGAAGAACTTGTTCTGCTCCTTGGGAACGATCTCTTCGATCGAGCGCCCAGCACTGTCTGGCTCCCGCGCCTCGATGCAGCGGGGCTTGTCCTTCCAGCTCTGGGGAAAGTAGCCGATCCATCGGCGGCCGAGCGCCAGCGCCTCCTCCTCGCTCTTCACCAGGAAGTCGCCGCACCCGCTGACAGCGGTGTGCATCTTGGCGCCGCCCATCTCCTCGAGGGTGACCTTCTCACCGATGACCATCTCGGCCATGCGGGGGCTGCCCAGGTACATGGACGCATTTCCATCCACCATCGCCACCACGTCGCAGAAGGCGGGGATGTAGGCACCTCCGGCGGCCGACGGCCCGAAGAGCAGGCACACCTGCGGGACCTGGCCGGACAGGCGCACCTGGTTGTAGAAGATCCGCCCCGCCCCGCGGCGCCCAGGGAACATCTCCACCTGGTCCGTGATCCGTGCGCCCGCCGAGTCGACCAGATAGTAGAGCGGGATCTGGAGCCGCTCGGCGGTCTCCTGGATGCGGAGGATCTTCTCCACCGTCCGCCGGCCCCACGACCCTGCCTTCACCGTGGAGTCGTTGGCCATGATCGCCACCGGCCGGCCGTCGATGCGTCCGACGCCGGTGACGACGCCATCGGCCGGGAGATCCCCGGCGCTCACGTTGGCGAAGAGGCCATCCTCCACGAAGCTCCCCGGATCGCAGAGCCGAGCGATGCGCTCCCGGCAGAAGAGCTTCCCCTTCTCCGCGTTGGCCCGGTGGTACTTCTCCTTGCCTCCCTTCCGGATACGCTCGGCGAGCTCGCGGATCTCCTTGTCGTCGTGCTTGCTCTCCATGCTGTCCTCACTTTCCCCGGTAACGCGGCGGCCGCTTCTCCTCGAAGGCGCGCAGCCCTTCGAGGCGGTCCTCGGTTCCCAGCGTCGCCTCGTAGCAGGCGTACTCGGTCCGAAGCCCCTCCTCCATGGGCTGGTCGAGCCCCCGGACGATGGCTTCCTTCGCCTTGGCGACGGCCACCGGCCCGCATCCGGCGAGTTCCTCGGCCACCTCGAGGGCGAGGTCGAGCGCGCGCTGCCCCGGCGCGGCGAGGCGCTCTACGACCCCCATCCGGAACGCCTCCTCTCCCCCGATGCGGCGGCCCGTGAGGATGAGATCGCTCGCCCGGCCCCGTCCCACCAGCCGAGGCAGGCGCTGCGTCCCGCCCCCGCCGGGAAGGATCGCGAGCCGCGTCTCGGTCAGGCCCATCTTCGCCTCGCGGGCGGCCACGCGGAGGTCACAGGCAAGAGCCAGCTCCAGGCCCCCTCCGAAGGCATAGCCGTCGATGGCGGCGATGAAGACCTTCGGCGAGGTCTCGATCTTCCGGAAGGTGCGTCCGAGGTCGCCCAGCCAGGCGCGAACCTCCGCCTCGCTCATCGAGCGCCGCTCCTTCAGGTCGGCGCCGGCGCAGAAGGCCTTCTCCCCGGCGCCGGTCAGTACCACGGCCCGTACCTCTGCCGCTGTGGCCACCGCGTCGACCCGCGCCTCCAGCTCGGCGCGCAGCGCCCGCGACAGCGCGTTCATCACCTCGGGCCGATTGAGCCGCCAGAGGCGCGCATGGCCCAGATCCTCTTCCAAGACCAGCTCACTCATGGGGCGCCGGAGGCTATTCCAGCGGCCGGCCCGCGTCCATGGCTGGACGGTGGCCGCACGGCGATCCCTGCTGGGGACCCGAGCGTTCAGCCGGCGCGCTCCCCCAGCATCGCCCGGAAGTAGCGCCCGGGCAGCGGGTGGCCCACCAGCGACTGCGCGAGTTCCGCCGCCGCCACCAGGCGGTCGAGGTCCACCCCCGTCTCCACGCCCATGCCGTGGAGCATGTACACAAGGTCCTCCGTGGCCAGGTTCCCGCTCGCCCCCTTCGCGTAGGGGCAGCCCCCGAGTCCGCCCACCGCGCCATCGAAGGTGGTGATCCCGAGCTCCAGACCCACCAGACAGTTGGCGACCGCCAGGCCCCGGGTATCGTGCATGTGCATCGCCAGCCGCTCCACGGGGATACCCGAGTCACGCAGCGTCCCGAGCAGGTTCGCCGTCTGTGCCGGCGTGCCGTAGCCCACGGTGTCGCCAAGGGAGACCTGGTAGCAGCCCAGCGCCAGGAGGCGCTCGCACAGCGCCACCACCCGCGAGACGGGCACGTCCCCTTCCCACGGGCACCCCCACACCATGGAGAGGTAGGCGCGAACGCGCAGCCCCTCCGCCAGCGCGGCATCCACCACCCGCCGGTATTCGTCGAGCGCCTCGGCAATGGTGCGGTTGATGTTCTTCTTGTTGTGGGTCTCGCTGGCCGAGAGGAAGATCGCGCACTCCTCCAGCCCTGCCTCGAGCGCACCTTCGAGCCCCCGCATGTTCGGCACCAGCGCCGTCCAGGTGGTCCCGGGCCGCTTCTCGAGGAGGTGCGGCAACTCCCGGTTGTCCGCGAGCGCCGGGATCCACTTCGGGGAGACGAAGGAGGTCACCTCCACCTTGGGCAGACCGGCATCGGCAAGCGCGTGGCATAGACGCGCCTTCTGTTCCGTGGGCACCACCACGGGCTCGTTCTGCAGCCCATCGCGGGGGCCCACCTCGTAGACCGTGACACGCTGCGGCAGGTTCCGAAAAATGATGTGCTACTCCTCCCGTGGCCTCACGTGCTCACGCACCCATGCGATGATCTCCTCGGTGCTCGTGCCCGGCGTGAAGATCTGCGCCACCCCCATCGCCTTCAGCTTCGGGATGTCGTCGCCTGGGATGATTCCGCCGCCGAAGACCAGCACATCCTCCGCCCCCTTCTCCTTCAAAAGCTCTAGGATTGCCGGGAAGAGGGTCATGTGGGCACCCGACATGATGGACACGCCGATGGCGTCCACGTCCTCCTGTATCGCCGCATTCACGATCATCTCGGGTGTTTGGTGCAGGCCGGTGTAGATGACTTCGAAGCCCGCGTCGCGTAGGGCCCGCGCCACGATCTTCGCGCCGCGGTCGTGCCCATCGAGACCCGGCTTGGCGACCAACACGCGGGGGGTGCGAGAACTCATCGATGCATCTCCTACTCGTCGATCATGGGGCGTTGGCATCCGGCTGCTTGTTCCGGGTTGGTATCCACGTTCGCGTCCAGAGCCTTCGACTCGCGGGGCTCACTCTTCGGGGCTGCGCCGCGACCGGCGCTCGCAGGCGGCGGCCACAGGTCGCCGGGCCAACGCGACCAGATCCAGGGAACGCCCTGGGTCGAAGGGCCGTCCGCCTTCGTCCAAGAGCGAATCTAGCTCGAAACCGGTGCGGCGTAGAAGGGCTTCGAGCTCTTCCGGCCCGGGGAGCCAGACCTGCCACCGCGCCTCGATGACCGAACCGTCGGCCCGCTCGATCCGCCGCAGCCCCTGCTCGAGCGAGCGCTCCGGGTCGAAGCGACAGCGCTCGAAGAGACGCTGTCCCGCAGGCAGACGCTGGACGTGCTCCGCCACCGGCTGCGCCTCGAGGCGCCGGGGATTGGCTTGGTCGAGGAGGAGCAGCCCGCCTGGCCGAAGCGTACGGCCGATCCCCTCGAGGATCCGCCGGTGGGTGAGCGGATCGTAGAGGAAGAGACCCGAGTACCAGCAGTAGGCGGCATCGAACGATCCGTCGGCGAAGGGCAGTGCCCGGAAGTCCCCACGAACCAATGTCAAATCGGGACAGGATCGTACCGCCATCCGCAGTGCCGGCCAGGAGCGATCGAGGCCCACCACCTGCGCCCCGCGCGCGGCAAGGGCGGCCGCGTGCCGCCCGTGCCCGCAGCCGAGGTCGAGCACGCGTGACCCAGGCCGGATGGACAGCAGGCGGGCGAGAAGGGCCGCCTCTGCGTCGGTCACCTCCGGCGAGATCAAAGGGAGCGTGCTCTCGAGGTAGACGGTGTCGAAGAAGTGATCCGGGTCGACCCCTGCCACGCCGCTGGGGCCCCGCCGCTTCATCGCATCGCCGCCTGTACCCCCACCTCGGCGCGCAGGATAGCCTCGGTCGCTTCCCAAAGGCGCCGGGCCAGCTCGGGATCCCGCGCCCGGCGCGAGCTCGGGATTGCCCGGCGCCCCTGGTAGTAGGCCCCGTGAGCGACTCCGCCTTCGACCGAGGTGGCGAGATGGATGCCCGCGGTGGCCCCCTTCTGCGGCGTCAGCAAAAAGGGCCGGGAGAGGCGAACGAGGTGCCCGAAGAGGCCCGGCTCGTCCTGCGCGAAGCCGGAGGCCACCGGGCCGGGATGAAAGGCGCTGGCGCAGATCCCCTCATCGATGACCCGCCGGGACAGTTCCCGCGTGAAGAGGAGGTTCATCAGCTTGGTGTTGCAGTACTGCCGCATCCCCGAGTAGCGGCGGCGCATCTCGAGGTCCTCGAGGTCGATGCGGCCGGCGTGATGGGCCGCGGAGGAGGTGGTCACCACCCGGCTGGGCGCAGACGCACGCAAGAGCGGGAGCAAGAGCACCGTGAGCAGCTGCACCCCGAGATGGTTGGTGGCAAAGGTCGCCTCGTGCCCCTCCGAAGTCACCCTGCGCTGCGGCAGGTAGACGCCGGCGTTGTTCATGAGGACGTGGAGGGCACCGTAGCGGCTGCGAAAGTGGTCGGCGAAGCGCACCACCGAGGCCAGTTCCGAGACGTCGCAGTGCATCGGCTCCACCGAGCGGCTGCCCGTCTCCCGCCGGATCTCCTCCGCCGCCGCCTCACCCTTCTCGAGGCTGCGGCAGACCAGCACCACCTTCGCCCCCTTCCCTGCCAGCGCTCGGGCCATCTCCTTTCCGATGCCCGAGTTGGCCCCCGTGATGGCGACCACCTGCCCTTCCATCACTCGAGGTACTCCAGGAAGCGCGCCTGCAGGGTCTTGACCCCGTGTCCGGGAAAGTCCACCCGGACCTTCGCGGACGGGCCGTGCCCCTGCTCGAGCATGACGAAGCCCTCCCCGAAGCGAGGGTGCCGCACCCGGCGTCCCGAGGAACCCTCGGGCAGGCGGCGCCGAACCAGGCGGGGGACGAAGGTGGAGGCCGCCGCTACGTGCACCTCGGGCAGGTCCTCGCTGCGCGCACGCACGGCCTCGACCTGAGCTTCGAGCCACCGCTCGAAGGGCTCCTCGGCGAGGGCCTGCTCCACCGCGTCGAAGATCACCACCGTGGTCGATTCGGGCGCCTCCTCGGCCTTGTGTACGGCGAGGAAGCGCGGCGCGTCCACGTCGCGCCCAAAGGCGACGAGATCGCCAGGCGCGCCGAGCTGTCGCATCGCCCCGGTGTGGGCCACCCCAAGCCCCCACTCCATCCCCGCCGCATCGCGCAGGTGGTCACTCTGGGCGGCGAAGGCCGCGAGGAGATCCTCACCGAACCGGGTGGCCAGTGCCGCCTCGACTTCGCGGACGCGCTCGAGGTCGAGCTCCGGGACCTCGTCGATGCCCTCGAGTACCCGAAGCTCGTACAGAAGCGCTCGCACCGCATCGGAGATGCGCAGCTCGCCACTCTGCCTCGGTCCCGCCATCGCAGCCCTAGAAGGCGGCGCTCTCCCGGTGCACGCCGAACTCCTCCCGGAACACCTCCGAGATCTCGCCGAGCGTCACGTAGTCCTTCACCGCCGCGAGGATCGGCGGGAAGAGGTTCGACCCGTCCCGGCAAGCGCTTCGGATCGCTTCGAGGCGGGCGCGCACCCTTGCGGCGTCCCGGCGCGCCTTCAGCGCCTTCACCCGCTCGACCTGCCGGCGCGCCACCTCGTCGTCGATGTGGAGGATCTCGATCTTGTCCTCCTCGTTGCCCTCGGTGAAGGCGTTGACACCGACGATGATGCGCTCCTTCCGCTCGACCTCTTTCTGGTAGCGGTAGGCGGATTCGGCGATCTCCTTCTGCGGGTAGCCCGCCTCCACCGCCGCCACGATTCCCCCCATCTCGTCGATCTTCCGGATGTACTCGGCGGCCGCCTTTTCCATCTCGTCGGTGAGGTACTCCACGTAGTAGCTGCCGCCCAAGGGGTCCACGACCCGGTCCGCGCCCGTCTCGTGGGCGATGATCTGCTGGGTGCGCAGGGCCACCCGCACGGCCTCCTCGGTGGGCAGGGCGTAGGTCTCGTCGAGCGAGTTGGTGTGCAGGCTCTGCGTGCCTCCGCACACGGCCGCAAAGGCCTGCAGCGCCACACGGGCCACGTTGTTGAGCGGCTGCTGCGCCGTGAGGGAGACTCCGGCGGTCTGCGCGTGCGTGCGCAAGAGCCAGGAGCGCGGGTTCTTCGCACCGAAGCGCTCCCGCATGATCTTCGCCCACATGCGCCGCGCGGCTCGGAACTTCGCCACCTCCTCGAAGAAGTCGTTGTGTACGTCCCAGAAGAAGGAGAGCCGGGGCGCGAAGGCATCGACGTCGAGGCCGCGGTCGATGAGCGCCTGCACATAACCGATGCCGTCGGCGAGGGTGAAGGCGAGCTCCTGCACCGCCGTCGCACCCGCCTCCCGGATGTGGTAACCGCTGATGGAGATCATGTTCCAGCGGGGCATGTGGTGCGTCGCCCACTCCATCATGTCGGTGAGGATGCGCATCGACGGCTCGGGCGGGCAGATCCACTCCTTCTGGGCGATGAACTCCTTGAGGATGTCTGCCTGAATCGTCCCCCCCAGCTTCTCCGGCGGCACGCCCTGCTTCTCCGCCACCGCCACGTACATCGCCAGCGCGATGATCGCGGTGGCATTGATGGTCATGGAGGTGGTGACCTGGTCGAGGGGGATCCCGTCGAAGAGGATCTCCATGTCCTCGAGGCTGGAGACGCTCACGCCCTCCTTGCCCACCTCCCCGCGGCTCATCGGGTGGTCGGCGTCGTAGCCCATCAGCGCCGGCATGTCGAAGGCCGTCGAGAGTCCCGTCATCCCCTGGGAGAGGAGGTACTTGAAGCGCCGGTTCGTATCCTCCGGAG
Organism: uncultured Myxococcia bacterium; assembly: GCA_964471535.1. GTDB lineage: Bacteria > Myxococcota > Myxococcia > SLRQ01 > SLRQ01 > CAYYHA01. Next base: position 19,618 of record CAYYHA010000036.1, on the reverse strand, counting down.
ATCCGAAGCCGGCGAACTGCCGCATCGTCCAGAGGCGGCCCCGGTACATCGTGGGGTGCACCCCGCGGGTGAAGGGGAAACGCCCCGGCAAGCCGATGTGTTCGAGGTAGTCGGGCTCGTCCGCGAGGTTCCAGGGACCCGGGAGCTCGGGGATGGGGATGCCGCTGTCCGTCTGGAAGGCTGGTTTGCGCTCCCCGAAGCGCTCGAGGGCACGCGCGAGTTCCTCGCGGGTCCACGTCTCCTTCTCGGCGAGGAGTCGCTGGAGGGCATCCTTGTCGATGAGGCTCATGATCTCCTCCATTCTACCGCGTCACAGCGCATTCAAGACGTGTCGCGCAATGACCAGGCGCTGAATCTCGCTCGTGCCCTCGTAGAGGGTCGTGACCCGCGCGTCGCGGAAGTAGCGCTCCACCGGAAACTCGTCCACGTAGCCATAGCCACCGTGGATCTGGATGGCGTCGAGGCACGCCTCGTTCGCCGCCTCCGAGGCGAAGAGCTTCGCCATCGACGCGGCCTCGGTGAAGGGACGGCCGTTCTCCTTGAGGTAGGCCGCCTTCAGTGCGAGGAGTTCGGCCGCGTCGAGCTTCGTCGCCATGTCGGCGATCTTCCACTGGATGGCCTGGAACTTGGCGATGGGCCGGCCGAAGGCGACGCGCTCGCCCGCGTACCGGACCGCCGCATCGAGGGCGGCGCGCCCGATGCCCGTGGCCAGTGAGGCGATGCCGATCCGCCCTCCGTCCAGAGCGGTCATCGCGATCTTGAACCCTTGCCCGACCTCACCCAGGAGCGCGTCCTCGGGGATCTCACACCCTTCGAAGGAGAGGGGCACCGTGCTGCTGCCGCGCTGCCCCATTTTCTCCTCGGGCTTCCCCGCGGAGAGGCCCGGCGTGTCCCCCTCCACGAGGAAGCAGGAGATGCCTCGCGCGCCCTCCCCGCCGGTGCGGGCCCACACCACGATCACCCCCGCGACGTCCCCGGAGGTGATCCACATCTTCTCGCCGTCCAGAACCCAGCGGTCCCCCTCCTTCCGCGCCCGCGTGCGCAGCGCGGCGGCATCGCTCCCGCAGTGGGGCTCGGACAGGGCGAAGGCACCGGCGGCATAGGCCCCCGAGGTCAGCTTCGGGATGTGACGCCTCTTTTGCGCCTCCGTCCCGAAGCGCTCGATGATCTCCCCCACCATGTTGGTCACCGCCATGGTGACCGCGGTGGAGGCGCAGGCCCGGGCCACCTCCATCATCGCCAGGGCGTAGGCCACGGCGCCCGCCTCGCTGCCCCCGTACGCGGCGCTCACGTTCACCCCGAGCAGCCCCACCTCCGCGAGGGCCTTCACGTTCTCGTGGGGGAAGCGGTGGCTCCGGTCCAGCGCGGCCGCCCGGGGTGCGAAGACCTCGGTGGCCAGCCGCCGGGCCGTCTCCTGCACCAGCCGCTGGGTCTCGGTCGGCGCAAGCTCCATGCTCAGCGCACCCCGAGGACGTTGCTCGCAATCACGAGGCGCTGGATTTCGCTGGTCCCCTCGTAGATCTCGGTGATGCGGGCGTCACGGTAGTGGCGCTCCGCCGGGTACTCCAGCGAGTAGCCGTTGCCACCGAGAATCTGCTGCGCCTGGTGCGTGACGAAGGTGGCCATCTCCGAGGCGTAGAGCTTGGCCATGGCGCTCTCCTTGGAATGGCGGACCTTCCGATCCTTCATCCATGCCGCGCGGTAGGTGAGCATGCGCGCCGCCTCGAGGCGGGTCGCCATGTCCGCCAGCTTGAACTGGATCGCCTGCAGCTTGGCGATGGGGCCCCCGAAGGCCTCCCGCTCCAGCGCGTAGTCGCGCGCCAGCTCGAAGGCGGCCTGCGCGATGCCCAGCGCCTGCGCAGCGATGCCGATGCGTCCCCCGTCCAAGGTGCTCATGGCCACCTTGAAGCCCTTGCCCGGCTCTCCCAGGAGGTTCTCCTTGGGGACCCGGCACTCCTCGAGGAAGATGGCGGAGGAGAGCGCGGCGCGAATCCCCATCTTCTTCTCCGGCTCGCTCACGTTGAAGCCGGGGGTGTCGGTGTCGACGATGAAAGCGCTGATCCCGTGTGTGCCCTTCTCCGGCTCGGTCATGGCGAAGACGATCGCCGCGTCGGCATTGGGCCCGTTGGTGATCCAGTTCTTCGAACCATTGAGCACGTAGTGATCGCCGTCGAGCACCGCCGTGGTCTTCTGCTTGGCCGCGTCGCTCCCCGCCTGCGGCTCGGTGAGACAGAAGCAGCCCAGCTTCTCGCCCGCGGCAAAGGGGCGAAGGTACGTCTCCTTCTGCGCCTCCGTTCCGTAGCGGAGCACCGGGTCGCAGTAGAGCGAGTTGTTGACGCTCATGATGACGCCCGTGGAGGCGCAGCCGCGGCTCACCTCTTCCATCGCCACGACATAGGCGATGTGGTCCATTCCGCTGCCGCCCCATTCTTCGGGGATCGCCACGCCCATCAGGCCCAGCTCCACCAGCCGATCCACAGCCTCCTGCGGAAAGCGCTTCTCCTCGTCCCAGCGGCCGGCATTGGGCTTGAGGAAATCGTCTGCCAGCTTCCGGCAGGTTTCCTGCAGCATCCTGTGTTCTTCGGAGAGCTCGATTTTCATGGGGCGTCCTTTCTCGACACCGTCTGTCCCAGGGGGCGCCGGCAGCACGACAGACCCGAGTGAATTCGTCGGCCCGTGGCGCGCCGTCTCGCACTCACCCTCATCGCCCGCGGAACTCCGGCGTGCGCTTCTCGAGGAAGGCGCGCATGCCTTCCCGCATGTCCTCCGTTCCAAAGAGCAGGCCGAAGGCCTGCTGCTCGAGCTGATTGGCGGCACGCAGCCCCTCGTCGTAACCCATCTCGGTCACCCGCTTGGCCTGAGCGATGGCCAGAGGGGCCTTGGAGGCGATCAGCTTCGCCCGCTCGCAGGTCCGCTCCATCAGCTCCTCGTGCTCGAAGACGTCGTTGACGAGACCGAAGTCCCGCGCCCGCTCGGCGTCGATGATCTCGCCCGTGTAGATGAGTTCCCGGGCGCGCGCGAGACCGATCCGCCGGATGAGCCGCTGCGTGCCCCCGAAACCGGGGGTGACGCCCAGGTTCACCTCGGGCTGTCCGAAACGGGCCTTCTTCGACGCATACGCGAGGTCACAGGCGAGCATCAGTTCGCACCCGCCGCCAAGCGCATACCCGTTGACCGCTGCGATCACCGGAAAGGGGATGGCGGTGATGAGGTCGAAGACGCGGTGCCCCAGCGAAGAGAAGGCACGGGCCTCCTCCACCCCGAAGTCGACCATCTCGGAGATGTCGGCGCCGGCGACGAATGCCTTCTCACCGGCGCCGGTGAGGACGATGACCCGCGTCTCGTCACGGGCCTCGTGATGGATCTCCGTCAGGCAGCGCTTCAGCTCCCGTAGCGTCTGCGTGTTGAGCGCATTGAGCGCCTTCGGCCGGTCGATCGTGATGGTGACGACGTAGCCATCGCGGGCCACCTTCAGCGTTTCGAAGTCCATCGCCGCTCCTTACTGCGCGTCGTAGGTGTAGACGCCGCGTCCCGTCTTGCGGCCCAGCCAGCCCGCGTCCACGTACTGCCGGAGCAACGGGCAGGGGCGGTACTTCGCATCCCCGAGGCCTTCGTGGAGCACCTCCATGATGGAGAGGCAGGTGTCGAGGCCGATGAAGTCCGCGAGCGTCAAGGGACCCATGGGCTGATTGGTGCCGAGCTTCATCCCCGCATCGATGTCCTCCGCCGAGGCGACGCCCTCCATCAGCGCATAGAACGCCTCGTTGATCATCGGCAGCAAGATGCGGTTGATGATGAAGCCCGGGTAGTCCTTCGCGTCGACGCAGGTCTTGCCCATCGTCTCGGCCAGCGCGCGGGTGGCGGCGTGGGTCTCGTCCGTGGTGGCGATCCCGCGGATGACCTCGACGAGCTTCATCACCGGCACCGGATTCATGAAGTGCATGCCGATGACCTGCCCAGGCCGTCGGGTCGCCGCGGCCAGGCGCGTGATCGAGATGGAGGAGGTGTTGCTCGCCAGGATGGCGTCCTTCCGGCAGATCCGATCGAGGTCGGCGAAGATCTCCTTCTTCACCGCCTCGTTCTCCACCACCGCTTCCACCACGAAGTCACACTCGGCCAAGGCGTGGCGCGCCACGGCGGTCTGGATGCGGCCGAGGGCCGCCTCCTTCTCCTCGGGGCTGTGCCTCCCCTTCTCCACCGCCCGCGCCAGGCGCTTCTCGATGCCCTTCCGGGCCCGGTCGAGAACCTCGTCCGAGAGGTCCACCAGGATCACCTCGATGCCGCTGGTCGCGGCGACCTGGGCGATGCCGCTTCCCATCTGCCCGGCACCCACGATGCCCAGACGCTTCACAGTCATTCGCTCACCTCGTGTTGGGGTCGAATCCGCAGGAAAGAAGGGAGGAGCCGCCCTTATAGGGCGGCCTCGGCGCACCGTAAAGGCGCGGAAGTAGGCACGATTCGCCGCGTCGCGTCATGGCACTGGCCTGGGCTCGCAGTCTGCGGCAGCCCCGGCACGCCGCGGCTACGGGAGGAGATGGAGCACGATGCGGTCGAAGGGCCCCCGCGGGTCGAGGGCACGCTGCCCCGCCTCTCCGCCGCCTGCCGCGCGGTCGATGCGCCACTCGAGGGTGCAGGGGGCGTCGGGCAGGCGCGTCGGAACGCTGAGGCGCCGGGGCGCCTCGCCGGCCGCGAAGGTCCACCGGTCTTGGCGGTAGAGCACACCGCCGTCGTAGCGGACGGTGATCGAGAGACCGGTGATCGTCTCGTGCCCCTCACCGAGGTCGTAGACCAGGGTGCGCTCGAGGGGGGCGCCACGACTCAAGAGGAAGAGCCCACCGCCCACACCGGCGAGGAGGATGACGAGGCCGGCGCCCCGCCGTCGGCGCCTCCCCCGCACCGCCATCCTCACTCTCCCCAGTCGGCCGCCGAGACAGCCTCGCCGCCTGCTTCGCCTGCCGCAGCCGCTGCAGCCGCCGCATCGCGCTCCGTGCGCCGAGACTTCGACTCGAGTTCGGGAACGAGATCGCCCGACTCGTTGCGCCGGAAGCGGATGCTCGCCGTCACGTCGACGGTGATCCCTTCGAGCGCCTTGGCGATCTCCCCGGAGAGGTTTGCGTGCTCGAGAAAGCGCCGGAACTCGAGGGCGATCATGCGGAAGAGCTCGCCGCGCGCGCGTTCCGTCTGCGCGATGAGGTTGGCCACCGCATCGCGGGGGAGCTTCATCTCCCCCACCAGGTTGCGGATGCCCTCCTCGGTCATGAAGAGCGCCCCGACCCCCGCGAGGGCGAGCTTCTTCACCGCATCGGGCACGAAGCCCTCGAGGCGGCTCCGACCCCGCGTATCGTCTCCACTCTCCGTCCCGCCGCGCGGCGGGAAGTCGTCGTCTTGGTCCATCACGGTGAAAGCTCCAGTCGCAAGCGTACCGCAGGTCGGTTGCTCTCGTGGAGGCGTGCGTCCCACACCTGCACGCCCACACGCACCTCCTCGCCGGCCTGGACGCGCGCCGGCTCGAGGTCCACGTCGAGAGCGAGCATGCCAGCCGTCGCGTCGCGCGCCACGCCGCTCTCGTCGAAGAGCGGCGCGAGTGCACGGCGCTCCCCCTTCGGAGCGTCGTCGATGAAGAGCTGCCACAGGCCGGCCCCCAAGTCGCCGTCGGGATCCTCGAAGTCCACTGCGAGCTCGAGCCGAAAGGGATCGGTGCGGGACTGGCACGCCTCGACCGCACCACTTCGGCAGCGGAGCTCCGACAGGGCAGGTGCGCCGGGGGGCGGTCCGCAGCCGGCACCAAAGAAGAGGGGGAAGAGCAGGCCCGGGGTCCACGCCGCGCCCCTACGAAGCCACCGGGCGCGGCTTCGAGCTCGCTCGCGCCCGAAGCGATGCAACCGGTCACCCGTCGCCCGCTGCCTCTCCACGACCTACGGCGCCATCCGCAAGGTCGGCGTCGCCGCGGCGCCGCCCTCCACCGCTTGCACACTCACCCGATGGGCCACCTGCTTGGCCACCTCGAGGAGCGCCCGGCTCTCCGCCCCCTCGGGATCCTCGACCACGATGGGCCGGCCCGCATCGCCTCCCTCGCGAATCTTCGGCTGTATGGGCACCTCGCCCAAGAAGGGCACCGCGAGTCGCTCGGCCGCCCGCTTGCCGCCGCCCCGGTCGAAGATATCCGTCTCCTCGCCGCAGTGCGGACAGACGAAGTAGCTCATGTTCTCCACGATCCCCAGGACGGGGATGCGGACCTTGTCGAGCATGCCCTTCGCCCGCACGACGTCGGCGAGCGCCACGTCCTGGGGCGTGGTCACGAGGACGCAGCCCGCGGCACTCACCTGCTGCGCGATCGTGAGTTGCACATCGCCCGTCCCCGGGGGCAGATCGACGATGAGGTAGTCGAGCTCCCCCCAGTTCACGTCGCGGAGGAACTGCACCACGGCCTGGTTGAGCATCGGTCCTCGCCAGACCATCGCCTGATCCGGCTCCACCAGGTAGCCGATGCTCATCGTCTTCACGCCGAAGGCCTCGATGGGCTCGAGGTGCCGGCCGTCCTTCGTGGTGGGGCGCTCGCCGTAGATGCCCAGCATCGTGGGGATGGAGGGACCATAGACGTCGGCATCGAGGAGCCCCACCCGTGCCCCGAGATGTCCGAGACCAGCGGCGAGGTTCACGGCGATGGTGGACTTGCCCACGCCCCCCTTGCCCGAGCCCACGAGCACGATGTTCTTCACCCCCGGCGCCATGGGCTCGCCCTGCCCGAGGCCCGGCCCCGCCGAGGTGCGCACGCTGGCGCTCATGGTCACGTCCACCGATTCCACGCCGGGCAGCGCCGCGACGACCTCGCGCGCCTGCGCCTCCATTTGCTCCTTCACCGGGCAAGCAGGGGTGGTCAGATCGATGGTGAACGAGACCTTGCCCCCCTCGATCGCAAGGTCCTTCACGAAGCCGAGGCTCACGATGTCCTTGTGGAGATCGGGATCCTTCACGGCCTCGAGGGCCTTCAGCACCGCTTTCTCGTCAACTGCACTCATGGAGCTCCTCGTCGCGTTGAGGTGGCGTGGGGATGGCCGGCTGGCGGGACGCCACCGAGGCGCGGGGTGGGCGCGGAATATGGGAGGAAGAAGAGGACCGGTCAAGTCCACTATCGCGCTGGCCTCCCGTGGAGGGCGGCGATGCGCCAGGCGCCCTCCTCGCGTCGGAGCCACACCGCCTCCCCGCCGCCCAGGCGCAGCCAAGCCTCCTCCCCCGCGACGTGAAGGGGCATCCCCGTCTCGAGGGCCTGCGCGATGCGCGCCAGGGTCTGCTCGGCCACCGATCCCCCGGCCTCGAAATCCGCGGCCAGGCGCTCGGGCGTGTACCGAGCCCGCTCTGCTGCCGAGAGCAGCCTCCAGGCCTGTGCAAAGGCGCCCGCCTTCACGTGTGCCAGGAAGGCGCGCACCACCCCAGCCGCCGCCGCCGCATCTGCCTCCGACCCGGCCGGGGGCTCCGCCACTTCGGCCGACCCGCCGGCGGCCTCGGTCGCCAGCTCGGTTCCGGTCCCCGCACACGTGGTAGGGGGACACAGGCGCCAGGCCCGGCCGTCCCAGCGCGCCCGGAAGCCTTGGGGACCCACCGCCTCGACGGCCCAGTGCCCCCGGGCCGCCGCCCGGGCCGCCGCAGCCTCGCGCCGCCGGGCCTCCGTATCGGCGAGGCGCGCCGCCCAGCGCTCACCCGCCGCTCCCTCGGCGACCTTTGGGTCGAGATGGCGCCTCGCCGCTTCGAGCTGCCCTGCCTCCACTGCCTCGGCGTAGGCCTGTGCGGCGTCCTCGGGCCGTGGCAGGCAGCCGAAGAGGACGCCGACGAGGCCGCCGAGCAGCAGGAGGCCGGCCGCCGCTGCCTGCAGCCGTCCGGTCCCCCAGCCCCCGCTCTGCAGGGTGCCCGACGCCCTCACGAGGTCCCCTCCGCGAGGGGCAAGCCGACCAGCGCCCCGCAGCGCACCGGCGTCGCCTTCCCCTTCAGCCGCATCGGCGCCCGGAAGGCCACCTCGCCTACCTCCGAGAGCGCCTCTGCGAGGTCCTCGCCGCACAGGATCTCCCAGGGCCTTGCCTGCTGCGCGAGGCGCGCGGCGAGGTTCAGCGCATCCCCCAGCGCAGTGTACTCACGGCGACCGGCGCCGCCCACCTCTCCGGTCCACACCATCCCCGAGGCAAGGCCGAAGGCGAGGGAAAAGCGGCCGTCCTCGCTGCAGAGCGCCTCCCTCAGGAGATAGGCTGTCGCCGCGGCGTGGAAGGCGTGCTGCGGATCCCCGGTGAGCCCGTAGAGGAAGATCATCTTCAGCCCCTCCTCGGCCACGTCCCATTTGCGCACCGGCGGGCCGAGGGTGTCCATCAAGGTCTTCATCCCCGTGAGCACCTTCTCGAGCACGGGGGCGACCCGGAGAGGATCGCCATCGAGGGGGAGCCCCCGCAGCGCCACGAAGAGCGCCGTGGCCGGCCGGTACTCGGGGGCGAGGCGTGGGGCCTCCGGCGTCTCGAGCAGGCGCTCGCGCACCCCCTTCGAGATGAGGGGCGCCACGGCCCGCGTCAGCCGCTCCGGTCCAGCCGCCACCGTGCGCGCGCCGGGGGGACGCCGCGGCGGACGCGCGTCGAAGGCCGCCACGCGCAGGCCCTCCCCCGCCTCCTCGACCCGCACCGACTCCCCGAGTGCCCGAGCGATCTCCCGTGAGATCGCCACCGTCCCCGGCTGCGCCCTCTCCTCCAGGCGCACCACCGACTCGAGGGTGCGCCCGCCGAGCAGGTACTGCGCCGACTCGGCAACCTCCACCACCCCATGGAAGAAAGGGCCCCGATGCACGCCCACCCGCAGCGCCAGCTCGAACTCCCCCGCCGGCGTCTCCACCACCGGGAAGAGGGCCAGCGCCTCCTGCATCTCCAGGCCCGCGGCGACCAGCTGCGCCGGGCCGTCGGGATCGAAGGAGACCAGCGTGAAGCCGTCCCCCCCGAAGGCGACGAGGTTGGCTCCCCGCTCGAGGGCGATCTCGTCGAGGAGCATACGAAAGTAACGGTTGAGGATGTCGCCCAAGGCCAGGGCACCATCGGCTCCAAAGGCAGCGAGTCGCTCGGTGAGCCGCGTGAAGCCCTGGAAATCCGCATGGAGCAAGGTGCCCGTCTCCCGCACGCCCCAGGTGCCCAGCCCGCCGGGCGCCAGGCGCCGCCGCACCAGGTAGCGGGGAACGTGGGGAAGCAGTCGCTCCGTGAGCGCGCTCACCACCGCGCTCCCCACCCCGGGCCGACGACGCCGGCCGGCAGCACCGCCCATGCCAGCTCCGGGCCCCCGAGCGCGCGCTCGAGCCACGCGAGGTCGAAGGGGTCGAAGGGGCCGAGGGCCGAGGCCCAGCGCGCGGCCCGCCCCACCGGTCGCAAGAGTCGAGGCAAGAGGCCCGGTGCACCGAGGTCCAGGGTGCGCACCTCCAAGGTGACTCGGCGCGGGAGCCCACAGAGGCGCCGCGCCGCCTCGAGGGCGTCCTCGAAGTCTCCCACCGCATCCACCAGGCCCAGGTCCAGGGCGCGCCGGCCGGTATAGACCCGCCCCTCCGCAACCGCCTCCACCGCCGCCCGGGACAGGCCCCGGCCCTCGGCGACGCGGTCGAGGAAGCACGCGTACACCGCCGCGACCTCCTCCTCCATGGCCTGCCGCTCGTCCTCTGTGGGTGGCCGCGTGGTCGTGCCCAGCGCCGCGCGCCGGCCTCGCGCCAGCACCTCCCGGCGAAGGCCCAGCCGGCCGTAGAGGCCGCTCAAATCGAAGAAGGCGGTGACCACCCCAATGGAGCCGGTGAGCACCCCAGGGCTCGCCACGATCTCCGTAGCGGCCGCGGCACAGTAGTACCCCCCGCTCGCGGCGACGCGATCGAGAAAGGCGACCACGGGCTTCTTGGCCGCAGTGCGGCGTACCTCCCGCCAGATGAGGTCGCTGGCCAGCGCCGAGCCTCCCCGCGAGTCGATGTGGAGGACCACGGCGCGCACCGCGGGATTGCTGCGCGCAGCGGCGAGCGCCTCCCCGATGCTCCGCGCACCGGCAACCTGCACACCTCCGGGGAGGAGGCGGCTCTCGCCCTCGTTGATGAAGCCGCGAATGGGAATCACCGCAACAACCCGGTGGCGCCCGAGCACCGGTTTCCAGTCGATGCGCTCCGGGCCACTGGCGCGGAAGGCGAGCCACGGCGCAATCCGCACCCCCGCCGCGCCTCTCCCCTCCGAACCCTCCACCGCAGTCGGGGACTCCGCCTCGGCGAGGCGGGCGGCGACTTCGTCGCCGAAACAGAGCCCGTCGACCAGGCCCGCCTCGAGCGCGCGCCGCGCTGGGTAGGGGCCCTCGTCGACGACGCGGCGGGCCTCCGACGCGTCGAGGCCCCGGCCTTCCACCAGTGACCCGATCAGACGCGCATCCAGATCGTCGAGGATCGCCTCCAGCGTCTCTCGCTGTGCGTCGCTGATCCCGTCCTCGGTAAAGATCTCCGCCGCCGTCTTATGGGTGCCCCGCCGAAACACCGTGGGTCGCACGCCCAGCTTCTGCATCGCACGCCCCGCCGTCATCGCCTCGACGGCGAAGCCCTTCAGATCGAGGCGACCGCCAGGGGCGAGGAAGAGACGATCTCCCCGGAAGAGGAGCAGCAGCTCGCCCTGCGTCGCCTGCGGGCACCAGAAGACCACCTCCTTGCCGGCGCCGCGCAGCATCTCCACCCGCTCGCAGAGGGCATCGATCTTCGAGAGACTACCGGTGAACCCATCCACGCGGAGCACCACGCCCCGGACGCGTCCCGTCCGCGCGATACGCTCGAAGCGATGGGAGAGCGTGTGCAGATCGGGGGTGGGCCCCGGACCAGAGAGCCGCGCGAAGGCGCGCCGCAACAGCGGCGGCGGACGCCAAGGCGGATCGCCGCGCAGCTCGAAGCTCACGTACTCGGGCACCGGCGCCCGGAGGCCGAGGCGCTTCAAGAGATTCTGCGTGCCGACGAAGACCGCAGTCAGGAGGTTCTGCAGCAGGACGAAGAGGCGGCGCATCGGTCGGCATGATACCCCGAGGGCGCAGCGGCCGCAGGCGTCAGCGGGCGACCCGCCGTCGCGTTGGAACGGCATGGCCCGCGCCTGGCCGAGACCCCCCTGCGCCGCGCCCCCTGCGCCGCCGGACCGTCGATTGACCCGTGTTCCAGCGCGGTCGTATCATCTCCCCACCCATGGCAGGTACGCGCAAGGTGGGGCTCCTCCTGCTCGCGTTCGCCCTTTTCGCGGGGCCGACGGCGGGCGCCTACGCCCAGTCCGAGTGGGCGGATGTCGCCAAGGCCGACGCGCCCAAGGGCCCACCGCCCGCGCGCAACATCCGACCCTTCTACGACGGCAGCATCCCCAAGGACACGGGGGGAGTCGGGCTGACGGGGATCGTCCTCCTGCTCGTGCTCTTTGGCGGCAGCTTCCTCGGGTTGACGATCTGGTTCCGCAAGCAGACGCGGGCCCTCGAAATCCCCGAGGACGAGCAGGCCTTGGCCGCGAAGGGTGTCGCCACCGGCGCAGGCGTCAGCCCGAAGGAGGCGGTCTACTCCGCAGTCTCCCGCGCCGGCGGATGGGTCACGCCGGGGCGGGTCGCCCTCGGCGCGGGCCTGCCAACCACCGAGGTGGAATCACACCTAGAAGTGCTCGTCCGCGACGGCCGCGTGAAGGCGGGGCGCGACAAACGCGGGCGCGTTCTGTACCGGGCCGTGGGCTGATGCCCGATCGCTTCGCGGTGCCGTTTCGACCACCGCCTTCCGCCGGGGATGCCGCGTGCGGCCATGTGCCGCCTCACCGGAGGTCCACCCATGGATGAGAACGTTGCTTGTCCTGCCTGTGGTGCCGTCTTCGGCAGCGAAGCGCGCTGCACCTTCTGTGGAGAGGGGGTGCGCTATGCCGGGCACGGTTTCCGCTTCCGAGAGAGCGGGCGCCGCTGCCCCCGCTGCGGCGAGGCGCGCGAACTGCTCTCCATCACCTTCGATGGCGTGAGCGTCGACGTGTGCGAGCACTGCGAGGGTGCCTGGTTCGATGCCGGGGAGCTCGAGCACGTCGTGCAGGACGTGCGCGCCCAGGCGAAGTCGGGGCGCTGGTCACCGGAGGCCGTGCTCGACGGTGGCACGAAGAGCCCGAGCCCCCTCGGCCAGGGTTACATCCCCTGCCCCCGCTGCGGCCAGCTCATGAACCGACTCAACTGGGAAAAGACCTCGGGGGTGGTGGTGGACGTGTGTCGATCCCACGGCGTATGGCTGGATGGAGGCGAGATCGCCAGCTTGCAAGCCTGGGCGGCGCGTACGCCCGACGGCCCGCCCAGGCCCGCAGCGGAGCGCGAACCGGTGCGGCCGCTTCCCGAGGTGAAGTCGGTGCTCTCGATGCCCGTGCAGCATCGCGTCGGCGGGCCTGGGCTCCTCGACTTCCTCTTCCGCCTCTTCGGCTAGCGGCCCTGCCCCTTTGCCCCGACCGGAGGCGGACCGCACACGTAGGGCATCGGCTCGGCATCCTCACGGGCGCTCACGCGGCCAGCGACCGCTCGAGCACCTCGGCGATGCGCTCGGCGGAGCCACGGGCCAGCTCGGGATCGTCCGACTCGACGAGCACCCGTGCCTTCGGCTCGGTGCCCGAGTAACGCACCAGCACTCTACCCCGGCCACGGAGGCGGCGTTCCACCTCACGGAGTACCCGCTGCACCGAATCCACCGTGTCCAGGGGCGGCTTGGAGGCCACCTGCACCGAGATGAGCGCCTGGGGATACGGCTCGAAGCCCGCGACCAGCTCGGAGAGCGGCCGCTCCTTCTCGAGCATCATCGCGAGCACCATCAGCGCCGCCAGGGTGCCATCGCCGGTGGTGGCATGGTCGAGGAAGACGAGATGGCCCGACTGCTCGCCCCCGAAGTTGAGACGGCTCCGGCGCATGCGCTCGACGACGTAGCGGTCCCCCACCTGGGTGCGAATCACCTTCCCACCCACCTCTGCCATCGCATGGTCGAGGGCGACACTGCTCATCACCGTCGTCACCAGCGTGCGCCGGCGCAGGGCCTTTCGTTCCACCAGGTGCCGGGCGAGCGCCGCCAGGAGCGCGTCGCCGTGCACCACCCTCCCCGTCTCGTCGGCCACCACCAGGCGATCGGCATCGCCATCGAGGGCCACGCCGATGTGGGCGCGCGTCTGCACCACCCGGTGGGCCATGGCTTCGGGGTGGAGGGCGCCGCAGCGCCGGTTGATGTTGCGGCCGTCGGGACGCACGCCCATGGGCACCACTTGTGCCCCCAGCTCCTCGAAGACCGCCGGGGAGACCCGGTAGGCGGCGCCGTGGGCGCAGTCCACCACGATGCGCACCCCGTCGAGCGTCAGCCGATCGGGGAAGCGGTTCTTCAGGTGCACGACGTAGCGCCCCACTGCATCGTCGATGCGGAAGGCCTTGCCCACCCGACCCTTCGTCGGCCGCGCGCCGTCGAGGGACCCGTCCTCCCCCAGGACGTAGCGCTCGAGTTCGAGTTCGACCTCGTCGGGAAGCTTGAAGCCGTCCCGCGCGAAGAACTTGATGCCGTTGTCCTGGTAGGGGTTGTGGGACGCGCTGATCACCGTGCCTGCGTCCGCGCGCATCGAGTGGGTGAGGAAGGCGATGCCCGGCGTGGGCAGCGGCCCCGAGAGGAGTACGTCCACCCCCATCGAGCAGATGCCCGCCGCGAGCGCCTGCTCGAGCATGTAGCCGGACAGGCGCGTGTCCTTTCCGATGAAGATCCGGTGGCGGCGGCGCCCCCGCCGCACGTGGTAGGCGATGGCCTGCCCAAGGCGCATCGCTACCTCGGTGGTCATGGGGTGGACGTTGGCCACCCCGCGTACGCCGTCGGTGCCGAAGAGCCTTCGTTCATGCCTCTGCATCGCTTCAGGGTGCCTCGAGAGTGGGTGCAGCGAGCCCCGTCCCGGCGGGGCGCTCCACAGCAGCGGGACGCGCCACCTCCACGGCCGGCGCCGTGAGCACTTCTACGCCATCCGGCGCGCGCACGTCCAACGCGACGCGCGCCCGCTCGCCAGGTGGCGGCAGGCGCTCGGCGGGCAGGTGGATCCTGATTGCTTCGGCATCGAGCGCGCCGACGAGGGCGCGGTTGCCCCGCACGCGTATGGTCACCACCTCCGGCTCGGCCGTCGCCTCGATACCCTCGGGCAGGTGCACTGGGATACCCCGCAGGGTGCGCTCGGTGATCTCCTCGCGGATGGGGAGGGTCACCTGCACCGGCGTCGTGTCGGCGCGTGCCACGTGGGGCCAAGGAACCACCAAGCGCACCTCTCGTACGATGGTCTCGCGGACGCCCGTCAGATCGATGGTCTCGGTGGCCACCTCCGTGACCGGCTCGAGTTCCCGTGCTGCACCGATGAGCGCCACGGTCTCTGGGCGGACGCGGGGATCTGCCGCCACGAAACCAGGCGCCGGCGTCCCAGTGAGCTTCGGCGTCACCGGTACCTCCCGGGTGACGACGCGATCGAGCTCGATCTCGACGACGGCCGGGGTCACGGAAGCCACGCGTAGCCCCGGGGGAACTCGGACCGAGGACTCGTCGAGGAACCAGGTAACGGGCCCGGGTGCACTCTCTCCCAAGTCGATGGTGATCGGCGGAATATCCTCCTCCTCGATGGTAGTCACGAAGGCCCACGGCCCCGAGACGACCACCCGCGCCCGCTCCGGGACCTCACCCACGCTGATGAGGTCGTCCGGCAGGCGAAGCACGATCTGCGGACGCAGGACCTTCGTCACCTCCCGCTCGGTCTGCACGTAGGCGTAGAGGCTGGCGGCGAGCAATGCAGCGAGAAGCTTGAGGCGCCAGTTCTCGGTGAGAAGGCGCACCGGTCAGCCCTCCAGGCGTTCCCGCAGCCCAGCGAGAAAGCCCCGCTGTTCCGGTAGGAGCAGACGCTGCAGCTCCCGGCGAAGCGTCCCCTGATCCAGCCCCCGCTGCAGACGACCCTCGACGGCGAGCGAGATCTCCCCCCGCTCCTCGCTCACGACGATCACCGCCGCATCGACCTCCTGCGCCAGGCCAAGCGCGGCGCGATGCCGCGTCCCGAGTTCCCGTGCCACATCGTCGGCGGTGGTCAGGGGCAGGAAGACGCCCGCCGCCGCGACACGCCGGCCGCGTAGGATTGCCGCGCCGTCATGCAGCGGTGAGGCGTGCTGGAACAGAGCAAGGAGCAGTTCCCGCGTGACCTCCGCGTCGATGGGGGTCCCCTGCTTCACGTAGTCCTCGAGGTCCGCAGCGCGCTCGATCACGATGAGCGCCCCCAATCGTCGCGCCGCAAGCGCCGCAACGCCCTTGACGACCTCCTCCACCACCGCACTGCCCACCCGCCGGTCGGTGGTGGCGAGGAGCGGAGCCCCGCCGAGACGCTGCAGCCCCCGCCGGATGTCGTGCTGGAAGAGCACGATGATGATGAAGATGAAGGAGTAGGAGATGAAGTTTCCGATGAGCCAATGCAGGGTGGAGAGGCCCAGGACTCGGCTGGCGAAGTAGGCCCCGATGATGAGCAGCAGGCCAACGAGCATCTGCACGGCCCGCGTGCCCTTGATCAGGAGCAGGATGCGGTAGAGCAGGTAGTAGACGAGGAGAAAGTCGAGACCGCGAAGGCCCCACCGCAGCCACTCCGAATCCACCCCGCCGAGTAGGTTCTCCATCAGGTGCCTCCCCCGCGCAGGCGCGCATCCGAGGCGAGGCGGGCCTCGCTGCTGCCGCAGCCAAAGGCCTCCCCCCGCTCGGCTTCGCCGCGCACCGCGTCGAAGACGGCGAGCGCCTGCCGCGTCTCCTTCACGTCGTGCACGCGCAGGAAGTGGGCGCCGTGCTCCGCCGCGAGGACCGCGGCGGCGAGGCTCCCTGGGAGTCGCTCCCCCACCTCGGCTCCGCAGACCGCGCCGATGAAGGACTTCCGGCTCGCCCCCACCAGAATGGGACGCCCGAGGGTGGCCAGGCTCTCGAGGTCACGGAGCAGCGCCAACGTGTGCGGTGCCCGCTTCGCAAAGCCGATGCCGGGATCCACCACGATCTGGGCCTCGTCGATCCCCGCGTCCCGCGCCCGTGCCATCGCCCGCAGGAGCCCATCCATCACCTCTTCGAGCAGATCCCGATAGGAGGCCTTCGCCTGCATGGTCGCCGGCGTGCCGCGCATGTGCATGAGCACCACCGGCACACCGGCGTCCGCGACGGTCTGGGCCATCTCGGGATCGCGTTCCAGACCCGAAACGTCGTTCACCATCGCAGCACCGGCATCGAGGGCCGCCCGCGCCACGGAGGCCTTGGTGGTGTCCACCGAGATCGGGACCCCATGGGCCGCAAGGCGGCGCACCACCGGCACCACCCGCCGCTGCTCCTCTTCCGCCTCCACCGGTGCGGCGCCGGGGCGCGTCGACTCCCCCCCGATGTCCAACAGGTCCGCCCCCTCCTCGAGGAGCGCCTCCCCGCGGGCCACTGCGGCGTCCTCGTCGAGGTAGCGCCCGCCGTCGCTGAAGGAGTCGGGGGTGACATTCAGGATCCCCATCACCCAGGTGCGACGGCCGAAGTCGAAGCGCCGGCCGCCGATCTCCATCTCCCGCGGCGGCCCCTTCGTCGATGCGAGTGCGTGAGCCATCGCCTCGGAGAGCGGCGCCGCCGCCGGATGGTCCAAAGCCGCAAGGCGGCTTGCCAGCGAGAAGAGTTCCCATCGGCTCCCCGCCAGCACCGCCGCCTCTCCCCCGCCGGTGAGCAGGCGTGGGCCTGCCCCTTCGCGCTCCGGCGGGCCGGCGAGCTGGCGCAGCAGAGTGGCCGCGCCTTCGGGCAAGTGGGTCAGGAGCAGGCAGGCAGGGCGCCCCAACGCCTGGGCGGCCCAGGGCACGCGACTCTCGGCGATACCGACCCGACGTGCCAGCGCCACGAGGTCGGCATCGCTGTCGACGGGCACCGTGCGGACGAGAAGGCGCATGCTCCTCGTCTACCGCAGCCGCGCTGCCATTGCACGCCGTCGCCCTGCCCTGGCGGACGCTGGCCCGCCGCAGGTCCACCCGTCGACCCGCCGTCCCTCAGGCGTTCTCCGGCTCGGGCATGCCGCCGCCCTGGGCGAGACCCTCGAGGGCTTCGAGGATCTTCTTCTTGTCCTTGGCCTGCGCTTTCTGCTCCTCCGCAGGGGGCGGGGCGGCGGTCTCCGAAGGGGCCCGCTCGATCTCGCCCCCCGCGAGCACCGTTTCCACCTCGGCGCCGGAGAGCGTCTCGTACTCCATGAGCGCCTGCGCCAGCCGGTCGAGCTTCTCGCGGTTCTCCTCGAGGAGCTGCCGAGCGCGCTGGTACTGTTCCTTCACGATGCGCGCAACCTCGGCGTCGATGGCCTCGGCCGTCTGCTGCGAGTAGTGCGAGGGGGTCTGGATGTCGCGTCCCAAGAAAACCTCGCCATCCGACTGAGCATAGTTGAGCGGGCCGAGCTTCTCGCTCATCCCCCACTCGCAGACCATCCGGCGAGCCATCTCGGTGGCCTGCTCGATGTCGTTGGCAGCACCGGACGTGATGCGTCCAAAGACGATCTCCTCGGCGAGGCGCCCCCCCATCATGACCGCGATGCGGTTGAGCAGGTATTCCTTGTGGTAGCTGTACTTGTCCTCTTCCGGCAGCTGCATCGTGACGCCCAGCGCACGCCCGCGGGGGATGATCGTCACCTTGTGGAGCGGATCGGTGTCGGGGAGGAGATGGGCGACCAAGGCGTGACCCGCCTCGTGGACCGCGGTGGTGCGACGCTCCTCTTCGCTCATGATCATCGAGCGACGCTCGGTGCCCATGAGCACCTTGTCCTTGGCCCACTCGAAGTCCTCGAGGTCGACGGCGTCCTTCCCCTTGCGCGCCGCCACCAGCGCCGCCTCGTTGACCAGGTTTTCCAGGTCCGCGCCCGAGAAGCCCGGCGTACCCCGAGCGATCACCTCGAGATCCACGTTGGGCGCGATGGGCATTTTGCGGGTGTGCACTTGCAAAATGCCGACCCGTCCGCGCAGGTCGGGGCGCGGTACCACGATGCGCCGGTCGAATCGGCCGGGCCGCAGGAGGGCGGGATCGAGGACGTCGGGGCGGTTGGTCGCAGCGACGATGATCACGCCTTCGTTGGCCTCGAAGCCGTCCATCTCCACGAGGAGTTGGTTCAGAGTCTGCTCCCGCTCGTCGTGCCCGCCGCCAAGGCCGGCACCCCGGTGGCGCCCCACCGCATCGATCTCATCGATGAAGATGATGCAGGGGGCGTGCTTCTTGGCCTGCTCGAAGAGATCGCGCACCCGGCTCGCACCGACGCCCACGAACATCTCCACGAAGTCGGATCCCGAGATGGAGAAGAAGGGCACCCCCGCCTCGCCGGCGATGGCCCGGGCGAGCAGCGTCTTACCGGTGCCCGGCGATCCCATCATGAGCACGCCCTTGGGAATCCGGCCCCCGAGCCGGGTGAAACGCTTCGGGTCCTTCAAGAAGGCGACGATTTCCTCGAGCTCCTCCTTGGCCTCCTCGATCCCGGCGACGTCGTCGAAGGTCACCTTGTTGGTGTGCTCGGTGAGGAGCTTTGCCTTGCTCTTGCCAAAGCTCATCGCCTTGCCGCCGCCGCTCTGCAGCTGCCGCATGAAGTAGAGGAAGAGCAGGAAGATGAAGATGAGGGGGAGCCAGTTGAGGAAGAGCGAGAGCCAGATGCTCCCCTGCTCTTGGGGCTCGAACTCCACCTTCACCCCGTACTTGTCGTAGAGCTCACGCGCCGCCGCCGCGTCGAGCTTCGGACCCACGGTGGCAAACGCTTCCCCGGTCTTGAGCGTCCCCGTGTACTGCTCCCCCTTGATCTTCACCGACTCGACGTTCTCCTGCTCCAACTCGGCGAGGAAGGAGGCGTAGTCGAGCTTCCGCTCGTTCTTGGCCGGCTGCCGCAAGAGCTGGAAGAAGCTGACGAACATCACGATCAGCAGGGCCCAGAGGAGGATCGATTTGTGAGACTGCTTCACAGGTTTTCTCGTTGGGTCGAAAAGGGAAACTTGCCTCCGGGTGTATCACAGCTTCCCGGCAGGCCCTAAGCATGGCCCGTGTGTCCGCCGGACGCCATAGAGGCAGACGCTTGGGCCCCTGTGCTCCATTCCCGCTGCCGTCTCACCGCCGCGCCTGGCTGTCGCCCCCCGGCACCGGCTCCACCCCGACCGCCCAGGTGCCGCCCGGCCTCCCGTCCAGTGCGGGCTCGGTCATGCCCACCAAGCCCTCGGCCCACACCACGCGGCCCGCCCCGTCGACCAGCACGGGCACCGCGGGCCGGGCGTGCACGGGGATGCGCGCCTGCTCGAGGATCGCGGCGAGCCGGCGGCCGTCCCAACACCGGTCGCCCGGCTTCGGTCCCCGGAGCACGAGGGGCGAAGCGGGCACCCGGCCCACCGGCCGGCCTTCCTCCCACCCGCCTTCGGCGCCCCCCCAGGGCACCACGCGGAGCACCCGCTCGGCCCCGAGCGCATAGGTCCCAGGTCCACCGACGCGCTGCACGGGCACACTGGGGAAGGCCTGGAACGCGAACGCGAGAACCCCCATCGAGAGCGAGGCCACCACTCCGCCGGGCAGCGTGAAGGACCGCGCCGAGCCCTCGGATTCCAGGGCTTC
>CAYYHA010000035.1:0-28071 GCA_964471535.1 uncultured Myxococcia bacterium | reverse complement strand
TGGTCCTGCTTCTGCTGCTCCTGCTGCTGCTGGTCCTGCTTCTGCTGCTCCTGCTGCTGCTGGTCCTGCTTCTGCTGCTCCTGCTTCTGCTGCAAGAGCCGCAAGGCCAGCTCGAGGTTGTACTTCGCATCCTCGTTGCCAGGATCGAGGCGCAACGAACGCTTCAGTGGGTCGAGGGCGCTCCGGGGGTCGCCGGCGGCGAGGAGTGCCGTCCCCAGGTTGTACAGGTCGCGAGCCTTCAGGGTCCCATCCTCAGTGGCCAGTGCCGCCTGCAGCGCCTCCCGCGCGCCAGCGACGTCCCCCTTGGCCGCCAGGGCGGTACCCAGGTTGTAGAAGATCTTCGCGCGCTGCTTCGGATCCCGCTCCGCCTCGGCGGCCTTGCGGTAGGCGGCAATCGCCGCGTCCAGATCGCCTTTCTCCCACGCGGCATTCCCCTGCGCCACCAGGGGGTGCTCCGTCTCGAAGAGCTTCGCGCCCCCCAACAGCGGCACGAAGAGAACGAGGAGCGCCGCCAGTGTCCGGGTCTTTCCGCGGGCGCCGGGGCCCGCCTTCGCCGCCTGCCGTCCTGCTGCCGGCGCAGTGGAGTGCTGCCGCTGGGCCCGTCCGGGCGCGATCACCGTACCGAGGAGCAACAGAAGAAAGGCCGGGAAGAGCAAGAGCACGCTCCGGTCTTCCCAGCGGGTGGTGAGACGCGCCTCGAACTCCGCCTTCTCCAGCTCTCCGAGCGCTTTGACCACCTCCTCCACGCCCGCACCCGCCGTGCCCGCGGCGACGTACTTGCCGCCCGTGATCCGCGCGATCTCCTTGAGTGTCGCCTCGTCGAGACGGGAGATGACCGTATTCCCTTGGCGGTCCTTCTCGTAGCCGACCACCTCTCCGTTCTCATCCAGGATGGGGATGGGCTCGCCGTTGGGTGAGCCGATCCCAACCGCGAAGACGCGAATGCCATCCTTGGCCAACTCGCGGGCGGCATCGAGTGCGCCCCCTTCGTGATCTTCACCATCCGTGAGGAGCACCACCACCCGGGACCGGGCTCCCTCGCGACTGAGGAGCATGCGCCGCGCCGTGCGCAGGGCCCCGGCGATGTCGGTCCCCTGGCGGGGCATGGCCGAGGGATCGACGGCGCGCAGGAAGAGCTTTGCCGCCGCATAGTCGGTGGTCAGCGGGCATTGCACGAAGCTGGCACCCGCGAAGACCACGAGGCCGAAGCGATCCCCGGAGAGGCTGTCGATGAGCTCGTTCAGCTCGAGCTTCGCCCGCTCGAGCCGCGAGGGCCGCACGTCCCGCGCCAGCATGGACTTGGACACATCGAGAGCCACCACCACGTCGATGCCCATCTTCTTGGCGAGTTCCGTTCCGGCGCCGCACTGAGGCTGGGTCAATGCAAGACAGAACAGGACGCAGGCGGTCAGAGTGGATGAGAGGCGGGTCGCCCGCCGGACGGGGGAGAAGGCGGGCACGAGCCGCCCAAGCAGGCGCGCGGGGATACGGCGACGCAGCTCCCGTACCCGGCGCCAGTGCAAGGCAAAGAGGAACGCGCACAGCACCGCCGCACCTCCCGCGAGGAGGAGGTACTCCGGGTGCAGGAGTCGCGCCTTGTAGCCTAGGAGGCTGAACTGCCAGGCATTCGTCATCACGGAAAGGTCTTCAGTCGCGTCGCGGACAGCAAAAGTTCCAAAAAGAGGAGGAGCACCGCCGGCAGGATCGCCAGAGGGAAGACCTCCGTGTAGCGCACGTAGGTGCCCCCCTCCATCAGCTTCGTCTTCTCCAACTCGTCGAGGATGCTCTGAAAGTTCCGCTCCAGTGACTCTCGGTCGGTGGCGACGTAGAACTCGCCGCCCGTCGTCTTGGCGATCTGCTTGAGCAGAGCCGGATTTACCGGCATCTCCACGTACTGGTAGCGCTTACCGAAGAGCCCATCGACGGGATAAGGAACCTTCCCCCCCTTCCCCACCATGATGGTGTAAACCTTCACGCCCATTTGCTTGGCGATGGCCGCTGCCTCGGTGGGCGAGATGTTCCCCGAGTTGTTGTCTCCATCGGTCACGAGAATGACCACCTTCGACTTGGCCTTGCTCTTCTTCAGCCGGTTGAGGCTGGTCGCCAGCGCGTTTCCGATGGCCGTCCCATCCTCGATGACGCCCATTCGAACCGACTTCAGCACGTCGAGCAGGACGTTGTAGTCGAGCGTCAGCGGGGCCTGCGTATAGGCCTCGCCCGCGAAGACTACGAGACCGATCCGGTCGTTGACGCGCTTCCGGATGAAGTCCGCAATCACCTGCTTCGCGACATGGAGGCGATTCCTCGGCTTGAAGTCGACGGCACGCATCGAGGTCGAGACGTCGAGCGCAATCACGATGTCGATGCCCTCCACCGTCACGTCCTCGGTCCGCTGTGCGCGCACCTGTGGCCGCGCGAGCCCGAGCACCGCCAGCGCCACGGCGAGGACGCGGAGCAGGGGGGGGAGCCACCGCAGCCGCGTCCACAGCGTGGGCTTGAGCCCCTCGGCCAGATGGCTGCTGGGGAATCGAAGGCGCGGCGTCCGACGGCGATACAGCCACATCGCTACGAGCACATAGGGCACTGCGACGAGGAGGAGGAGCGCGAAGGGCCGCGCAAACTGGAAGGTCGACAGCTCCATCAAGCTGCCTCCTCTGCGGGCAGGGCCTCTTCCGCGCGGGCCGCCTCTGCCGCCCTGACCGCACGGGTCGTGGCATCCACGATGGCATAGACGGTGTCCAACGCCTCACTCGACTCGGCCGCCGTGGGCCTGTAGCGGGCGAACTTCACCCGATCGGCAAGGTAGAGGAAGGACTCGAGCTTCGCGTAGTCGAGCCCCGGCGTCGGCCGATCGCGAAGCCGCTCGAGGAGTTCGGTGGTCGTGCACTCGAGTGCATCGAAATGGAAGCGCTCCCCGAGGTAGCGCCGGAGGATCTCGGAGAGCTCGAAGTAGTACTCGCGATGACGGCCGGCCTCGAGGAGCCTCCGTGCCTGCAGCGCCTCGATGGCCTTTCGCGTGCGCACGTCCAAGGGCAGAGGCGGAGGGGGCGGCGGGGCCTTGCGAGGCCGAGCACGCCACCTTCGAATGCCAATCCATCCGGCGAGCAGGAGAAGGAGCGCTGCGAGGACGGCGCCCCCGATGTAGAGCGGTGTGTAGTCCTCGATCCACACCGTTTCCGGTGGCGCCAGCTCGCGCGGCTTGGCGCTCTTTGGATCGGACACCTGTCCCTGCAGGATCACGTGCTGCGGGGGGAGCACGAGGCGCGCCGGACCCTCCGGAGTCACCACCGGAAGGACCAGTTGGGGAACGTCCGCCTCTTCCACGTGGTAGACGCCGAGGTGGAGGGTCCACGTCTCGCGCACGCCCCCCTCGACGGGCTCCTGCTCGTGATCGAGCCCGATGAGTTCGTAGGGGGCGAGGGGAGGCGAGGCAGGCAGCCGCACTGCGACGTCCTCGGGGTGCACCACGCGGATCCGATACTCGAGGGTGTCCCCCACCTTCACCTCGCGTGGCTGCACGTCCACCTCGAGCGAAGGGGGCTTCCACTCGGGAAGTTGATCCGTCGCCTGCTGCTCGCCGCTCATGCCGCGCGCCTCCGCGCCCTCGACCGGAAGAACGCCACGAGCGGTCCCACGTAGTCATGGTCGGTGCGCACTTCCACGTGGTCGAGATCCAGCCGTTTGAACTCGTGGGCCAGCCGAAGCCGATACCGGTGCTGCAGCGCCGCGTACGCTTTGCGTAGCCGGGGGCTCCCGGTGTCGAGGACCATCGGCACGCCCGTCTCAGCATCCTCTGCCAACACCATCCCCACAGCGGGAAGGTGCTCCTCCCACGGATCGCGGAGCACCACGGGGATGAGGTCGTGCCGCCGCGCGCACAGCCGCAGCGCCTTCTCCCACCCCTCGTCCAGGAAATCGGAGATCAGGAAGGTCACCGAGGAGCGATGCATCACCCGCTGGTGGTATTCGAGCGCGCCGGCGAGGTCCGTGCCCCGGTGCTGCGGGCGGAAGGTGAGGATCTCGGTGATGAGACGCAGGACGTGCTTGCGCCCCTTCTTCGGCGGGATGAGGCGCTCCACCTCATCGGTGAAGAGGATCGCTCCCACCCGATCGTTGTTCTGGATCGCGCTGAACGCGAGGAGTGCTGCGATCTCCGCCGCCACCTCGTTCTTGCTCTTGTCCACCGATCCGAAATCGCCACTGGCGGAGAGGTCGACGAGGAGCATCACGGTCAGCTCGCGCTCCTCGGTGAAGACCTTCACATAGGGCTCACGCATCCGCGCCGTGACGTTCCAATCGATGGTGCGGATCTCATCGCCGGGCTGGTACTGCCGCACCTCCGCGAAGGCCATGCCGCGCCCCTTGAAGACGGAGTGGTACTGCCCTGCGAGGGCGTCGTTGACCGCGCGCCGGGTGTGGATCTCGATGCGGCGTATCCGTTTGACGAGATCCTTGGGAAGCATCAGGGCACCTCGACGGCATCGAAGATGCGCTGCACCACCATCTCGCTGGTCTGCTCGTCGGCCTCCGCCTCGTAGGTCAGGATCACCCGGTGCCGGAGCACGTCGAGGCCGACCGCCTTGATGTCTTCCGGGGTCACGAAGCCACGATGCCGGAGGAAGGCGTGGGCCCGCGCCGCAAGGTTCAAATAGATGGTGGCCCGCGGCGAGGCGCCATACTCGATGTAGCTCTTCAGGTCTGCGAGCCCGTACTGCTCGGGGAAGCGCGTCGCATGGATGAGGTCGACGATGTAGTCCTTCAGGCGCTCGTCCATGTACACCTGCCGCACCACACCGCGGACGCGCTCGATCTCCTGCGGCTCGACCACCCGCTGCACCGCCTCCGGCGTTCCGGTGGTCATGCGATCCATGATCTCGCGCTCCTCCTTCTTGGACGGGTAGCCCACCTTCACCATGAGCATGAAGCGGTCCACCTGCGCCTCGGGCAGCGGGTAGGTCCCCTCCTGCTCGACGGGGTTCTGCGTCGCCATCACCAGGAAGGGACGCGGCAGTGGATAGGTGGTATCGCCGATGGTGACCTGCCGCTCCTGCATCGCCTCGAGCAGCGCCGACTGCACCTTCGCTGGGGCGCGGTTGACCTCGTCGGCCAGGATCAGGTTCGCGAAGATGGGCCCCTTCTTCACCACGAACTCCCCCGTCTCCTGCCGGTAGACGAGGGTGCCGATGAGGTCGGCGGGAAGGAGATCGGGGGTGAACTGAATGCGCCGGAAGCTAGCGTGCATCGCCTGTGCGAGGGTGTTGATGGTGAGCGTCTTTGCCAGACCTGGCACGCCCTCGAGGAGCACGTGGCCTCCGGTCAAGATCCCGATGAGGATGCGCTCTATCATGTAGCGCTGGCCGACGATGACCTTGCCGACCTCTCGGAAGATCTGATCGACGAAGGCACTCTCCGCCTTCACCCGCTCGTTGATCGCCTGAACGTCGCTCGCCACCGGCTGACTGCTCTCCATCCTCTGCTCCATCGAAGCTCTCCTCTCTTCGTCCGTCGACGTGCCAGGGCAGGGGCCTCGGACGCTATCACTCGGTATTCGGCGGGCCAACACACGAACCGAGGCGGGAGATTCCGGATGGGATGCATTTTTCGGCCGGCTGCGGCGCGCTCAAGATCGCCGTCGATTCCGGCGCTTGGCGGGGACAGGCACCTGCAGCTCGCGAATCCGGCGGCGAAGGGTGTTCCGGTTCATGCCTAGGACCCGCGCCGCCTTCAGCTGATTGCCGCCTGCGTGCTCGAGCACCGCCGCAAGGAGCGCGCGCTCGACGGGCCGCATCAACGCCGCATGGATCCCACCTGCTCCCCCCTGAGGTCGTGCGAGGAGCCGGCGCACCTCCGCCGCCACCTGCTCCTCGAGGGAGGGGGAGGCGGCCGGGGGCATACCTTCGGCCGCAGCGGGCGGGGCGGCGGCAGGCCGCACCGGCTCGCTGACCTCTGCCACCGGGGAGCCTGGGAAGGTGGCCTCTCGGATCTCCGCGGCGGTGAGCACGCCGCCGCGGCAGAAGAGCAGCGCCCGCTTCAGCACGTTCTCGAGTTCCCGGACGTTCCCCGGCCAGGCATAGGACTCGAGCAGATCGATGGCGTCGCGACCGAGTTCCACGGGCTGCCGCGCCAACTCCGGTCCCCACTTGGCGACGAGCGCGCGAGCGAGGAGGCCGACGTCCCCCGGCCGCTCGCGCAGCGGCGGCAGCAAAATGGGCACCACATTGAGCCGGTAGTAGAGGTCTTCACGGAAGCTGCCCTCGCGCACCATCCGTGCGAGGTCGCGGTGCGTCGCCGCGACGATGCGCACGTCGACCCGCAGGGGCCGCACGCCGCCCACCCGCTCGATCACCCGCTCCTGCAGGACTCGGAGGAGCTTCGCCTGCAGTGGCAATGGCAGCTCCCCCACCTCGTCGAGAAAGAGCGTGCCGCGGTCCGCCAGCTCGAACTTTCCCTTTCGGCTCTCTACGGCGCCGGTGAACGAACCGCGCTCGTGGCCGAAAAGTTCGCTCTCCATCAGGTCGGGCGGGATGGCCGCGCAGTTGACCGTGATGAAGGGCTCTGCCGCGCGTGGCGAGTTGTCGTGGATGGCCCTGGCCACCAGCTCCTTCCCCGTCCCCGACTCACCCGTGACCAGAACCGTCACATCACTGGGAGCCACCCGGCCGATCGCCTTGAAGACCTCGAGCATCTTCGGTGCGCTCCCGAGGAGTCGGGTGCGAGGCGGCGTTTCGGGCATAGGGGAGGCCGCCCCCGGCGCGGCCGCGGGCCCTCGGGTGAGTTCCCGCAGCAATACGGCGAGTCGGTCGAGGTCGAAGGGCTTGACCACGAAGTCGCGGGCGCCTCGCTTCATGGCCTCCACCGCCACCTCCATGGACTCGCGCGCGGTCATCACGACCACCTTCGGCGGCCTGGAGGTGGCCGCGACTTCCGAGACCAGATCGAGGCCGCTCCCGTCGGGGAGCCTGACGTCGCAGAGGATCACGGCGAAGCGCTCGGCCTCCAGGCTCCGGCGCGCCTCGGCGAGGCCCGCCGCACAGACCACCTCGAATCCCTCCTGGCCGAGGGCCCGCTCGAGCACGAAGCGGATGGACGCCTCGTCGTCCACGACGAGCACCCGGGGTGCGCTCACGCCTCGCCTCCTAGGAGCGCCTGGTGGAGCGCCTGCACCGCAGCAACGGCCCGCACGGCATCGACCACTGCGGTCAGACGAAGCGCCCCCTGCTCTACGCAGTAGAGCGGCCCCGCCGCTGCCTCGACGGCCGCGAGGCCCCGGGCCACCGCCTCGCGCTCCTGGTCCAGCGCATAGCCCACGGCGCTCACCGCGGCAACGTCGCCTCGCACCTCGAGCGCCGGCTCCAGCTCGGCCAGCCGCTCGGCGAGGGCGGCGGGGTCGGGGTGGTCCTCCAGGTGCACGAGGGCGGCCGCCGGAGCGCCCTCGCCCGCCCAGCTCAGCCACGGTGCCTCGGCGCCGGCACGGGCGAGCAGAGCCGCCAGGTCGCGGCCCTTTGCCCCGGGCAGGCGCAACAGGAGCACGGCTCGGTGGGCCACACCGGTGACCCGCCGCGGCGGATCGGGGGGCGCCACCCGCACCCAGGTCCCATCGCCGGAGGCACCCGGCGGGCTCTGGGTCGCCCGCGCCCACAGCGTGATGCCCGCCTGCTTCGCGTACTCCACCGCCGCCCGGTGGAGCACCCGCGCGCCCGCCTCCGAGAGGGCGAGCATCTCATCGTGGGAGACCTCGGCCAGCTGCCGCGCATCCTCGATGATCCGGGGATCGGCGCTGTACACCCCATCCACGTCGGAGCAGATCTCGCAGTACTCGGCGCCCAATGCCGCCGCCAAGGCCACGGCGGTGGTATCCGAACCGCCCCGGCCCAAGGTCGTCACCTCCCGCTTGTACGACACCCCCTGGTAACCCGCGACGATCACCACCCGGCCGCGCATCAGCTCGTCCTGGATGCGGACCGGGCGCACCTCCACGACCCGCGCGCCGGCGTGGGCGTCGTTGGTGATGATGCCGCTCTGGGAGCCAGTGAAGGAGATGGCGTCGATGCCCCGCTCGTGGAGTGCCATCGAGAGGAGGGCCATCGAGATCCGCTCGCCCGCGGTGAGGAGCATGTCGAGTTCGCGCCGCGGTGGATCGGAACTCACCTGGCGGGCGAGGCCCAGGAGGCGGTCGGTCGTGTCCCCCATCGCCGAGACCACGACCACCACCTGGTGGCCCGCTCGTCGCGTCTCTGCGATGCGGGCTGCAACTCGGCCGATCTGGGCCACGTCGGCGACCGACGAGCCGCCATACTTCTGCACGACGATGCTCACGCCCGGGTCCTCCCGACCACATCCGCGGCCCGTGCGCCGTCCGCCGACCCTCCACCCTGCCGCAGCGCAGCCCGGCAGGGCGTCCACCTTGCCGGGGCCCCCCCTCGGTCGAAGCGCAGCCCCCCAACCGGCCCCTTCGCGCGCCGAGGCCGGGGCCGAGGCGCAGCCCGCGAACAGCAGCCGGCATCACGGAACTCGAGCATCTCGCGATCGTTTCCCCGAAGCGCCGGGCGGGTCAATGTGTTCACGCAGTCGCAGCCGGTATAGGCTCGCTCGCGTGATCCGGGCCGAGAAGCTGACGAAGCGCTACCGCGATCTCGTAGCCGTGGACGCCCTGACCTTCGAGGTGCCCGAGGGCGCCGTCCTCGGCTTCCTCGGGCCCAACGGCGCCGGGAAGTCGAGCACCATGCGCATGCTCACCGGCGCTCTGCCCCCGACCGAGGGCCGGGCCGTCGTCGCCGGTTACGACGTCTTCGAGGCCCCCCTCGAGGTGAAGCGGCGGGTCGGCTACCTGCCCGAACACCCTCCCCTCTACGAGGACCTCTCGGTGGCCGCGTACCTGCGCTTCGTCGCGGCGTTGAAGGGGCTGCCGCGTTCCCGCCGCCGTACGGAGGCGGAGCGGGTGGCGGAGCGCGCCGGCGTGGCCCACGTGCTGCGCCGCCGCATCGGCAACCTGTCGAAGGGCTACCGGCAGCGAGTGGGCATCGCGCAGGCACTGATCGGCGCGCCGCCGGTGCTCATCCTCGACGAACCCACCGTCGGGCTCGACCCAGGGCAGATCCGCGAGGTCCGCGAGTTGATCCGCTCCCTCGGAGGCGAGCACACCGTCGTGCTCTCCACCCACATCCTGGCCGAGGTCGCCATGGTGTGCCAGCGCGTACTCATCATCCACCGAGGCAAGAAGGTGGCCGACGACAGCCTCGAGGCGCTGAAGCGGCGCCACGAGGAGGCCGCAGGCCGAACGATGAGTCTCGAGGAGATCTTCTTGGAGCTGATTCGGGAATGAGAGGAACACTCGCCATCGCCGGAAAGGAGCTGCGGATCTACTTCACGACGCCGCTCGCCTACGTGATGCTCTCGATGTTCACCTTCGTGGGCTCCTGGATCTTCCTGTGGCGGGTCGGAGAGTTCACGGCGCAGTACCACCAGGCGATGAACGCCCTCCGGCCGGATATCGTCGCCCAGATGAATCTGACGGACTGGGTCGTGACCCCGCTCGTCGTATGGCTGGGCATCCTCCTCTTCTTCATCGTGCCCTTCCTCACCATGCGCCTCGTCGCGGAGGAGCGAAGCAAGGACACCTTCGAGTTGCTCATGACGACGCCGATTCGGCCCATCGCCATCGTGATGGGCAAGTATCTCGCCGCCCTCGGCTTGCTCCTGATCGCGCTCTTTCTGACCCTCCTCTATCCCCTGCTCCTGTCGATCTTTGGGTCGGGCGACGAGGGCGCCGTGGAGTGGCCAACGGTCTGGTCGGGCTATCTGGGCCTCTCACTCATGGGCGCCGGCCTCATGGCGGCTGGGCTCTTCGTCTCCACGCTCACGCGATCTCAAGCGGTCGCGGCGCTGGTCACCCTCGTCTTCGCCCTGCTGATGAGCATCGTCACCTTCAAGGCGCCCGAGCTCTCGGGCACGGCACGCGAGGTCTTCCTCTATCTTTCGGCGGGGCGCCATCTGGAGAACTTCGCCTCGGGCCGGCTCTCCCTCGCCTCGGTGAGCTACTTCGCCAGCTACGTGGTCCTGGGCCTCTTCCTCACCCACCGCTCGTTGGAAGGCCAGCGCTGGGCCGCATGAGCGCACCATGAGCGAGAGCCGAACCAAGACGGCGGGTCGCGTCCTCGGTGCAGTGGGCCTGACGGCCCTCGCCCTTCTCCCCTTTGCCTACTTCGGCATCGGCATGGGGTGGCACTGGATCTTCTCGGTGCAGCTCGGCGCGGGCATCCTGGGGGTGGCCGCCTACCTCGTTACGAACGTGCGTGAAGCCCGGGCGGCGCTCACCGGACGGGGGACCCTCTTCGTGACCTCCACCGTCCTCTCCTCGCTCTTTCTTCTCGGCGGCGTCGCCGCGCTCAACTATCTGGCGCTGCGCTCGAAGATCGAGGCCGACCTGACCCGCGCCGGGATCTTCACGCTCTCTCCCGACAGCGTGAAGACGGCCCAGGCGCTGCCGGGCGAAGTGGAGATTCTCGCCTTCTATCCCCCAGGAAGCCCCGAGTACACCTTCCTGGAGAACCTGGTCGGCCTCTACCAGCGCTACACCGACAAGCTCCGCCTGCGCTCCGTCGACGGCGCGAAGGAGCCGCTGCTCGCCGAGAAGTACAAGGTGCGCGAGCAGTCGAGCCGCGTGGTCGTGGTGCTCGGCGACGCCTACGAAAAGGTGGACGAGCTTTCGGAGGCGGCCCTGACCAACGCACTGCTCCGCCTGGCCCGCGGCGAGAGCCGCACCCTCTACTTCGTGGTCGGCCATGGTGAATCCTCACTCGGCGATGCGAAGTCGGAGCGGGGGCTCGCCACGCTGAAGGAGGCACTCGAGACGGAAGGCTACCAGCCCAAGGAGCTGGCGCTGCTGCGCCTACCGGCCCTCCCGGAGGACGCGGCGGTGGTCATCCTAGCCGGACCTCAGGCCCCCTATCTGCCGCCCGAGATTCAGATCCTCCAGGACTACCTGGACAAGGGGGGTCGGCTGATCGTGCTCCTCGATGCCGGCGTGGACGCAGGCCTTGGCCCCCTCCTCGAGCGCTACGGAATCGCTGCGGACGACACCCTCGTCATCGACGCGCAGGGGCAGCTCGCGCGCGTCTACGGACCGGCGGTTCCAGCGGTCCTCCGCTATGCGAAGCATCCGATCACCGAGGGCTTCGATCTCGCCACGATCTATCCCACGGTGCGCTCCCTGACGCCCCTGAACGTACAGGGGATCGACCGGCCGCTTCCGCTGGCGCTGACGGGCGAGACGAGCTGGGCGGAGACCCAATGGATGCAGCAGCCGGTGGGCTACGACGACGGCGAGAAGCGCGGCCCGCTGCCGGTGGTGCTCCTGCAACGGGCGCCGCGCCCCTCGGGTACCTACTCCAAGGAGATGCGTCTCGTCGTCTTCGGGGACGCCGACTTCATCGGGCAGCGGTGGATCGGAGAACTGGGAAACCGCGACTTCTTCCTCAACACCGTCGCCTATGTCTCGGAGCGCTTCGATCGCATCACCATCCGGCCCAAGGGGCGTGCCGCGAGCCGCCTCGTCTTCCTCTCCGACGCGCAGGCGATGCTCCTTCGCGTGGCGACGCTCGATCTCCTCCCTCTCGTCCTCGCCGCGCTGGGGGTGGCGGTGTGGACGGTGAGGCGCAGCCAATGAGCGCCCGCCGGCGTCTCTTCGTGACCACCGGGCTCCTGGCCCTCGCCGGCGTCGGGGCTGCTGTCTACGCACTTGCCCTGCGCAGCGCGGACGAGGCGGCGCAGCGAAGCGCCGCCGAACGCGCCCGCCTGCTCCCTGGCGACTTTCCACCCGTCGATGAGATTCGCCTCGAGCGCCGAAGCAAGGAGGGCGGCGTCGAGCACATCCGGCTCCGGCGCCGCGGATCGCGGTGGTGGCTCGTGGCACCGGTAGAGGCACCGGCGGCAGAGGAAGAGGTGGAGGGCCTCCTCGCGCGCCTTCATGCCGCTCGCGCGGAAGGCGTCGTTTCCGACGGCCATGTGGACGAGAGCCGCCTCCAGGAATACGGTCTGCACCCACCGCGGATTCGGCTGACCCTGGTGGGCGGCGAGCGCACGCGCTGGATCGAGGTCGGCGCCAAGAACCCTTTCGACGATCGCCTCTTCATCCGCACCTATGAGGGGACCCCTGACGCGGCGGACGAGGCGCCGGTGACAGCGGTCGACGGCGCCCTCGACTATCCCCTCTCCAAGTCGGTGTTCCTGCTGCGCGAGCGGCGGGTGCTGCCCCTCGATCCGGAAACCGTAGAGCGGGTAGAGGTGGATGCGGTCAGCCCCGCCTACCGCCTCGTCCGCGATGGGTCGACCTGGCGTGCCGAGCGGCCCTTCCGCGGACGCGCCGACGAGGGAACGGTGCGATCGATCCTCGACACGCTGGCTCGCCTGCAGGCGATCGAGTTCGCCGATGCGCTGCCCGCGGGCCGGCCCCTCGGGCAGATACGCGTCGGGCGAATCGGGGGAGACGAGGAGGTGCTGGAACTCTTCGGCGTGGAGGATGGCGACCTCTTGCGCCTGTGGAGTCGCGGTCCCTTGGGGATCGCGCAGGTGCAGGCCGACGCCCTCCGCCGCCTCGAGTTCTCCGACTTCGATTTGCGCGAGAAACGGCTCCTCGACGTCGATAGGATGCAGGTCGACCGCGTGGTGGTGCGCGTGGGCGAGCGCACCTTCACCCTCGAACGCACCGATGCCTCCTGGCAGGTCACCGAGCCGGTGCAGGCTTTGGCGGCGACGTGGAAGGTGACAGCTGCCCTCTACGCCATCGAGCAGCTTCGTGCCTCTGCCTTCTACGAGGGCGAGCGATCGCCCGCGGATCTCGGGCTCGATCCACCGAAGTGGACCGTCGAACTCTATGCCGGAGCAGCGCACCTGGGGACGCTCCGAGTGGGCGCACGTGCACCCTCCTCCGTCGAGCCACGCCGCTACGCGCTCGGGCGTGAGGGCGGGCGGATCTCGATCGTGCGCGAGCGGGACCTGAAGGCGATCCCGCGCCGGCTGGAGGACGTCCTCGATGCCGGCGCCGCGGCGCCCAGGTGAGCGGGCACAGGGAAGCCACACCACGAGGGTGCCGCTGTGATGCGCTGCGCGCCGGCTCACCCGGCGGTGGCGGCAGGCTGCCTTCCCCGTCCACCGAAAACACCGCCTTCCCCGGGCCGCCGTGTACAATGGCGCGGTGACTCGCTTCGGTGAGTACCTTCTCGTCCGGCCGCTGGCGACCGGAGGCATGGCAGAGATCTGGCTCGCCGAGAATGCGGTGGGGCGAAAGGTGGTCGTCAAGCGCATCCGCCGAGCGCTGGCCGACGACCCCACCTTCATCCGGCTCTTCCTCCGCGAGGCGGAGATCGCGGTCACCCTCGACCATGCCAACGTCGCCAAGACCTTGGACTTCGGCGAGGTCGACGGCGAGTACTTCCTGGCGATGGAGTTCATCGACGGCCAGAACCTCGCCGCCATCACCGCCCGCGCGAACAAGCAGGGCCTGGCCCTGCCGTTTCCCGTGTCCGCGTTCGTCGTCGCATCGGCGGCCCGCGGCCTCCACTACGTTCACTCGGCCACGGGTCCCAGAGGCCAGCCCCGGGGCATCGTCCACCGCGACCTCACCCCGCAGAACCTCATGTGCACCTACTCGGGGGAGGTGAAGATCCTCGACTTCGGCATCGCCAAGGATGCGCAGGGCCAGTCGCTGACGCGGCCAGGCATCGCCCGCGGAAAGTACCTCTACTTCTCACCCGAGCAGGTCCGCGAGCGCCCCCTCGACGCACGCTCCGACATCTATGCCCTCGGTGTGGTCCTCTACGAACTGTTCACCGGCCAAAGCCCCTATGCGGCCGAGACGGTGGGGGACGTGCTGCGTGCCATCGACCGGGCCAACTTCGCCCCACCGAGCACCCGAGCCCCGGACCTCCCCGACGCGCTCGAGGCGATTTGCCTCAAGGCCATGGCGAGGCGCCCCGCCGATCGCTATCAAAGCGCCGCCGAACTCGAGGCGGACCTCTCGGGGTGGCTCCGGCGCCAGGCGGCCCACCTCGACGAGGAAGCGCTCGCGGAGTTTCTGGGATGGCTGTTCCGGGACACATTGGAGCAGGAAGGCCGCCACGGGCTCGCGCGTCGCAGCTTCCCGACGGCCCTCCTCGCCTTCGCGCGGGGGGGCGCGCCCCGCAAGGGGACAGCGGACGAGGCCGACGCCCGAGCCGCCCCGCCGCCGAGGCGCCGGACGCTGGCCGCCGCCGGCGGGGCGCTGCTCCTCCTCCTGGGCGTGGCGGGTACTTGGCTGTGGACCCAGGGCGCCGCCCCCGAGACCGCCACCTCGATGCTCAGCACCCTGCCTCCCGGCGCCCGAATCGTGCTCGACGGAAAGCCCACCCCCTGGGTGACGCCCCACACCCTGCACGACCTGGACCCGGAGCGCATGTATCGGGTCGTCTTCGAGCGCGCCGGGCATCGGCCGGCGCACGCCACCTTCCGTGGTGGCGAGGACGTCCTCGAGACCCTCCCGCGCCTCGAGGCGCAGGGCCCGACGGCGCAGGAGATCGCGCAGCTCGAGGCCTATGTGAACGCCCCCGCCGAGGTCGCGCCCCGCAAGGGCCCGGCCATCATGGTCGAGGCGCTGCGCAAGCCGGGGCCTTGGGGTCGGGCTTGGGGCCGCTTCCGCCGGTGCCGCCTCGACCTGCCGCAACTCTGGCGAGCGCCGGACCGGCTCCGCACCCTCCGGGTGGACCTCGATCCCGAGCGGCCCCACAGCTTCGAGGTGGCGGGGGCCCTTCGCCCCACTGTCACGGCGACCGCACCCCTCGCCAGCATGCTCGCGCCCCTGGAGACGGTGCTCTACGAGGTGTCCTACGCCGATGGGCGCCCGGCGGCGTGGGGCCTCATCGGTCCCCCTCGCCACCGGCGCCTTCGAACGGGCATGGGTGCGACGGCCCTTCGCCTGACCGTGGTCGATCCCTACTTGCAGCCAACGCCGTTCGCAGGCGATCTCTGGTTGCAGGAAGAGGGGCCAGAGGGGCAGCGCATCGACATCGACCCAGGCCAACACGTGACCCGCCTCCGGGCGTTCGATCCCGAGCCCCTACCGCTGCCCCTGTCCCTGAGCCGCCGGCTTCGAATCGAGTGGGAGAAGGGCCCCGAAGACGGACGCCTGCTGTGGGTGCAGAGCGGATGGACGAGCTTGGCCCGCGGCAAGGCGGGAACGGAGGACGAACCTCGCCTCGTCGGGGTGCTGCGCCCAGGCGGCGAGGTGGAGTTGGCGGTCCTCGCGGAGCCCGGCCTCGTCTACCTGGGACAGAGACCGCCCGCAGGCAGCGAGGCGGTGCTCACCATCACCGACCTCGGGCCCTCACGACAGGCGGACGCGGAAGGCGCGCGGCATCGGGCCAGTCGACGGGCGAAGGAGGCGGGCCAGCGGCGGTGAGCGATCTCGGTGAAGCGACGCAGCCCGAGGGGCAGCGCATCGGACCCTACCTGCTCCTCTCGCGCCTCGCGGAGGGCGGCATGGCCGAGGTCTGGCTCGCGCGCCACGAAGGTCCCGGAGGCCTCGCGAGGCAGGTGGTGGTCAAGTGCATCAAGGGGGCCCGTGCCGACGATCCGCGCTTTCGCCGAATGTTCGTGAACGAGGCGGAGCTGGCGATGCGGCTGACGCACGGGAACATCGCCCAGGTCTTCGACTTCGGAGAGGTGGGCGGGCAGTACTACCTGGCCATGGAGTACGTCCGTGGTGTGACCTTGGCTCAGCTGCGCAAGCGAGCTGCTGCGGCGGGTCTTCGCATCCCCTATCCCCTCTGCGCCGCCGCCATCCGGGAGGCGGCTCGGGGGCTCCACCACGCCCACCGGGCCCGGGACGAGCGCGGCCGTCTCCTGGGCATCGTCCATCGCGACGTCTCGCCCGAGAACATCATGGTGTCCTTCGATGGACAGGTGAAGGTCGTCGACTTCGGAATCGCCCGAGCCGAGACCTCGGTCCGCCTCACCGCCCCTGGGGCCATCAAGGGGAAGTACCTCTACTTCGCCCCCGAGCAGGCGCGCTTCGAGGCGGTGGATGCGCGCACCGACGTCTTCGCCTGCGGCGTCGTCCTCTACCAACTCCTCTCCGGCCGCCTCCCGGTGCGGGGCCGCGTCCTGGTCGCCCTCGACGACATCTCCAAGGGCCGCTGGACGCCGCTCTCCGAACTCGACCCGAGCATCCCGGAAGGCCTCGCACGCATCGTCGATCACGCGATGCAGGTCGATCCCGCCGCGCGCCATCCCTCGGCCGAGGCGCTGGAGCGGGACCTCGGAGGTTGGTTGGGGCGGGAGGCGCCGGGGACGGACGCTTCGGCGCTGGCGCGCTTCGCCCGCTACCTCTTCGCAGAGGAGGCGCGGGAGATGGGTTTCGACCCCGACCTCCCTCCCGGCTACGCGCGCAGCCTGGCGCCTTGGCGCCGGCCGCCCGCAGGCGGCGAAGCGGCCGAGGGGGTATCGACGGGCGCGGAGGCACTCGCGGAGACCGAGGTGGCGCCGCCGCCGACCTCTGCGAGGCGGGGCCTGCTCCTCGCGGTGGCCACCCTGCTCGTGGTTGTCCTCGCCGTGGGGGCACTCCTCCTGCTCCTGCAGCGAGGCGCAACCGCAAGGCGGCCCGCCGCGAGATTGGGAAGCGGCCCCAGCACGGGCCAGGTCCCGTAAGACCTCCACCCGGTGGATTGATAGACTCGAACGCAGGCATGCGTGCGAACCCACAGGCATCCAGCCGCCGTTTCGGCAAGTACGAGCTGGTGCGCCGCATCGCCACCGGCGGGATGGCTGAGATCTACCGGGCCCGCTACATCGGTGCCGCCGGCATCACCAAGCAGGTGGTGCTCAAGAAGATCCTGCCCACCTACGCCGACAACCGTCGCTTCGTGCAGATGTTCATCGACGAAGCGAAGATCACGGTCGGACTCACCCACGGGAACATCGCGCAGGTCTTCGACTTCGGAGAGGTGGACGGCGAGTACTTCCTCGCCATGGAGTTCGTCCACGGACAGTCCCTCTCCCGCATCGAGAAGCGCGCCGGCGAGATGGATCTGCGCATCCCCATCCCCATCGCCTGCTTCATCGTCATGGAGATGTGCAAGGGGCTGCACTATGCGCACCGGAAGACCGACGACGCCGGCAACCCGCTGGGCATCGTGCACCGGGACGTCTCGCCCCAGAACGTGATGGTCTCCTACGAGGGTCAGGTCAAGCTCGTCGACTTCGGGATCGCCAAGGCGGCCACCGTCGCCCAGGACACGGAGGCGGGGGCCCTCAAGGGGAAGTACCTCTACTTCGCCCCCGAACAAGCCCGAGGCCGCGAGCTGGACGCGAGAGCCGACATCTTCGCCACAGGCATCGTCCTCTACGAACTACTCACCGGCCGGCGCCCCTTCGAGGGATCCCTCATCGAGGTGCTCTCAGCCATCGCCTCTGGGGACTTCGCGCCCCCCTCCGCCGTGAACGAGGAGATCCCTCCGTCCCTGGAGCGAATCGTCCTGAAGGCGATGGCCCGCCGCCGCGCGGACCGCTACCAGAGTGCGCTCGACCTGCAGGAAGCCCTGGCCACCTTCCTCTACTCGGCAGCACCCCGTTTCACGAGTGCCAATCTGGGGCACTACGTGCAGTACCTCTTCCACGAAGATTTGCTCGCCGAGGGCCTCTCCGTGGAGCTGCCGGCGGAGTTTTTGGAGCAGCTGCCCCTCTGGCAGAAGCAGCCCGTGCTGCCCGGGGTGCAGGGATCGGACGCAGAAGGGGACGAGGCGCGAACCGATCCCGGCTTGCCTCCCGATGCCGAAGCTCCGGTGAGCGGCGAGACGGCGCCGACGCGCCCCCTAGGCCCCGGCGCCACGGCGCAGGACACCGACTACGAGGCCCTTCGGGCCATGGGCGCACCGGAGAGGCAGGCGCCGACCCTGCCCGTGCGGCCGGAGGCGGGGCGACGACCCTGGCTCCGCTATCTGGCGTACGGCATGCTGCCCCTGGTCGTGCTCGCGATTGCGGTCGGCGCGGTCTACAGTGCGACACAAGCGGTCACACCGAACGAGTCGACGGGAACCGTGGCCATCGAGAGTGATCCCCCAGGCGCCGAAATCGAGATCGATGGCGTGGCCACCGGACGCAAGACGCCGGCGGTATTCACCGGCTTGCAGCCGAATCGCTCCTACGGACTCACGCTCCGGCTCCCAGGTCATCGGCCCCTGATGAAGACCTTCTCCCCCCGGCCAACGGGGTCCACCGTCATCCGAGAACGGCTGATTCCGGAGGACCTGAGCATCGCGCGTCCCGAACTGGCCGCCACCGAGGCCGAACTCCGCAAGCAGCTCCGTAAGGCGGCGCGGGAGGAGGCGATCATCCGACCCAAAGGCCTCGCTGCATC
This sequence comes from uncultured Myxococcia bacterium, assembly GCA_964471535.1. Taxonomy (GTDB): domain Bacteria; phylum Myxococcota; class Myxococcia; order SLRQ01; family SLRQ01; genus CAYYHA01. Next base: position 9,686 of record CAYYHA010000035.1, on the reverse strand, counting down.
GCTGGAGCAGATGTCCGAGGAGATGGGCGCCATCGATCCGAACAGCGACGCGCCCATCGAGGTCCCCCTCCGCCTGCAACGCGCGGTGCTGGACGTGCGCCGCCTCGGTGCTCGTTCCGTTGCACTCGATCCTTCCGTGCCGCACGAGCTCTCGGTGGTCGGAGAGGCCTTCCTGGGCCCCCGAGTCTTCTCGGCACCGGTGACCGCCCTGCTCTACGCTGCGGCCCGACCCAAGCAACCGCGGGAAGGAGACGTGGGACTCCTCTCAGTGGACAAGCCTGTCTCCCTCGAAGCAGGGGCGACGCGGCTGTGGCTGATCCTCCCCGACTTCGCCCCTCGCGACAACGAAGGCGCGCTCGTCGTGCGAATCGAGGCGCCCGGCGGCGCACGCAAGGAGGTCGAGATCCGTCCCGCGAAGCATGCCTTCAGCGTGGAGCGGCGGGGGATTCCCGTCACCGAGCGGGTCCACCAGCGCAAGTACCGGGTCGAGATCCAGGGTGGACCCCTGCCTCCAAACGTCGCCCTCTTCTACCTGCGCAAGCCCACGATCAAGGTCCCCACGGAGATCGTGGCGGCGGAGCCGGACTTCGGTCTTCTTCGCCCGGGTGCGATCGTGACGGGTGCTTCGCAGATGGCCGTGTTCGGGCTTGCTCCCACGCGTCCCCCGAAAGGTCGTCGAGTGGTCCGCTTCGAACCGCACTGATGGGTTCGGCCGATCCCCTCCGCTCCCGGCGCACCGGGCGCGCGCCTCCCCGCTGCGCCTCGGGAAAGAGCAGCGCCATCTGCGCGCGGATGGGCTCACGGCTGCGGGGGAGGCCGAGCGCCGCCAGCGCGAACTCGCAGGCCCGCCCCAGCTCTCCGGCGGTGCGGTAGCGGTCCTCGCGCCGGGGGCGCAGCGCGTCCCGAACGCAGTCCTCCACGATCTGGGGCAGCTCCGGCCGCAGTTGCCGCGGCCGGCGGGTCCGCCCGCTCGCGATACGCGCCAAGGTCTCGGTGGGCGCACTGCCGAGGAAGGGATGCTGCAAGCAGAGAAGCTCATAGAAGACGATGCCCGTCTGGTAGATGTCGGTGCGCCGGTCGACGCCATCGAGCCGCGCCTGCTCGGGCGCCATGTAGGCGATCTTGCCCTTGATGACCCCAGTCTGCGTGCGGTGCCCCTGATCCACCGCCTTTACGATCCCGAAATCCGTGAGCTTCACCCGCCCCTCGTGGGAGAGGAGGAGGTTGTGCGGGGAGATGTCGCGGTGCACGAGGCCTAGCGGCCGCCCATCGTGGCCGGTGGCGTCGTGCACGTGGTCGAGGGCCGCACAGAGGTCGGCGATGAGGTTCAGCGTGAAGGCGAGTGGCGGGAAGCGGCGCGCGCGCCGGAAGGCCTCGAGCACCGCCCGCAGATCCTGCCCACAGACGTACTCCATCGCCAGATAGTAGATGCCATCGACCTCGCCCGCCTCGATCACCTCCACGATATTGGGGTGCCGCAGTGCCGAACCTATACGGCCCTCGTGGAGAAAGGCACGCACGAAGTTCGGATCCTCTGCGTACCCGGGGAGGATTCGCTTGAGGGCGATCTCCTTGGCGAAGCCGTGTGGCCCCTGCCGAGTCGCCAACCACACCTCCGCCATCCCGCCGACCCCGATGCGGCGATGGAGGAGGAAACGTCCAAATCGTATCGGCTCCTTCATGACCCTTTGCCCCATGGTGCCGCGCGGCTTCGCCGAGCCGGCGGCGGAACGAAGAAAACGAGAAAAAAGAAGAAGGCGGGCGACAGCGAAGACCGGCACACCTTCCAAGGGTGCCTGCCCGTCGTTCGCTGGCGGCCCGCCTCGCGCTCCAAGGTCGCTGCGTGGCTCTGCGTGGCCCCCACCCGATGGCGGCGGTGGCCGTGCTCTTTTCAGCGAATCTGTCGCACGTGGCCCGCTCGAGACCCGCTCGTCACCCCCTTTCCAAAGCGAGGCCCAGAACGCAACGAACCCCTTCCCGTGTGAACCGGGGGCGCGCGGCTTCGGCCGCCTCACGGAGTCGGATCTCCGACGGCTCCTGCGCTCCCGTGCAGGAAGGGGCTGGATGGTGACGAAGTGCGTCTGTCTGGTGCATTCCGGGGCAGCCCTTCGGGCCGCACGAGGCGGCCATGGCTTTGCGCTCTCCCCGAGGAAGGGGAGATTGCCTTTGTCCGCGGTCCAACTCCACGCTAATCGACGGCCACGACGCACGTCAACGTAGGCCTCCCTCCTACCCGTTCTCCGAGCCGTGCGCGGCCTCCTCTCGCCTCCGGTGGGCTCCTCTTCGCTGCGGCCCAGCGGCCGCGCCACGCGCACCGGACGCGCCGGAGGCCCCGGCAGAGCGACAGCCTCCGAGGGCGGCACCTGGCTAGAGGCGCCCGAGGCCAACGAGAACGAGCTCAGCCGCCATGCCCCGGGAGCGGTAGTAGCCGGCGATCCGACGCAACACGAGGAGACGCGCCGCCGCCTCGAGGATCCGTCGCCCCTCGTCGCCGTAGGCCTCGGCGATCTCGGCAGGCGTGCGCGGCCGCTGCATGCAGGCGCGGAGCACCTCGATGATCGTGTCCCCGTACGCGAGGTGCAGAACCTCCCCCACCTCGGCAGGCGTGATGCGCACCGGATCCGCACCCTCGAGGCGGTACATCGTCGGACCCATTCGGTCGCGAGTCCACACGAGGTCCACCCCGTCGGGGGAGTCGAAGAGCCGCGAGGAAGCGACCACCGCGTCCGCCGCGTATTCGGCCAGCGCGGCCAAGAGCCAGCGGGCTTCCTCGGTGTTCCGTGCGAGCAGGGTCTGCATCGCATCGCGAGCCGCGGCGCCCACCCGTGGCATCAGGTGTGCCCAGGCCTCGTCCACCGCCTCCTTCAGGTTCGACTCGTGGAGCGACATGGCGTGGCGCAGCGCATCCATCACCGCTTCGAGGTCCCGGGGACCGGCCGCCATCTCCTGCGCGATCTCCTGGTAGAGCGACCGCGAACGGGCGAGCACGGCGAACTTGTGCTCGCTCCACAGGCGCTGAACGATCTCCAAGGCGGTGGGTTGCTGCACCCGGCGCCTCATAGCATCCGCTGGGCCCCTTGGCCACGTGATCCGGCACGGGCGCGAGGGTATGCTGGCCTCCCCATGGAAGGTGCGTGCACCTACCACCCGGAGCGCCTCGCGGTCGGCATCTGCATTGCGTGCCGTCAGCCGATCTGCATCGAGTGCTCGACGCCCATCGAAGGCATCCATCGCTGCCCCCGCTGCCTCGCGGGTCTGGCGGTTGCCACGGACGCGCCCCGGTGGGAGGGGCGAGAGGTGAACCTCGCTTCCCTCTTCCTCTCGCTGCTCGGCCTGTCGGTGTCGTACGCTCTACTCCGGGTTCTCGCGCTCGCATTCGAGGGATGAAGGAAGCGCTCGCCAGTCTGCGCCCGAGGGGGGTCCTCGCCCTTGCAGATGCCGCCCTCGAGGCGGTCGCCACCTCGCCGGGGCTGATCTCGCTCTCTCTTGCCGGCGCCGTGCCCCTGGTGGTCTTCGCCCTGCTCCTCATCCACGGCGCCGCCGACGGGTGGATGACGGAAGGGGTGGCAACGGGGCTGGCCCTCGGCGGTGCGGCGGCCATCTCCTGGCGCTTCGTCGCGTCGGGTGCGGTGGCGGCGTTCGTGGAGGCGAGCGCACTGGGACGCCCACTCGCCCCTGCCGCGGCACTGCGGCTGGCGCTGGGCCGTGCACCCTCGCTCGTGGCCGCCGGCGCCCTGGTGCTCTTGGCCTACCTCTTCGGCCTGCCCTTCCTCCTCGTCCCCCTCGTCGTGACCCCAGGCGCCTTCGTTGCCGCGCCCCTCGTCATGGCCCGCGTGCGCGCACCGTGGGCGGTGCTCTCCCCGACCATTCCCCTGCTCCGGGATCGCGCGCCCGCCCTGTCGATGCTCACGGCCCTGTGGCTGGGGGCACTCGGGGCGCTCGGAGTCAACCTCGGCCTCGGCGTCGTCTACGGGCTCGAGCTGGCCCGCGCCCTCTTCGACGTGGAGGTGGGGTTTCTCGCAACGCTCCTCTCTCCGCAAAACCCCGTCTACGTACCCAGCCTCCTCGCCGTCGCCTTCGTCCTGCTGGAACCCTTCCGGCAGGCTTCGGTGGCCCTCGCCTACCTCGACGCGAGGGTGCGCCACGAGGGGGCTGATCTCCTGGCCGCGCTCGAGGCGCTGCCTCCGCTTCGCCGTAGGGGCGCAGGCCTCGGCGTGCTGCTTGCGGTCGGGGCCGGTCTCTGGGCCGCTCCCGCGGCGGCCGCGCCGCCTGGGCGCGCGGACGCCAAAGCGCGAATCCTTCGCGTCGCAGACGAGCTCCTTCCCCCCGAGGCGGTCGCGCCCTGGTCGAAGGCGATGCGGCAGCTGCCCGACGGCCCTGAGTGGGAGGCCTTCGCTGGACAGCTCGAGCGCGATCTCGCCGCCGGCGCAACGGAGCGGGCGAAGCGACGCCTCACCCTGGCGCGAGAGGCGCTGCAGCGCCTCCTCACCACTGCGGCTCCGCAGGTGCCCTCGGCGGAGGCGGCCCGGCGGCGGGCAGAGCGCATCCTTCACCGCCCCGAGTTCGCCCGGATGCGCCGCCCACCTGCCGGCCACGCCAAGGTCGAGCCGCCGAAGAGCCTGTGGGCGCGCTTTCTCGAGTGGCTCGCACAGTGGCTGGACGGGCGCTCCGAGGACGAGGAGGCCGACTTCGATCCGGCCCCAATCGGCGGACCGCCGCGGGCGCTTGCCTGGCTTGCTTGGGCTGCCTTCCTCATCGCCTTCCTCGGCGGCCTCGGGGCCGCGCTCCTGCGCTTCCTGGGCCACCGCGATTCCGCCGGCTCCGCCGACCCCGACCTCGAGGTGGTGCGCACCGAGCCCATCGTGGCGTCGAAGGTGCCCGAACTCGCCTCCGCGCTGGCGCAGAGCCCCGAGGCCTGGCTCGCCGACGCCAACCGGCTGGCGGAAGCGGGACGCCTGCGCGAGGCGGTGCGCGCCGTCTACCTGGCGCTTCTTGCCACCTTGCACCGGCGGCGAGCCATCGACTACCAGCGCTCCCGAAGCAACTGGGACCTGGTCCGCGGATACCGCGGACCGGACGCGATCCGAACGCTCTTCGCCGAGCTGACCCGGCACTTCGAAGCGACTTGGTACGGCCCTCTCGATCCGCGGCGTGATGACTACGACCGGATGCGTCGTCAGACCCTTTCCGTCGCAGATGGCGGTGATCCTGTCAGAGGTGTGCCGGCATGAGCCGCTGGATCGTGCCGATCGGCGCCTTGGGCCTCTTGCTCCTCCTCCTCGGTCTTTTCTTCCGGCGCAGCGCCCAGCACGGGGGCTTCGCCGAGGAAGGCTCGAGCTATCGAGCGGAGGCGGACGGCAGCCGCGCACTGTACCTCCTTCTGTCGTCCGGGGGGCTTCGGGTCGAGCGGCTGCACCGCTCCCTCGATGTCGTCGAGCACTCGGGTGTGCTGGTGCTCATCGGCGTAGGGGCGCCGCCGGGCTGTGCCGAGGAGGCGGTGAAGAAGACGCCGGGCGCCGACGCACCCCTATCGAACCCCCTCGGCGGTGGCAGGCAGCTCCGCCCCCGTGAGTGCCAAGCCCTCCTCGATTGGGTTTGGCACGGGGGGCGACTCGTCTACGTCGAGGGCAAGGGAGGAACGGGCCTGTGGGAGGCCGTGGGCATCACCGCCGAACACACCGGTCCGGCCGAACGTTCCGACGCTCCCGACACATGGGCGGAAGGAGAGTCCGACGAGAAGGGCGAGCCCGCACCCGCCCAAGAGCTCGAAGGCCCATCCGCTCCGCTGGTGGAGCTGCGCCCCGGGCAACCAAGCGCCTTCACCGCCGGCATCGAGCGGGTCCGCGCCCGGGTCGACACCTACCTGGCCAAAGCCGACGGGATTGCCGTTCGCCTGCTCGAAGATCCCGGGCGCGCCGCCGCGCCCGGCGAGCCGCAAGCGTCCGCGGTGGGTCTGGCCATTCCCTATGGATCCGGGTGGTTCGTCGCGGTCTCCGCGCCGGATCTCGCGAGCAACGCGCGCCTGGTGGACGCGGACGACGCCGCCTTCTGGCTGGCCCTCCTCTCGGCGCTGGCCGAAGGCGACCCGGTGGCCTTCGACGAGTACCACCACGGGCTGGCGGGGCGCCGGGGTCTGATGGGCTACGCGGCCAGCCGCGGGCTCTGGCCCGCACTCCTGCAGATCGCCTTCGCCTTCGTGGTGGGTGCCTTCGCCGGGCGTCGCTTCGGGGATCCCGTGCGGCGCCCTCCCGGCGTGACGAAGAGCGACGAGGACTACATCTCGTCGATGGCGCGCCTGTACCAGCTCGGCCGGCACGATCGCCCTGCGGCGCGCCGGATGGTGGAACGGGCCTTGAGAGTGGCCCGCACCAGGGGGGTTCACGGAGCGGTGGCCGCACAGGTGGACGCGCTTCAAGCGCTCCACGAGCGGCTGCAGACCCCCGGTGCGACGCCACCGCTGCGGCGGGTGGCCCGCCGGGTGCAGGCCCTATACCTTGCGTTGAACTCGGGCCGGAGGAGTGGGTGATGGAAGCAGGAGCAGCGTCCTTCGACGCAGCCGCGGCGCTGCGCGAGCGGGTCCTGGAGGAAGTTCACAAGGCCGTGGTGGGGCAGGATCAGGTGGTCGAGAGCCTGCTGGTCGGCCTGCTCTCCGGGGGCCACGTGCTGCTCGAGGGGGTACCGGGCGTGGCGAAGACCTTGATGGTGCGGGCGTTGGCGCGTGCACTCGACGCCTCGTTTCATCGGATCCAGTTCACACCGGACCTGATGCCGGCCGACATTCTCGGCACCCGGGTCTTCGATCTTGCGAGCCGGACCTTCAACCTCACGCGCGGCCCTATCTTCGCCGACGTGATCCTGGCCGACGAGATCAACCGCGCGCCCCCCAAGACTCAGGCGGCGCTCCTCGAGGCGATGCAGGAGCGGCAGGTCACGCTCGATGGCGAGCGCCACGCCCTCCCACCCCTCTTCACCGTCTTCGCCACCCAGAACCCCATCGAGAGCGAAGGGACCTATCCCCTGCCCGAGGCCCAACTCGATCGTTTTCTCTTCAAGGTGGTCGTCGGCTACCCCTCGCCAGAGGAGGAGGACCGGATTCTGGCCCGGGCCGCGGCCGGCTTCGAAGCGGCGGATCTCGAGTCGACCGGCATGGCGCCAGTGGTGCACATCGACGAAGTCCTCGCGCTGCGCAGGCAGCTGCGCCAGGTCCTCGTCTCGGATCCCGTGCGCGACTATGTCCGCCGTCTGGTCGCGGCGACCCGAGAGGCGCCGGAGCTGCGGCTGGGTGCAGGCCCACGCGCGGCGGTGCACCTCCTGCTGTGCGCGCGCACGCTCGCCGCCCTTCGCGGCCGCGCCTTCGTGACCCCAGACGACATCCGTTTCCTCGTCCATCCCGTGCTGGCTCACCGGGTCCTCCTCGATGCCGATGCGGAGATTGATGGTGTCGAGCCGACGGACGTGCTCGACCGCCTCCTCGAGGAGGTCGAGGTGCCCCGGTGACGGCTCTCCTGCAGATGGCCGACCGCGCCGCGGGCGCCGAGATCGCGCGGCCGCAGGCCCCGGTGCGCGCGGCGGCGGCGCGCTTCGTACCACGGGGCCGGTTGGCCTGGCTTCTCGCCGCACCGGCGTTGCTCCTGCTCGTCGCACCGGTAGACGGCGGTGTCACCGCCGCGGCGCTCGCCATCGACGCGTCGCTGCTCCTAGCGGCCTTCGTCGACGCGGCGATCGCGGCGCGTGCGCGGATCGAGGCGACTCGAGCCGTGCCGCCGCATCTGTCCGTCGGCGTACCCAACCGCATTTCGCTTCGGCTCCTCAACCGTGGCCCCCGCACGGTCCGCATCGAAGTCCTGGACCAGCCGCCACCCAGCTTCGAGGGCAGTGCGCACCTCCACTCGGTCCGGATTCCGCCGTTCAGCAGCATGCGAGTGGAGGAGCGGCTCGTCCCCACCGCGCGCGGGCGCTATCGCTTCGGGGATCTCTGCCTGCGGGTCCGTGGGCCGCTCGGCCTCGCAGTCGCCGAGCGGCGCCTTCCCCTGTGCGAGGAAGTCAAGGTGTACCCCGACCTCCGCGCAGTCCGGCGTCTCGCCCTGGCGGGCGGTGCACGCACGCGCTCCGAACTCGGCATCCATGAGCTGCGCCGCGAGGGAGAGGGCAGCGAATTCGAGACTCTCCGCGAGTACGGGCCGGGGGATGCCTACCGGGACATCGACTGGAAGGCCACGGCGCGGCGCGGCGAGCCGGTGGTGCGAACGCAGCAGCCGGAGCGATCCCAGATCGTGCTCATCGGAGTGGACACGGGCCGCCTCATGGCGGCGCAGAGCGGCCGCCTGAGCAAGCTGGACCACGCAATCAACGCGGCGCTCCTCCTCGCCTTCGTCGCGCTCCGGAGTGGAGACCGGGTCGGGCTCGTCACCTTCAGCGACGAGGTGCACTGCTACCTTCCACCCCGAAGGGGGCGCACGCAGTACCGGCGCATCCTGGACGCGCTGTACCAGATCGAGGCGGCCCGAACCTACGTCGACTACCGCGCCTATGCCCGGTCGATCCTGGCCCTACAGCGGCGCCGCGCCCTGGTGCTCACCTTCACCGACCTCTTCGACGAGACGGCGAGCGGTGAGCTCGTCCTGCAGATGGGTCGCATGGCGCGGCGCCACCTGCCGGTCGTGATCACCCTGCGTGACCCGGCGCTCGATCGCATGGTCGCCGATGCCGAGGACCCCTGGCGCATGGCCGTCGCGGCGGAGCTGCTCGACGAGCGGGAGAGCCTGCGGAGGGGTCTGAAGCTCGCCGGAGCCCGGGTGCTCGATCCGCTGCCGGACGAAAGCGTGGTGGCGGCGGTGAACACCTACGTCGAACTCAAGCGCCGGCAGGCGCTCTGAGCGCCCGGCCGCTGCGGGTGAGCCAGAGCCAGAGCAGCGCCGTGGTGACCGCGGCGTAGGCGAGCTTCACGCCTGGGGGGACGAAGGGGGCGTGCCACTGCGAGAGGGTCCCTTCGGTGAGCCCGGCGGCGATCAGCACCGGTACCAGGCCCAGGATCAAGCGAACGGCGTCCCTGCCCTCCTCGCGTAGGGCATCGAGCCGCGTCCTCCGCCCCGGGGCGAGCACGGCACGGCCGAGAACGAAGCCTGCCCCCCCCGCGATGAAGACCGCGGAGAGTTCGAGCCCGCCGTGAGGCAGGATCCAGGCCCAGAAGAAGAGCCCCTGCCCAGCCGCATGGTAGGCGTAGGCGAGGGCGCCGATGAGCACGCCGTTCATGAAGAGCAGCAGTGCCGTCAGCACTCCAGCGAAGACGCCCACCGCGAAGATGAGGATGGTCACCTCGATGTTGTGGGTGAAGAGATAGGCAGCGAAGGCCGCCTGCCGGTCGGGGCCCACGAGGGATTCGCCCCGACCCTCTCGCTGGACCCGGTCGGCCGGATCGTCGTAGCGATGTCCGTCGGGGAGGAGGTAGACCCAGGCGGCCGGGTCGAAGGCCATGCACCCGGCACCGAAGAGTCCCCCTGCGACGAAGCAGGCAGCCGACAGGGCGATGGCGCGCCTGTGCCGGCGTACGAGACGGGGATAATCGACCTTGAAGAAGCGGCCGATCGTGCGCCAGCGAATGTGGCGACTGGGGTGCAGACGCGCATAGGTGCGAGCGACGAGATCGTTGAGGTAATCCACCACCTCGACACCGGCTCGATGCGAGC
>CAYYHA010000034.1:0-28262 GCA_964471535.1 uncultured Myxococcia bacterium | reverse complement strand
CCTCCAAACTGCCCCCCGGCGTCGCCGGCTCGCACCCCCCGCACCCCAAGCGGTACCCTGGCGTCGCCGGCCTGCACCCTCCGTACCCCAGCCAGCGGCCGGCACGGCCGGCGCGCACGGGCGACACCCCAACCGGTTGACCCCGAGCCCGCACCCGCCGCGCCCAACCGGTTGACCCCCCGAGCCCACGCCTCCATGGTCGGCCCATGTCCAGGCTCGATCTCGACGTCGTGGCACACACCGCGAGGCTCGCGGTGAAGGCCGCTGGCGACGCGGCGCTCCCCTACCATCGAAGCGGCGCCTTCGCGGTGGAGTACAAGGCGGACGATTCCCCCGTGACGCCCGCCGATAGGGCCGCAGAGGCCGCCATCATCGAGGTCCTCCGGGCGCGGCACCCCGACCACGCCATCCTCGGCGAGGAGACGGGCGCCCACGGAGGCTCGGCGCCCGGCCGCTGGATCATCGATCCCATCGACGGCACCCGAGGCTTCGCCCGCGGGGGCGAGTTCTGGGGCCCGATGGTCGCCCTCGAGTGGGAGGGCGAGATCGTCGCGGGCGCCATGGCGCTGCCCGCCCGCGGCGAGTCGTGGTGGGCGGCGAAGGGCCGGGGCTGTCACGGGCCGACCGGGCGCGTCCGGCTCTCCCGAATCGACACGATCTCTCAGGCCGTGCTCGAGGTGGGCGTCCTGCGCTTCCTGGTGCGCGAGCCCTACCGCGACGCCGTGGTCGAACTCATCAGCCGCACCGATGTCACCCGCTGCCGCGGCGATCTCGCGGGTGTCGCCATGCTCCTGTCCGGCCAGGCGGACATCTGGCTCGAGGCAGGCGTGGCCCTGTGGGACCTCGCGGCACACCAGATCCTGGTCGAGGAGGCCGGCGGCCGCTTCACCGACTTCGTGGGGCGCCGCGACCTCTCCCGCGGCTGCGCCCTGGCCACCAACGGCCTCCTACACGACGCGGTGCTCGCGCTCCTCGAGGAGCACCTGCAGCGCGAGGGGATCGTCGAGCCCTGACACCACCGCCTCCGCCTCCTGCAGGCTCTCCGGCGACCCGAAGCCGGTCGCCACCGCCAGGCACTCGGCGCCCACGGCGTGGGCGGCGGCCACGTCCCGAGCGGTATCCCCAACGACCACCGCCCGGCAGGCCTCCGGCGCCTCACCGAGGCGCGCCGCCCCGCGCCGCAGACCGACCCGCAGGAGCTCGGCGCGGTCCTCGGCGTCGCAGCCGAAGCCACCGAAGGTGAAACGCCGGTCGAGCCCCGCGGCGGGACGAAGCTTGGCCCGGGCCCCCGCCTCCACGTTCCCCGTGCCCAGCCCGAAGGTGAGGGGCGCCCCCGCGTCCGCGGCCGCCGCCAGCGCGTCGAGGAGCTCGACGACCCCCGGATGGACCCGGTAGGCCGAGGCCCGGGCAAGATGGACCGGGAGGCGTTCCAGGTACACATCGAGCACCCGCTCGACCCAGGCCGCATCGTCGGGACAACCGGCTGCCCGCAGGCCGGCCCGCACGATGGCCCGGTCGGTGCTGCCGGCGAAGGCGATCGCCTCGCAGGCATCGCGGCGCCCGCACACCGCTTCGAAGGCATCCTCCATGGCCCGCCGCCCTGCGCCGCCGGTGGAGACGAGGGTGCCGTCCACGTCGAAGAGCACCACCGTCGGCCTCATGGCTGGCGGGCCCGCGTGAGGATCGCGTAGAGCTCGGGCCGCCGGTCGCGGAAGAAGCCGAAGGCGGCACGCTTCCGCCGGATCCGCGCGAGATCGAAGGTGTGGATCAGCACGCCGCTTTCGCTCTCGCCCAGCTCCGCCACCTTCTCGCCCAGGTGGTCGGTGATGAAGGAGTGTCCATAGAACCTCTGCCCCCCTTCGTCACCGATTCGATTCGCGGCAACGACTGGAACGATGTTGCTCGCTGCATGCCCCTGCATCGCTCGCTGCCAGGGCCCCCGCGTATCGAGATCCGGCTCCTCGGGTTCGCTCCCGATGGCGGTGGGATACAAAAGCAAGTCGGCACCCATCAGGACCATCGCCCGCGCGGCCTCGGGAAACCACTGATCCCAGCAGATCCCCACGCCGACCCGTCCCCAGGGAAGCGTCCACACCCGAAAGCCCGTGTCTCCGGGTCGGAAGTAGAACTTCTCTTCGTAGCCGGGCCCGTCGGGGATGTGCGCCTTGCGGTACACGCCGAGCAACTCTCCCTCGGGCCCGATCATCGCGACGCTGTTGTAGTAGTGGGGGCCGGCGCGCTCGAAAAAACTCACGGGGATGGCGATGCCGAGTGACGCGGCGAGCTCTCTCATGCGCGCCAGTGTGGGGTGACCCTCGACGGGATGGGCGAGATCGAAGAAGCGCTCGTCCTCCTCGCGGGGAAAGTAGGGCCCTTCGAAGAGTTCGGGCGGCAGGATCACCTGCGCGCCCTCGGCTGCGGCCTCACGCAGCAGCGCTTCCACCCGCCCGACGTTCTCCTCCCGGGAGGCATCGAGGGCGCACTGGAGGGCGGCGACGGTGAGCGTCTCCCTCATGCGGGCTCCTGTTGGGTGATGCAGTGGAAGGCTCCGCCGCCGCAGAGCAGGGCGCGGGCATCGATCCCGACCACCTCCCGCTCTGGAAAGCAAGCGGCCAAGGCGTCGACTGCCTGCGCGTCGCTGCGCACACCATAGACGGGCGCCACCACGACCTCGTTCGCCACGTAGAAGTTGAGGTAGCTGGCGGGCAGCGGCGCACCCTCGGGCCCGTCGACACGCCCCGGAGAGGGCAGCTCCACCACTTCGAGGCGCCGGCCGGCGGCATCTCGGGCGCGACGGAGGCGAGCGCCGATCCCCCGAAGCACCGCCGCGTTGGGATCGGCCGCCTCGCCAGGCACCATCACCGCCACCCGGCCCGGGGCGACGAAGCGGGCGAGCGTGTCGACGTGCCCATCGGTGTGGTCGTTCTGCAGCATCCCGTCGAGCCAGAGCACCCGCTCGGCGCGATAGGCCTCGAGGAGGCGCCGTGTCACCTCCGCCTCTCCGAGGCCCTCGTTGCGCGCGCGTGAGAGCAGGCAGCTGCGGCTCGCCAGGAGCGTGCCCTCCCCGTCGCCGTCCACGGCGCCGCCCTCACAGACCAGGTCGACGCGCCGGCAGACGCGGCCCGCCGCTCCGGCCACGCGCGCGGCCACCGCCTCGTCGCCGGGGAGACGGTACTTCCCGCCCCACCCGTCGAAGCGGAAGCAGACGGCGCTCCGGCCCCCATTGAAGACCGGCGCGGTGTCCCGCAGCCAAATGTCACCGTAGGCGATGCGGTGGAAGCGCAGAGCCGGCAACTCGCCCAGGAGGGCCCTCGCTGCCCCCTCCGCGAGGCAGTCGGGGACGAGCACCTCCAGCGCTTCGGCGCCCCCGCGGCCGATGGCCCGGCACATGCGGGCCCAGGCCTCTTGGGTCGGGACGAGGCGGTCACCCCAAAGGTCACCATGCACGGGGAAGGCAACCCACGTGGCACGGTGGGGTGCCCACTCGGCAGGCACCCGCTCCGGTACGACATCGGCTCGACCAGCAGGTATGCGACCGGTCTCGCCTTCGGTGCCGGCGCACGGGGGTGGAGACGACTGCGACATCGGGACGGGCATTCTACCCGCAGCCATGGCGCAGGGAAGGCGGTCGCCTGTCCGCCGCCGCAGAACCGGTCGCAGGGATCGCCCGCAGATGGGAGCGGTGGTTCGGTGCCCCGCGGCCACTTTGCGGTCTCCGCGTTCGGGGCTACAGAGGACCCATGGACCAGAGACGAGTCGCCGAGGACCTCATCGCCTTCATCGATGCTTCTCCCAGCCCCTACCACTGCGTGGCGGAGGTGGCCCGCCGGCTCGACGGAGCCGGCTTCCGGGCGCTCTCCGAGGCGGAGGCCTGGAGCCTCGAGGCAGGCGCGCGGCACTACGTCGTCCGCGGCGACGGGTCCATCGTCGCCTTCCGCATGGGGCGGCGCGCGCCGGCAGAGTCGGGATTCCGGCTGGTGGGCGCCCACACCGACAGCCCCAACCTCCGCCTCAAGAGCCGCCCGGGCCTCTCGCGCAGCGGCTACCTCTGCCTCGACGTCGAGGTCTACGGCGGAGCCATCCTGGCCACCTGGGTGGACCGCGATCTCTCCGTCGCCGGGCGCGTCTTCCTGGACGGCCCCGACGGCCTGCAGTGCCGCCTCGTCGATCTGAAGCGCCCGCTGTGCCGGATTCCGACCGTGGCGATCCATCTCGACCGAACGGTGAACGAGGAGGGCCTCAAGCTCGACCGCCACAAGCACCTGGCTCCGGCGTTGGGACTTCTGACCGAATCGGACGGGGATCCGAACGAGGCGGTGCGGGGCCTCCTGGCGGATCTCGGCGGCTTCGCGCCCGACGCCATCGCCGGCCTGGATCTTTGCCTCTACGACACCGCAGGCGGAACCTTCGCCGGTCTCGACGACGCCTTCCTCCTCAGCGCCCGCCTGGACAACCAGGCGATGTGCCACGCAGCGCTCTGCGGCCTCCTCGAGGCGGACGAGAGCGACGCCACCAGCGTGATCGCACTCTTCGATCACGAGGAGGTGGGCAGTCAGAGCCGACAAGGCGCAGGCAGCCCCCTGCTGCGCGACCTCCTCTCGCGCCTCCTCGCGGCCACCGGGGATCCCGAGGGGCTGCCCCGCGCCCTCGCGAAGAGCTACGTGGTCAGCGCCGACATGGCGCACGCGGTGCACCCAAGCCGCGCCGATCTCCACGACGGAAACCATCTTCCCCGGCTGAACGGGGGACCGGTGGTGAAGACCAACGCCAACCAGCGCTACGCCACCGACGCGGAGACGGGTGCGCTGTTCCGGCGCCTGTGCCGCGAGGCGGACGTCCCGGTGCAGGAGTACGTCCACCGGGCCGATCTCCCCTGCGGCAGCACCATCGGCCCCATCACCGCCGCCGGACTCGGCGTGCGCGTCGTCGACGTGGGCAGCCCCATGCTCTCCATGCACTCGGCCCGCGAGATGGGCGGCAGCCAGGATCCGGCGATGATGGCGCGGGTGCTCTCGCTCTTCCTCTCGGGCATCGAGTAGGCAAGCCCCGTGGCCCCGGCTGGCGCGCACCGACACGCCTCGGCGTCGCGCAGCGCGCCCGGGCGGCCGAGGCGCCGGCGCTTCACCCGCGCATCGTCTCGAGGCAGCGCAGGGCGTTCCCGCCCAGGGCCTTCTCGATGCGCCGCAGCGGCCAGCGCCTGCCGAGCATCCCCTGAGCCAGCCGCGGCCAGGCGAGACCGTCGCGCAGATCGGGCGGCGGCACGATCGCTCCGTCGTAGTCGCTTCCGAAGGCCACCGCGTCCTCGCCGGCCACCCGGATCACGTGCTCGGCGTGCTCGAGCACCATCCCAAGATCCGCGGGACCACCGCGGCGGCGCAGGAAGGCCGCCTGGAAGATGATGCCCACCACACCGCCCGTCTCGGCGACGGCACGGATCTGCGCGTCGTCGATATTGCGCCAGTGGGGCCGGACACCAGTCACCCCCGTATGTGTGACGAGGAGGGGCAAGGACGCATCGTGCACGTCCACCGCCTCCCAGAAGGCCCGGGGGTGGATGTGCGCCAGATCCACGAAGACGCGATGCTGGTCCAGCCGCTCCACCAGGCGGCGGCCGTGAGGCGTGAGGCCCCGGCTCCGGAAAAAGTTGATGGGCGTCGAGGTCGCACCAACCCGGGACGGGGTGAGATGCACGAGGGTCACCCGAACGAGGTCTTTCGGGGGCGGCAGGTGCTCGGGCCAGGCGTCCAGGGCGTTGCCCCCCTGTACCGCCAGCAGCGCGGCGTGGCGTCCCCGCCGCCGCGCCGCGCGGTACTCGGCGGCGCTGCGCACCACCTCGACCTGCCCGGTCGCCTCCAGCCGTGTCCGGAGACGGCGCAGGTTCTCGCCGAGGATGCGGTAGCGCCCGGCGGCACTCCGGAAGGGATTGGTGGTCACCGACCACATGGCACCGGAGAGCCCGCTCTCACGGATGCGCGGGAGGTCCAGGTGGCCGAAGAAGCGGCCCCCGAGGAAGGGCCGATGCCGCCGGTCGATGCGGTAGCCGACCAGGCGGACGGGGATGTAGGTCTCGACGTGGAGGTCCACGACCTCCACTGCCTCGACGAGTGCCCGAGCCTCTTCGCTCACCTCCACCAGCCGTTCCCTTTGCTGCGCCGTTCCTTGGATCGCCCGGCGGCTCAAACCCTTACGGGGTGCCCGGCTCCGCGTCGTCGAGCGCCTGCTCGAGGAGCGCCTTGGCTCCCGCCGGCAGCTCCGGAGCCAACCCCAAGGCCAGCGCCCGCGCCCGAGGGCTCATCTTCTTCCACGTCTTGCGGAGGATCTCCACCACCTTCTCCGGGGCATGCGCGCCGCCGAAGTCCGCGAGCTGCCGCTCGAGGAAGGTCAGGCACAGGGCGTCCTCGAGGGCCTGCGCTTCGGGATCGGAGAGGTCGGCCCGCAGCACGATGCGCCGTACGCGCTCGATCGTCTCGGCCTCGTAGCCCGCCTCGGCGAGTACCTCCGCCGCACGCGCGGCGTGCCGGCGCTTGAGCACGCTGCGCCACTTCAGATAGCCCCGGCGGCCGTCGGGGTACTCGGTGCGCGGGACCTTCCAGCGCTCGAGGTGGGCGGCCCGTGCGGCGAGGCGCAGCGCCTCGCTGGGTGTCTCGCAGAGGCGCTCTGTCCACCGCGTGACACAGCGCGCATGGGCGAGCGCGCGCGGCTCGCGACGCCCCCCCACCTCCCAGGTCTCGGGATCGGCGGCATGGAGCGCATCGATGGCGGCAAGGGCCCGGTGGAAGCGATCGTCCATGTGGCGTTCCTGGCGCGTCGGATCCACGATACACCCCGGCCGCGTCGGCTTCGAGCCGGCTGCCGGCCCCCTCGCCGGCCCCAGCCCGTACGCCATGCTCGCCTCCGACCTCGACACCACGCACCGCTTCTTCGTTCCGGCGGCCAAGGGCACCGAGGGCGTCCTGAAGCGCGAATTGGCCGCGTTCCTAGGCCGGCCGGTGCGGGGACAGCGGGGCGGTGCCTGCTTTCGGGGGACGCTCGTCGATGGCCTGCAGGTCTGTCTCTTCTCGCGCATCGGGCAGCGGGTCCTCCTCGCCGTGGGCGAGGGCCCCGCGGACGACGGAGATGCGCTCTATACCGCGGCCCGGTCGGTGCCATGGGAGCGGATGCTCACCCCGGAGACGCCCTTCTCGGTCCGAGCCACCGGTGGCAACGCCGCGCTCCGCCACGGCCACTTCATCGCCCTTCGCACCAAGGATGCCGTCGCCGATCGCCTGCGAGCGCACCTCGGCCGGCGTCCCGACGTGGATCGGGAGGATCCGGCGGTGCGCATCGCGGTGCACGTCGCCGGCGACCGGGCCTGCTTCTACCTGGACCTCGCTGGCGCCCCCCTCCACCAGCGAGGCTATCGCACCGAGGCGGGCCAGGCGCCGTTGCGGGAGACCCTCGCCGCCGCCGTGCTCGCCCTTGCGCCGGTGGGGGCCGAGGAAGCGATCGTGGACCCCATGTGCGGCTCGGGGACGCTGGTGATCGAGCAGGCACAGGTGGCCCTGGGCATCGCGCCGGGCCTCGGCCGCCGCTTCGCCTTCCACCGCTGGCCGGGCTTCCACGGGGGGCCGGCCCAAGCCGCCTGGGACCGCCTCGTCGCCCGGGCTCGCGCGGCGCGGCGCCCCACACGAGCGGCCTTGATGGGACGGGACCACGACCCCCGCGTCCTCGAGGTCGCGGCGCGCAACGCCCGCCGCGCCGGAGTCGCCGAGTGGGTGCGCTTCGAGCAGCGGGACGCCCGCGACTTGAGTGGCCTCCCCGCGGGGGTGACGATCGTAACGAACCCCCCCTACGGCACCCGCCTGGGTCGCCGCAGCCGCCAGCTCGATGGCTTCCTCCGCCACTTCGCCGCCGCCTGCCAGGCCTGCCGGCCCCGGCCGCGGCTGGTGGTCCTCACCGGCCACCCGCGCTTCGAGCGTCTCTTCGGCGGGACGCCGCGTCGGCGTCACACCCTGTTCAACGGGCCGCTGGAATGCCGCTTGCTCGTCTACCCGGGGGACGAGGCTCCGTCAGCGGAGTGACGCCCCCTCGCCCGACCCCGAGCCACCTTCACCGACGCGCCGATCCGTCCGGCCCCTTGACCACGGGCCGCCGCCGAACACACTTGCGCACCGTGACCACGCCTGCCGCCGCCATCGACCCCAAGGCCCTCCGCAGACTGGCGCTGAAGACCCTCCTGGCCGCGCTCGCGGTGGCGCTCCTCGTCGCGGTCGCCGGCTTCCTGCTCCGCGATCCCATCGAGCGGCTCACTGCTGGGATCGTCGCCACGCTTGGCCTGGCGGGCATGGGCCTCGTGACCCTCCTCTCGGACTCGCTGATGTTCCCGGTGCCCCCCGACGTGCTCGTCTTCGCGGCGGTCGCCGGGGGCAGCGACGCCCTGCTCGTCGCGGCGGTGGTCTCGGTGGCCAGCGTGGCCGCAGGCTCCGTCGCCTACACCGTGGGCCCGCAGCTCGCGCGCCTGCCTCTCCTCCACGGCTGGCTCGAGCGACACCGAGCCGCCGGGGAGGCCTTCTTCGCCCGCTTCGGCGTGTGGGCCGTGGTGATCGCTGCGCTCACCCCACTGCCCTATGCGGCCTTCGCCTGGCTCGCCGGCATCTATCGGATGCCGTACCGCCCCTTCGTGCTCGCCTGCCTCGCCCGCGTGCTCCGCTTCTTCCTCTACCTGTGGCTCTTTGAGCTCGGCTGGTTCCCAGGAGGCCTCATCGGGGTCGGCCACGCCCTCTCCGGGCCCCAGTGAGCGGAGGGTCCCCGAGTGGATGATCGAAGAGGCCGGTCCCCGTGGCACCCGGTCGCCCGCCGCCTCTGGGCTCACGGGTAGCAGGTGGTGTGGTTCTCCGGGTCGTCCTTGTAATCGTCGCTGTCGACCGCGGGGCAGGCGGCTCGGATGGCTGCCTTCAAAGCATCGAACTCCTCGTAGGTGAGGGTCATCGGCTCGAAGACGATGGGCACTGGCCCCACGCCATCGCTGATCTCCGCGAGGAACGCCTCGTAGCGCCCTTCGGCGCGGCCGAGCTCCCACAGCGCTTCGAAGTTGTCCACGAAGTCCTGCACGAGCTGTGGGTAGGCGGCGCCGTCGAAGACGAGCAGGTTCTCCATGGTGTTGTGCTCGGCGTTGTCCGAGAGGTTGTAGCTGCCGGTGAGCACCTTCCGCCCGTCGATGAGGATGTACTTGTGGTGCATCTGCACGGCGTAGCGGTAGTGCCAGCGGTAGGCGTAGGCCTTGAAGCGCACAGGGACGCCCGCCTGGTGCAGCGCGAAGGAGAAGAGGAAGCCGGTGTCGTAGCAATCCTCGATCTCCGCCTCGCTCCGGGCATCGTCGAGGCAGCGCTGGAGCTTGTACTGCTGGTAGTTGTGGTAGCCCTCGCTGATGAACTCCTGGTTGTCGAGGAGGATGCGGATGTCGAGGTTCGGCTTGGCCTGGTGCGCGGCGAGGAGCGCCTCGGCGATGGGCCGGCTGCGCAGGTGACCGCTGGCGATCCAGATGCTCTGGGTGGCCGACGCGATCTCCGCCACGATCTGGTCCGCGATCTCGTTCCGCCCCCGGACGCGGGAGAAGGTCGGGCCATAGCGGCTGCTCTCGTAGGTCCGGAAGTTCGCGCTGGTGAAGTAGGCGTGGCTTGCCTGGGTGTCGACGGCGGCGATGGCTGCGTCGTCGACCACGTCGGTGAACAGCGACGGGATCGACTCGTTCCACACCACCGGCCGGCTGTGGTTCCACAGCAGCTCGAACTCGTCCTGCAGGCGCAGCGTGATCTCCGGGTTGCCCTCGATGAAGAGGGTGTTCTCGTCGTAGCGGGTGCCGGCGCTGTAGCTCCAGTTGCCGCTGCCGGAGACCACCCTCGCGGTGCCTGCCGCCGAGAGATCGGCCCGCGGCCCATCGAAGATGGCGAACTTGTGGTGCATGATCTTGTTGATCCACCGCACCTCGATACCGGCGTCCTCGAGGCGCGCCGAGAGGGTCCCCGCCGGATCCTTCCGGTCCTCGCTGGCCTTCTCGTAGAGGAGCCGAATCGAGACCCCACGGGCGGCGGCTGCCTCGAGGGCCTGGATCACGGTGCCGTCGCGCAGGCTGTACATGGCCACGTCGATGTGGCTCTCGGCCTCACCGATCCACTGCGTGACCTTGGCGAGGTGGCTCTGGCCCCAGGGCTTCGGGGAGAAGACCACCTCCACGGTGCCCGGTGCAGCGAGGCCACAGGCCGCGGAAGCATGGCGTACCAGGAGGTCCAGGGTGGCCGGCCCCACGTAGGGCACCGCGTCCACCTCGGCGAGGCTGTCATAGGGGTCGTCGTCGCCGGTGCCGAAGAGCCCATCGGGCCCATCCCGGTGGGCGATGAGACGGGTGCGCGCCGGCGCGTAGACGCCGAGTTCGGCGAGGACCTCCACGGTGGTGGTGGGATCGTTGAGGAAGGAGAGCGTCGCATCCACCCGGCAGCTCCCCTCGCCGGCGCAGTGGCCCCCCGCGTGCGTAGCGAGCAGCTCGATGGTCTTCGGGCCCACGTAGGGCACCGCGTCGAGCTCCTCGAGGTCGTCGAAGGGGTCGTCGTCGCGGGTGCCGAAGACGCCGTCGGGCCCGTCCCGATGGGAGAGGATGCCCCGGCGGGCGCGGGAGGAGACGCCGACCTCGGCGAGCACCGTCTCGGTGGTGGCCGGATCGTTGACGAAGGCGAGGGTGCTCGAGACCTCGCAGGGGCTGTAGCCGGTCCCGTCCGACTTGGCGATGCCGAAGAGGTCCCGCCCACCTGCGGCGCCCTCGAGGGTGCCCAGACCGGAGCCACAGGCCCACAGCGCCGGGGCCAGGAGCAGAAGCGGGAGCGAGGAGAGAACACGAAGCAGCAGGGGGGGTCGGCGTCCTTCCATGCGCCACAGCAAGGCAATGGACGTGCCAAGGCGTGGCTCACAACCCACTGAAAACACGAGCAAAACTGGGCCCGTCCGGGAAGCCGGCTGTCCACCCTGTGAACAGCTGCCCAAACCGTCCACCCAATGAACAGTCGGTGCCGGGCCAGGGAGCCGCCTGGCCCCGAGGGCCCACAGGCAGTAGAACCGAGGGGCCGCGATGACCCCCCGCGAGTCCTTCGAGTCGCGCGTACGAACCCTGGCGCCCTACCCGTGGGTTGGGCCGGTGGTCGACCACCTCGCCCTGCAGATGCGCCGGGACACCGGCCACGACTTCGGCCACCTCTGGCGGGTGCTGAAGGTGGCCCACCGGCTCTGGGCCGACGAGGGGGGCCGCTGGGAGATCGTGGCTGCCGCGGCCCTCTGCCACGACCTGGTGAACCTCCCCAAGAACCATCCCGAGCGCCACCGGGCCGCCGACCGTTCGGCAACGGCCGCGGTCACGCTGCTCCGTCGTGCCGGCTTCCCCGAGGTGCACCTCGACGCGGTTCGCCACGCCATCCGCGCCCACAGCTTCTCCGGCGGACACCCGCCACGCACCCTCGAGGCACGCATCCTTCGGGACGCCGACCGCCTCGACGCCCTGGGCGCCGTGGGGCTGGCCCGCGTCTTCGCCGTCAGCGGCCAGCTCGGTCGGCCCCTCTTCGATCTGGAGGACCCCTTCTGCGAGCGGCGCGAGCCGGACGACCGAGCCTACGCGCTCGATCACTTCTTCCAGAAGCTGCTCTGCCTCGAGGAGACCCTGCTCACCGAGGCCGGCCGGCAAATCGCCCGGCGCCGCACCCGCCTCCTCCGCCTCTACCTGCGGGCGCTCCGCGAGGAGCTGCTCTAGCGTGCTCCGGCGTTGGGTGGGAGCTGTGCAGCAGCAGGTGGTGCGGGCCGAAGCCTTCCCCCTACTCCATCGCCGTGGGCGCCCCGTCGGTGAAGCGCTGCTCGGGACCGGGCCCCACGTGCACGAGCACCAGGCGCAGCGGCTCGAAGCGGCCGGCGGAGAGCACGCTGTAGCGCTTCCCGGCGGGGATGTGGACCGCGTCCCCGGGGCGGGCGGCCCGCTGCCGGCCGTCCACGGTCACCTTCGCCACACCGCGGATCACGTAGAAGAGGGTGTCCTGCTCGGACTCGGTACGGGGCGGGATCGACGCCCCGGGGGCGAGGAGGAGGTCGGTGAGGCTGGCGCGATCGCTGCGGCTCTTGTCCACGAGGATGCGGGCGGCCCCCTGCCCGCCCAGGATCGAGTGGGCGACGAAGTCCTCGGCGCGGCGCACGAAGGCGTCCTTCCGCTCCGCCGTCTCGCCGGCGATGGCGCCCGCCGCCACGATGGCGGCGACGACCATCCCGAGGAAGGCCAGCGGAGCCACGTAGAGAAGGATGCGAATGGGGGGCGTGCCCGGGGCGGGCGCGCCCGGAAGCGGCGCCTCGGAGCCTGGGTCAGGGTGCTTGGGATCCATCGTGCGTCTCCTTGGGGGTGGGCCATCGCTCGGCCACGCCTTCGATGCCCAGCTCGTGCACCAGGAAAGCGAAGGTGTCTGCCACCTCGTCGATGATCTTCTGCGTGGGCTTGCCGGCACCGTGGCCGGCCTTCGTTTCGATTCGAATCAGGATGGGATCGGGACCGGCCTGCGCGTGCTGCAGCGCGGCGGCAAACTTGAAGCTGTGGGCGGGCACCACGCGGTCGTCGTGGTCGGCGGTGGTGATGAGCGTCGCAGGATACTTCGTCCCCTCCCGCACGTTGTGCAAGGGGCTGTAGGCGAGCAGCGCCTTGAACTCGTCCTCGTTCTCCACCGTCCCGTAGTCACTGGCCCACGCCCAACCGATGGTGAAGCGGTGGTAGCGCAGCATGTCGAGGACGCCCACCTTCACCACCGCCGCGCCGAAGAGATCCGGCCGCTGCGTGAGCACGGCGCCCACCAGGAGCCCGCCGTTGCTCCCTCCCATGATGGCGAGTCGCTCGGGGCGCGTGTAGCGGTGATCGATGAGCCACTCGGCAGCAGCGATGAAGTCATCGAATACGTTCTGCTTCTTCAGCTTCGTACCCGCCTGGTGCCAGGCCTCCCCGTACTCGCCGCCTCCGCGCAGGTTGGCGACGGCATAGACGCCGCCCATCTCCATCCACACCGTCATGGACACCGAGAAGGTGGGGGTGAGGGAGATGCCGAAGCCGCCATACCCATAGAGGAGGGTCGGGTTGTCGCCGTCGAGCTTCAGTCCCTTGCGGTGGGTGATGAACATGGGGACCTTCGTCCCGTCCTTGCTGCGCACGAAGACCTGCCGGGTTTCGAAGGCATCGGGATCGAAGTCGACACGCGGCCGCCGGTAGACCTTCGCCTCGAGGCGCTCCACGTCGAGTCGCATGACCTCTGTGGGCGTGGTGTAGCCGGTGAAGAGGAAGAAGGCCTCGGAATCGTCGGGGTCCCCGGAGAGGCCCGCCACGCTCCCGATCCCCGGCAGGCTGACCTCGCCGAGGCGCTTCCCGTCGAGTCCGTAGACCACGAGCGCACTCTTGGCGTCGCGCAGGTACTCGAGCACCAGGCGCCCACCGATGAGGCGTGCCACCTGCAGCGTATCCGCCTGCTCGGGGACGACCTCCCGCCACGCCTCGCGCTTCGGCCGCTTCAAGTCGATGGCGACGATGCGGCCGCGGGGCGCCTCGAGATCGGTCTTCACGTAGAGCATGTCCCCTCGGCTCTCGATCACCTCATACTCGGCATCGAAGCCGGTCAAGAGCTCGACGACGGGCGCCCCCGGCCTCTCCAGGCTCTGGTAGAAGACCTGCGTCTTCGGTTCGGTGCCGCGCCAGACGTGGATGACGAGGTACCGCCCGTCGTCGGTGACCCGGCCGTCGAACCCCCACTCCTTCTCGTCGGGCCGCTCGTAGACCAGCCGATCCTCGGCCTGCTCGGTGCCCACGCGGTGGAAGTAGAGCTTCTGAAAGTAGTTCTGGCCGGTGAGGGCCTCGTCTTCTTGCGGTGGGTCGTAGGCGCTGTAGTAGAAGCCGCTCCCGTCGGGACTCCAGGAGGCACCGCTGAACTTCGACCACCGGATCACATCGGGGAGGACCTTCCCCGTTTCCACGTCGAGCACGTGCCATTCCTTCCAATCGGACCCGGCTCGGCTGATGGCATAGGCGATGCGCTTGCCGTCCTCGCTGGGCGTCCAGTAGGTCAGCGCTACCGTGCCATCCTCGGAGAAGGTGTTGGGGTCGAGGAGTAGACGCGGCTCGGCCCCGGCACCCTCGAGCACGTAGAGACGATTTTGGTTGAGCAGCCCCGGGTTGTACTCGTAGAAGTAGCGCCCGCCCTTCTTCACCGGAACGCCGTACTTCTCGTAGTTCCACAAGGTCTCGAGGCGCCGTCGGATCGCCTCCCGCTCGGGAATGCGCTCCAGATAGGAGAAGGTGAGACGGTTCTCCGCCTCGATCCAGGCGCGCGTCTCCGGGCTGTCCGGATCCTCCAGCCACCGGTAGGGATCGGGAACCTTCACGCCGTGGTACTCGTCCACCACATCGCCACGGCGGGCCTTCGGGTACTCGTATTTCATGGGCTTGGGCTCCGGAGTGGCGGGGCCCGGCGGCGGAGCCTCCACGTGGGAGCATCCGCAGGCGAGCGCGACAGCGAAGAGCGCGAGGTAGGGGCGCGACATGGGACTCCTCCTATCGTCGAGGCGCCTGGTCTACCCCATCGCGGCGGTCCCCTGAAGGGCAGCCGGTTGCGCCCGCACCGCATCGGCGCCGCGGCTCGCCCCCGGCCGTAGGGCTGCGGCTCGGGGAACCGGCGGCGGAAGGGGTGCACCGCGCCCAGCGGGCGCGACGCTCAAGCCACGGGTGGTGCCGCGCCCGTCTGGCCCGCCGCTTCGGCGGCGGTGTCCTCGGTGCCGCCTTCGCGGGGCGCACGGAAGAACTCGGCGGGATCGTCGAGGACGAGGGCGTGCGTCAGCACTTGGTCCACGTGCTCCACCGGCACGAACTCCACTGCCTCGCGCACCTCGGCGGGGATCTCCGGGATGTCCTTCTCGTTCTCCTGCGGAATCAGGATCTTCTTGATCTCGGCCCGGTGGGCAGCAAGCGACTTCTCCTTCAGCCCACCGATGGGCAACACGCGGCCCCGGAGCGTGATCTCACCGGTCATCGCGACGTCCCGCCGAACGGGAATCTTGGTCAGTGCGGAGACCAGACAGGTCGCGATGGTGATGCCGGCGGAGGGCCCGTCCTTGGGAATGGCGCCCTCGGGCACATGCACGTGGATGTCGAGGGTCTCGGCAAAGTTCGGATCGATGCCGAACCGCTCAGCCTTGGAGCGCACGTAGGTCACCGCCGCGGTGGCCGATTCCTGCATCACCTCGCCCAGCTTCCCGGTGAGGATGAGCTTCCCCTTTCCAGGCATCAGCGACACCTCGGTCGCAAGCAGCTCGCCGCCGTGCTCCGTCCAGGCCAGGCCGTGGACCAGACCGACGCGATCCTCCTCCTCCGTGGCGCCTCGCCGGAACTTCTGCACCCCGAGAAGCTCGTTGACCCGCCGCGGCGTGACAACGAGGTCGCGATCGATGCCCTTCTTCAGGGCCTCCCGCGCGAGCTTCCGGCAGACGCTGGCCAGCTCACGCTCGAGGCTGCGCACGCCTGCCTCACGCGTATAGTGCTCGATGATCTCGTGGATCGCGTCGTCGGTGAACTCGACGCTCTTCACCTTGTTCAGGCCATTGGACTCGATCTGCTTCGGTACCAGGTAGTTCTTCGCGATCTGCAGCTTCTCCAGCTCGGTGTAGCCGGGAATACGGATGATCTCCATCCGGTCCTGCAGCGGCGCCGGGATCCCGTGCAGCGTGTTCGCGGTACAGATGAACATCACCTTCGACAGGTCGTAATCGAGATCGAGGTAGTGGTCGTTGAAGGCGTTGTTCTGCTCGGGGTCGAGGACTTCGAGGAGCGCGCTCGCCGGGTCGCCTCGGAAGTCCTGCGACATCTTGTCGACCTCGTCGAGCAGGAAGACGGGGTTCCCGCTCCCCGCCTTCTTCAGCGATTGGATGATCTTCCCTGGCAGGGCTCCGATGTAGGTACGCCGGTGGCCGCGGATCTCCGCCTCGTCCCGCACGCCCCCGAGCGAGATGCGGACGAACTTTCGGCCCATGGCCCGTGCCACGCTGCGACCGAGGGAGGTCTTGCCCACCCCCGGCGGTCCCACCAGGCAGAGAATGGGGCCCTTCAGCGTCCCGGTCAGCGCCTGCACGGCGAGGTATTCGAGGATTCGCTCCTTCGGCTTCTCGAGCCCGTAGTGATCCTCGTCGAGGATGCGCTCCGCCTCGTCCAGATCGAGGTGATCCTGCGTGTACTCCTCCCACGGGAGCGAGAGCACCCAGTCGATGTAGTTGCGAACGACCGTCGCCTCGGCGCTCATCGGCGACATCATCTTGAGCTTGCGCAGCTCCTTCTGGCACTTCGCCCGCGCCTCCTCGGACATCTTCTTGCTGCCGATCTTCTCCTCGAGCTCCTGCAGCTCGTTCTTGAACTCGTCGCGCTCGCCGAGCTCCTTCTGGATCGCCTGCATCTGCTCGTTGAGGTAGTACTCCTTCTGCGAGCGCTCCATCTGCTTCTTGACGCGGGAGCGGATCTTCTTCTCCACCTGAAGGATCTCGATCTCCGCCTGCATCAGCTCGTACAGGCGCTCGAGGCGGCGCACCGGGTCGGTGATCTCGAGGATCTCCTGCTTGTCGTTCAGCTTCAGCGACAGGTGGGAGACGATCGTGTCGGAGAGCCTCGCGGGATCCTCGATGGTCGAGATGCTCATGAGCATCTCGGGAGGGATGCGCTTGTTCAGCTTCACGTAGGCTTCGAAGGTGGAATGCACCGAGCGCACGAGCGCCTCGAGTTCCACCGTTCGTTCCCAGCGCTCCTCCACCGGCTGCACCTCCGCGAGGAAGAAGGGATCGGTGGAAACGTACCGGACGATGCGGCAGCGCTTCTTGCCCTCCACCAGGACCTTCACCGTCCCGTCGGGCAGACGCAGAAGCTGGATGATGACCCCCAAGGTGGCCATACGAAAGACGTCGTCCGGCCCGGGATCGTTCGTCTTCGCCTTCTTCTGGGCGCAGAGGAGGATCTCCTTGTCCTGCGCCATCGCCTCCTCGAGCGCGGCGATGCTCTTTTCGCGGCCCACGAAGAGGGGAACGACCATGTGGGGAAAGACCGCGATGTCCCGGAGAGGGAGCATCGGGACGAGACGGTGAGACGGGGACTTCGTATCGTCGTCGCGCTTGACCATCGATCCTCTCGCACGCTGCAGGCCGGCCCGGCACAGGGCCCCGGCCCACGGGGTAGAAAGTCTATCATGCGGGCCCCCAGGGCTCGCCCGGCACCCCTAGACCTTGTTCCTCCTGTGTCCGCGATGCAAGCCGGGTGCACGGTCCGCCACAGCGGCGTGCGGGCACCCGGCGGCGCGCGCAAGCATTGCGCTGCAGCGGCCACCGCCCCCTGCAAGCTACGCGGCGTCGCCGTAGAGCACCAGGGGCTCGTCCTTGCGCAGGATGACGTCCTCGTTGATGACGATCTCGCGGATCTCGGGGTTGCTGGGGGCCTGGTACATCACGTCCAACATGGCCCGCTCGAGCACCGCACGCAGGCCGCGGGCCCCCGCCTTGTTGGCCATCGCCTCCCGGGCCACGGCGCGCAGCGCTTCGTCGGTGAACTTCAACACCACCTCGTCCATCTCCAGGAGACGCTTGTACTGCTTGACGAGGGCATTGCGCGGCTCCGTGAGAATCTGCACCAGCATGTCCTCGTCGAGCTCGTCCATCGTGGCCAGCACCGGAAGCCGCCCGATGAACTCGGGGATCATGCCGAACTTCAGGAGATCCTCGGGCTGCACCTCCTTGAGCAGCTCACCGGTCTTCCGCTTCTCCTTCGACACGATGTTCTGGTTGAAGCCCATCGCATAGTTGCCGATACGCCGCTCGATGATCTCCTCGAGGCCGGTAAACGCGCCGCCGCAGATGAAGAGGATGTTCGTCGTATCGACCTGCAGGAACTCCTGCTGCGGATGCTTGCGCCCCCCCTTCGGAGGCACATTGGCCACCGTCCCCTCGATGATCTTGAGCAGGGCCTGCTGCACTCCCTCCCCGGAGACGTCCCGGGTGATCGACGGGTTCTCGGACTTCCGGGCGATCTTGTCGATCTCGTCGATGTAGACGATGCCCCGCTGGGCGCGCTCGATGTCGTGGTCGGCGGCCTGCAACAGGTTGACGATGATGTTCTCCACGTCCTCGCCGACGTAGCCCGCCTCGGTGAGGGTGGTGGCGTCGGCGATGGTGAAGGGGACGTTCAGCATCCGCGCGAGCGTCTGCGCGATGAGCGTCTTGCCCGAGCCGGTGGGACCGATGAGGAGAATGTTGGACTTCTGCAGCTCGACGTCGTCCATATCCACGCGGCTCTCGATGCGCTTGTAGTGGTTGTGGACGGCGACCGCCATCACCTTCTTGGCCCGTTCCTGTCCGATGACGTACTCGTCGAGCTTCTGCTTGATCTCGGACGGCTTGGGGATACGCAGCTTGCCATCCTGCGTATCCTCGCGGTCCATCTCCTCGTCGATGATGTCGTTGCACAGCCCGATGCACTCGTCACAGATGTACACCGTCGGGCCGGCAATCAGTTTCTTCACCTCCTTCTGCGACTTGCCGCAGAAGGAACAACACAGGCTCTGGTTTTCCACGTCGACTCCTAGGGCCCCGCTCGGGAGAGGAACCCTCTTCCATTCTAATCGTCCTTCTTACCCTCGTCTTGATTGGGCATGCCGCTGTGGGCCTGGACCACGTGGTCGATGAGGCCGTACTCCTTCGCCTCACCCGCCCCCATGAAGTAATCGCGGTCGGTGTCCTTCGCCACGCGCTCGAGGGGCTGCCCGGTGTGCTTGGCGAGGATCTCGTTCAGGGTCTCCTTCAAGCGGAGCATCTCCCGGGCATGGATCTCGATGTCCGAGGCCTGGCCCTGGAAGCCACCCCACGGCTGGTGGATCATGATGCGGCTGTGGGGCAGCGCATAGCGCTTGCCCGGCGCACCGGCAGCGAGGAGCACCGCCCCCATCGACGCCGCCTGCCCCACGCAGATGGTCGCCACCGGCGCCTTCACGTACTGCATCGTGTCGTAGATCGCGAGGCCGGCAGTCACCGATCCTCCGGGGCTGTTGATGTAGAGGTTGATGTCCTTGTCCGGGTCCTCGCTCTCGAGGAAGAGCAGCTGGGCGATCACGATGTTGGAGACGTCGTCGTCGACCGGCGTGCCGAGGAAGACGATGCGGTCCTTGAGGAGCCGCGAGTAGATGTCGTAGCTGCGCTCACCGCGGTGGCTCTGCTCCACGACATAGGGCATCGGGACGTAGGGCATGGGATTCCTCTGCTTCGCTGGAAGGGGCCTGGGGTTCTAGGGTCGGGGCTCGGACGAGCGCAAACCCACTGCGTTCTTCTTCCCCGAATCCGGGCAAAGTCTCAACGGTGGACGGGTCACCCTTTGTTCCCCTCCGCCGCCTCGGCATCGGCCGTCGTCGCCCCGCCGTCCTCGGGCTGCGCCGGCGGCGGCTCGGCCGAGGCGTCTCCCCCCTCACCTGTCTCGCTCGTCTCGCCTGCCTTGCGCCCCTCGGCGAATTCCTCGGGATCGACCTCGGTGATCTCGCTGTGCTCGAGGATGAAGTCGAAGACCCGATCCTCGAGGAGCTGCCGGCGCAGGCCCTCGAGCTTCTCGTCCTCCCGCTTCAGCTTCGCCTCGAGCTTCTCCACCGGGACGCCCTCCCGCTCGGCACGCTCGGCGAGGTGGGCCTTCAGCGCCTCGTCGCTCACCTCGATCCCCTCGGCCTTCGCCACCGCCTCGAGGAGCAGCGAGGCCTTGACCATGCGTTCCGCCCGCGGCCGGCTCTCCCGGGCCAGGGACTCGAAGGTCTCCCGAGGCAGCTGGCTGGGGTCGAGACCCTGCATGGCGAGCTGCATCAGCATGGGCCGCAGCAAGGCCTCGACACCCCGCTGCACCATCGCCGGCGGAACCTCGATGGGGTTCTTCTCGATCAGCTGGTCGACGATGGCCTCGCGGAGAACGCTCCGTCGCTCCTCCTCACGGCGCTTCTTGAGCTTCTCTCGGATGTCCCCGCGGAGGGCGAGCAGCGAGTCGATGCCCTCTTCCCCCAGATCCTGCGCCAGCTCGTCGTCGATGGGCGGCACCTCCTTCCGCTTGATCTCGCGGATGGTCACGGTGAAGTGCAGGGTCTTCCCCGCCGCCTCCTCATTGGGGTGATCCTCGGGCAAGGTGCTCTCGACCTCGAAGGATTCGCGCTTCTTCTTTCCGATGGCCTCGGGCACGGCACCGCCGGTGATCTCGCCCGGCTCGGCACGGAGCGTCATGCCCTCGCCGCTGCCTGCCTCGAAGGGGGCACCATCGAGGGTGGCCGCCACGTCGCAGACGACGTAGTCCCCCTCCTCCACGACGTCACGATCCTCCACCGGCACGAGCTGTGCCATGCGCTCCGCGAGATCTTCGAGGGTCGCGTCGATCTCCTCCTGCTTCACCTCCACGCGCGGCGCACGGAGTTCGAAGCCCTGGTACGCACTCACCTTCACTTCGGGGAGCACCTCGACCTTCGCCGAGTAGCTGAAGGCCTTGCCGGGATGGACGTGGAGGTGGTCCTCGACCCGCGGCGGGCCCACCGGTCGCACCCCCTGCTGCTCGGCAGCCTCGAAGAAGGTCTCGCGGACCAGGTCCTCGGCGACGTCGTGGGCGAGCTGCCGCCCGTAGTGCTGCTCGAGGATCCGGCGCGGTACCTTCCCGGGACGAAAGCCGCGGATGCGCGCGCGCTTGCCGACGGCTCGGTACGCGCGGTCCAGGGCTGCATCCACTCGCGCGGCGGGCACCTCGACGGAGACGCGGCGGAGAATGGGGGAGAGTTCTTCGACGTCGACCTTCATCTCGCTCATCTTCGTTCCTTGGGGATGGTGCGAGCGGAGGGACTCGAACCCCCACGGGATCACCCACCGGATTCTAAGTCCGGCGCGTCTACCAGTTCCGCCACGCTCGCAGGCTCAAGCAGACGGGGAGGTTTACGGCCCTCTCCACCCCGCGTCAACGCCGCGGCACATGAGCGAGGCCGCTGTGCGGGCGTCTTCCGGCGGGCGCCGTGGCCGGTGGCCCGGTCGCGCCCAGCGCGGCGCGGGGCCGGCGCTGGCGGAGGCTGCGCCCGCATCTGAATCAGGGCGATCGCGCCCGCCGGGCCGGGCGAGGCCCGAGCCCTTCGAGCAGCGATTGGAGGTGGCTACGGAGCTCCGGGGGGGCCTCACCCTTCCCCGCCTCGACGGCGTCGAGGGCGCGGCGGAGCACCCGCGCGGCGCGGGTGCGCCGACCGGCTGCCGCGAGCACCTCGCCGAGGTGGCCGAGGACGACCGGATGCTCGGGCAGGAGCCGCGCCGCCCGTTCGAGCGTCTCCAGCGCCTCCGCCAGGCGCCCCTGGCGGAAGAGCACCCACCCCAGCGAGTCGACGATGTACCCGTTGTCCGGCTCCACGGCGAGGGCGCGGCGTACGAGCCGCTCCGCCTCCCCGAGGCGGATCCCCTGCTCGGCGTACCGGTACCCCACGTAGTTGAGTGCCCCCGCATGGCGGGGGTCACTCTCGAGCACCTCCTGCATCCGCTCGAGGGCTTCCCCCTCCCGTCCCGCTTCGTCGAGGAGGGTGGCGAGGCGGTAGAGGAGCATCCCGCGGGCCGGACCGGCCTTTGGCAGCGCCGCCTGCAGCGCCTCGATGGCCCCGGGAAGATCGCCCTTCGCCTCGAGCACCTCGGCCTTCGCGGCTGCGAGCGCGAGGCCCACCCGGCCATCCTGCGGACGCTCGGCAGCCAGGCGCTCGAGTTCCGCCAGCGCCTCTGCGCTTCGCCCCTGCTGCGCCCAGACCACCGCGAGGCGGACCCGCGCCTCGTCCCGGTAGCGCGGCCCCCGCACCTGCGCGTAGTCCCGAGCGGCGGCATCGAAGTCTCCTGCCTCCTCCGCCAGCCAGGCGCGGTAGAAGCGTGCCTCGTCGTTGTGCGGGTCGAGGCGCAGGGCCGCGTCGAGCCGCCGTGCCGCGACCTCCACATCGTCCCGGGCCATGGCGAGCCGGGCCGCCTCCGCCCGCAGGGCGGCGGAGTCGGGGTCGGCGGCCAGGGCCAGTTCCTCGGCGGCAAAGGCCGCCTGGGTTCGCCCCGCGCCGGCGAGGAGCCTCGCCGCATCGAGGAGCAGCCCGGCGCGCTCCGGCTCGAGCTCGACGGCCCGGCGGTAGGCCTCGAAGGCGCAGTCCACGTCCCCCACCCGCGCGCAGAGCCGGCCCCTGTACTCGTGCGCATGCCCCGAGTTGGGATCGGCGGCCAGCGCGCGGGCAACGGCCCTGCGCGCCCCCTCGAGGTCCCCGCGTCGATCGAGGCCGCGGGCAAGGTCCACCCAGTGCTCCGCCGGCGCCTCTTTCTCGCGGGCCAGACGCTCGTGGAGGCGCCAGGCGCGCCTGACCTGCCCGGCATCGAGGTAGATCCGCGTCAGGAGCGAGACCGTCTCGGGATCGGGACCCGCAAGCCGGATCACCCGCTCGAGCACCTTCCCCGCACCGGCTGCGTCCCCGTCGAGACGGAGGATTTCGGCCCAGAAGCGCAGGCCTGCCACGTAGTCCGGTGCCTCCTCGACCACCTGCCGGGCGTTGGCCCGTGCCTGCGCCTGGCGCCCGCGGAGCCACTGGGCCCGCGCGAGCGCCAGCCGGACCTCCACCGAGTCGGGATCGTGGATCAGCGCCTCGGTCAGCTCCGACTCGGCGCGGCCGAAGTCGCCGGCCTCGAGGGCGAGCGTGCCCTCGAGGTAGTGCAGGTAGGCGCGGCTGCTCACGTAGCGGCGCGTGCCCGCGGGCTGGCGCAGCGCCTCCCGGATGGCCTCCGGGTCGACGGGAGCACGCCGCGCCGCCGCGGGCCCGCGCTGCGCCGCGACGAGCGCGCCGATGGCCAGGAGCAGAGCGCGCTGCATGGCTCCCATTCTAACGCCGCCGCGGCCTGGCGCCTTCCGCCCGCGGCCCCCACCGCGCGGGGCTTCCGCACGAGGTCAGAAGCTGTAGCCGAAGGTGACGTGGATCTTGCCGAGGCGGGGCAGCGGGGGTTCCCCGCTGGCCAATGACGGGGGACGCAGCACCGGGTAGGCCCAGGTCAGCGCGAGCGGCCCCACCGGCGTGACGTAGCGAAGGATGGGGCCGGTGGTCACGGTCGTCTCGGCGAAGAGCCCCTCGGGGTTGTCGGCGAGCGTGCCGAGATCGGCGAAGGCCGCCAGCTGCAAGGTGCCGATCCCGATGTTCTGGAGCAGGTACCAGCGCAGCTCCGCGTGTCCCAGGAGGAGGTATTCCCCCGGCCCCACCCCCTTCAGGTCCATACCCCGCAGGCTGAAGTCACCCCCGTAGAAGAAGGATTCGCTCGCGGGGATGTAGATCGAATCGCCCCAGGGCCGGGAGGCGCCGTAGGTGGCGGCGAGGGCGAGCACCAGCGGTCCGCCGAGCTTCCTTCCCTCCTCGAGGGGACGTTCGAAGGGGACGCCGAGCAGGGTGTAGCTCTCCGCGTCCAGCACCGCGCGCCAGAAGGTGTGCCCCCGCCCCGGGACCAGAGCATCGTGGGCGAGCTCGAGGCGAAGCGACGCCGCATAGCCGCTCCGAGGGTCCACGAAGGAGTCGCGGCGGTCGGCACTCAGAGAGGCGATGAAGCGGCCCACATTCGCCTGTCCCCCCGTGAAACCGCGCTCGAAGGCGGCGAAGCGCCGGGTGCGGTCGTCGAACTCCGACGCGTTGAGAGCGAAGCGGAGCGAGGAAGACAGATCGGGACAGGCATCGCAGACGGTCCGCGGCAGAAGCTGGCGGGAGACGCCGAGCACCGCCCCCAGGCGGCCGTCGGTGAGGGCCTTGGTCTTGCGGAAGCGGTAGAACATGCGTCCCTCGATGTCGAAGGGAACACCGAAGGGCCGCGGAGCCGAGAGGGTCGCGTCCGCCGAGTCGGCAAAGCCGATGCGCAGCGCCGGGTGCAGGGTGCCGAAGACCTGCCCGAGGTGCAGGCGCGTGTCGAGGCGGATGGCCCGCCCTAGGAGGTTCCGGTCGCGGTACTCCACCCCGAGGCTCAAGCCGTCGTCGGTGGAGGCGGTGATCACCGCGTCGGCGGTGCGCGTGTCGCGCTCCTGCAAGGCCACGAGGAGCCAGACCTCCTCCTCGTCGCGCCACAGATCGAGCGGTGTGAGGTCGACGCGGGAGAAGGGCCCGAGCGCACGGAGACGGCGCCGCGCCTGACCGAGGGCCACCAGGTCCAACGGATCTCCCGGTTCCAGGCGAAGCTGCTCCTCGATGAGGCTGGCCTCGGTGCGGAAGTTGCCCCGCACCAGCACCCCGCCGAACCTCGCCTTCGGCCCCGGGTCGATCCGGTAGTGGATCCGCACCAGGCCGCCCACCGAAGGTTTCGGCTTGTCGAGATCGCGGTACACGTAGGCTCGGGGATAGCCGTAGGCTGCCAGCGTGGTGAGCAGCTCCCGGCGGTCCATCGCCAGGTAACGGTGGACGTAAGGCTCCCCGGCCTTCAGCTTCAGGCGCCGGAGCAGCTCTCCTTGGGGAATCTCGGGCGGGAGGCCCTCCATGGTCATGGAGGCGACCTTGCGCCGTGGCCCCTCCTCGATCTCGAAGACGGCCCGCAACCGGTCGTCGGGCACCTGCAGCTCGAGGCGGTCGTTCCACCGCATCCAGGGGAGGATCAGTTCGAGCGCCATCGTCCCTTCGCGCCTCTCCGTCTCCTCCGCGTCGAGGCGCTCGTAGGAGGCGTGCACCTTCGTCGCGGCATAGCCCCGCGCCTCGTAGAAGGCCTCGATGGCGCGCACGTCCGCCTGCACCCAGGCCTCCACCCAGCGCGTGGGGAAGAGGAGGGAGGGCGTCGTGATGAACTCCTCGAGCCCGGCGACGATCTCCGACTCGGTGTACGTGGCGTTACCCCGGAACACCGTCTCCACCACCCGGCCCCGCCGCCCCTCGTCCACGACGAAGGTGATCCGAAGTGTGTCCTCGCCTGGCTCGTCCACCTCAGCCTCCACCGACGCCTCGTAGTAGCCGGCCTCTTGATAGAGGGCACGCATCGCCGCGACCGACTCGTCGATGGCCACGGCATCCACCACGCCCGACTCCACGAAGGTCGTCTTCGAGAGGAGTGTCGCCGTGTCGATCGCCACGTTGCCCTGCACACGCATCTCGAGGTGGGGCCCGGGATCGAGGATCAGCGTCACGTCCACGGCCCCGGCCGCCAGGTCGACGTCCCAGTCCGCGGTGACCCGGGCTTCGGGGTAGCCCTGGGTCTGCAGGTAGGCGGCGATGGCGCGCAGATCTTCCTCGAAGCGTTCTGGTTGAAACGGTGCCGGAAGGAACCAGAGGAGCTGGTTGTGCTCCAGGAAGCCCACCAGCTCGGTGGTGGGGATCGGGTTTCGACCCTGCACCTTCAGGCGCCGCAGCGAAACGGTGCGCCCCGGCCGCACCTCGGCCCGCAGCCTCACCCCTTCGTTGGGTTCGGCGCCCCCGACGCGCTCGGTTCCCATCCGTACCGTCGTCCCGAAGAAGCCCTGGCGGCGCATGTACGCCTCGAGGCGTTTTCTCTGGCGAGCGAGGGTCTCCTGCTCGTTCTCCAGGATGCTCCCGGGCCGGAGGAAGATCCGCCGCTGCAGGTCGTCCTCGAGGACGGTAAAGGGAATCTGCCCGCCGATCTCCACCGTGCGGACCATCCGTGCCGGGCGCAGCCGGCACACGAGCCGGGTGCCGCCCGGGGAGACGGAGCAGTGGGCGGCCGCGAAGTACCCGGTCGCCTTCAGGAGGCGCTCGCTCGCCTCCACCGTCTCGGCGTCGTAGGGCGGAGGGCCAGGGCGCAGGTAGGCCACCAGGCGCGCGCAGGCCTCGCTCCAGCCCTGCCACCGGATGCGCTCCAGGATCAGCTCGACCTCGGTGGGCCGGCCCTCGACGGGCTCGGCCCAAAGGCAGCGCGAGGCCTCCTCGCCTGTCTCTGGCGGGCCCGCAGCGCCGCGCCGTGCCGCACCCGCACCCGCGCCCGTCGCCGGAGGTGCCGGGGATGCCGGCATCGCTTGACCCCCCGCCGCGGCCTCCGGCGCCTCGCTCGGCTCCCCCGCGCGGGCGCGGAGGGGCACGGCGGCCAACAGCGCAGCAACGAGAAGAGCCGGCAGGAGGCCGGGCCGGGCGATCCGGCGTGGCGCCAGGCCCAAGGTGGGGCGCGCTCCGGCGCGACTGTGTTCGGCCTCAGTCACCGAAGAACCTGTACTTGAGTTCGAGGCGGGAGCGGCTGCCTTCCTCTGGTGCGGTGGGATCGTTGCTCGCGCTGCTGCCCGAGACGGATTCCCCCGAGCCCTCGAGGAAGAGCCGATCGGAGAGGAGGAAGCGCACCCGGCCGCTGGTGATCGACTGCGCATCGTAGGTCTGGCGCCAGGTCCCCTCGAGGCGCAGGCGGGGGGTCAACTCCTTGCTCGCGCTGATGGCGACGGCACTCGAGGTGATCTCGGTGGAGAGCTTCAAACCGAGTTCGACGTTGAGGAGACGTTCGAGCTCGCGGGTGAAGAAGCGCGTCAGCGGCTCGGCGAGCTGCGAGCCGGCGAAGACCAGCCCCGCGTCCAGCCACCGGTTGTCGGCGGAACTCCCCGTGCTGCCGGCGAGGGCCTCGTAGGGGTTGGCGATCCCCAGGGTGAGCAGTGCCAGGATCTCCTGGTCCTCGAGGGGCGGCTCGCTGGAGAGCTCGAGGGGCGTCTCGCCGAGGGGACCGGAGAGGGAGAGCGTCACGTGGAAGGGCACGGCGTCGGGGCTCCCTTGGGGCTCCACCTCGCCTTCCGCCTGGATGTCCAGAAGCGGCGTCTCCCCGCGACCGAGGCTGGGCACGAACTCGATCACGGCCCGCGTGACGTCGAGCCGGGCCTTTGGGAAGCGGATGGCGCCCCGGCTCGCCGAGACTCGACCTTCGATGGTCGGATCCGCGACCGTTCCGGTCACATGTAGGTCGGCGTCCAAGCCAAGCTCGATCCCGAAGGGCCCCTCGACCGCTCGGAGCTCCATGGAGTCGACACTGGAGACGGCAACATCGAGATCCACGGACCGCAGGATGGGATAGCGCTCCCCCAGCGGCTCGTCGACATCGGGGCGCCGGATGCGCACGATGAACTCGTTGAGCTCGAACTTGGGGAGATAGCGTCCCTGCACCACTTCCACCGCCCCGCTGACCTTCATCCGAGACGGCGACCCGCCTAGCTGCACGTCGGCGTTCAGCTCGAGCGCCAGGTCGGTGGTGCGAAAGGGCAGGTTCTGGCCCTCGAGATCGACCTGGAAGGCCCCAGGCCCCCAGCCGTCCAGCTCGAGGCGCCCTTCGGCGGCAAAGGGCCCGCCGTCGAGCTCTCCGAGAAGCTCGGACAGGCGCAGCGTGCGCCCCTCGAAGCGAAGGTTGGCGCGCGACAAGGCGATGCTCCGGAAGAGGCTCCGCGGCCGCAGGGACACCGGTTCGACGAGACGGACGCCCCCGTCGAAGCTCGGGGATTCGAGGGTGCCGCCCACCTGCACATCGAAGGCAACGACCCCTCGGGCCCGCGCGATGGACGGAAGCAGCGGCGCGACGAGCCCCAGCTCGAGGCGCCCCCCCGCGCCCAGGGCGAGGCTCCGGCCCAGGGTGCCCCGGGCCCGCACCTCACCGTCCTCACCGGCGAGGTGCACCGACTCGAGGTGAAGGCGCTCCCCATCCCACGACACGCGGAGCGGCTCCCGGGCCACGAGGCGTCGCTTCCCTACGACCACGGCCAGCTCGGGCAGCTCGGCCGATACCTCCTCCGCGCCGGCGCCGTCGCCCTGGCCGAGGCGAAGGTGGTAGCGAACACTGCCGCTGCCCGCCACGTCCACCTCGTACTCGCGCGGCAGGGGCCAGAGCCGGGCGAGACGCGCCCCGCGAAGCTTCGCCTCTCCCTCGATCTCGAGCTGCGGTGCCGTGGCCGCGATGGCCCGGGCAGTGATGCTTCCAAAGGCATCGGCCCGCACTCCAAAGTGGGTCTCGTCCCGGGGGACTAAGGTTGCGGCCAGCTCGCCCGTCCCCAGGGTCTGACCGCGCATTGCCAGGTCCCGGAGGGCGATGCGTCCCCGCACGCCAGCGGGCCAGGGAAGCATCCCCGAAACCTCGAGGGAAGCTCGCCCGGCTCCGCTCAAGCCGAGCTCCGAGCCTGCAATCCCGGGAAGCGCCGCCAGCGCGATCTGTGGCGCATCGACGCGCAGGTCGATGCTCGCTGGCGCAAAGTCGATGCGGCCCGCAACCGT
>CAYYHA010000033.1:0-28410 GCA_964471535.1 uncultured Myxococcia bacterium | reverse complement strand
GCTCTTCCTCGAGGACGGGCTCTGCTACATCGAGGACCTCGGCTCCTCGAACGGCACGCTGCTCGACGGAGAGCCCATACAGGGGGCCGTAGTGCTCGAGCCCGGGCGCGAGGCGGCGCTGGGCCCCTTCGTCGTCTACGTGGAGGATCCCAACGCCGAGGCCGAGGTGCCCATGCCCCCACCGGCGGCCGCTGTGGACGGCCCGACGGCGCCTGACGTGGGGAGCAGCGGTGACGACGCCACCTTCGCGGGGCCGAGCCCATTGGAAGGGGACGGGACCTTCCGCGGAGAGGTTCCAGGCCACGGGGGCATGGCGCTCGGTGCATTGGAAGGACTTACGGGCGCGGCTCTGGGCCAGGTCTTCGAGGTGCGCCCGCGGACCACCATCGGGCGCATCGCTGGAAACACCATCGTGGTGGAGGATCCCTCGGTCTCGCGGCAGCACGCGGAGATTCGCTTCGAAGCAGGCGAGCTGCGCCTCCGGGACCTTGGGAGTTCGAATGGGACCTACGTCGACGACGCGCCCGTCACCGAGGCGACGCTCTATGGGGGCGAACGGGTGCGCTTCGGGGATGTGGAGTTCCGTTTCGACGCGGGGCCCGGTCTCTTGGCCTCGCTGGCCGAAGGGGCGCCCGTCGGGACGGATGGGGGGACCCAGACACGACTTCCGTCGCCGCGTGCGGTGCGCCGGCGTGGGCGGAAGGCGGCGGGAGGCCTCGACAAGCGCAAGAAGGTGCTCCTCGGTGCACTGGCGGGACTCATCGTCCTCTTCGCCGTCGGGCTCGCGCTGAAGGGTGGCTCCAAGCCGCCTGCCGCTGCGCCGTCCGGCGGAGATACCGCCACGGCGGCCGCACAGAGGAAGAAGGACGAGATGAAGACGCGCGTCTTCAGCCTCGTGCAGCGGGCGAAGTCGGCGATGAACAACCAGGACTGGGCAGCCGCCAAGACCCTGCTCACCGAGGCTCTTGCACTCGACCCCATCCATGGAGAGGCGCGTAAGCTCGTTCGCCAGGTGGAACTCGAGTCGAAGATGCAGCGGATCTTCGACGATGCGGAGCGCAAGAGCGAGCTCGGTGAGGACGATGCCGCGCTCGAGCTGTACACCCAGATCGACGAGCGTAGCTACTACTACCAGCGCGCAAAGTACAAGGTGCGCAAGCTGTGGGATCTCCTCCTGAAGCGGTACGAGGGAGAGTGTCTCGGCTCGTACAACGCCAATCGTTTCAAGGAGGCGATACGCTTCTGCGGGCTGTTCATGGACCTCGCCTGCCAGTGCCCGGGCTACGACCGCAAAAAGCTCCGGGAGAAGCTCGAGAAGGCGGAACGACGGCTGAAGGTGAAGGGCTCGGAACGATGGAGCTGCCCGCGCCGTTACCACGAATGGAGCCCGTGTGCGCTCGAGATGGAGCAGGGGGATCTGCAGCGGGCGGTGGCGAAGCTCTATCCCAATCCGAAACTGGCCGCAGCGGTCGTGAAGTACGCGAAGGGCGACGTGGACGATGCGCTGAAGGCGATCGCCGAGTTGCGTGACAGCCTCGGCTCCGCAGCGGACCGGGACGCGGCGCGCGAGCTCGGGCAGAACATCAAGAACGCGCAAGGAAAGTTCCGAGAAGGACAGAGCCTGCTGCTGGCCGGAAAGCTCGAGGAAGCCCGAGCCGAATGGGAGATCGCCCTGACCAACGACGCGCGCATCCTGCCCGAGGAACAGGCGCGATCGTTCTATCGGAACACGATCATCGCAGAACTCTCGGATGCGTTCGCTCGCCGCGGCTTCAAATCGCTCAACATCGGCCGCTACAAGGAGGCCTTCGAGGACTTCATGAAGGGCCGTGAGGTCGACCCCGAGAATGCGCAGGTGAAGGAGGGGTTTCAGCGCCTCGAGCAGCAGGCGGTATTGCAGATGCGCAAGGCGGTCTCCTGCGACGAGTATGCGGAGATCCTGGCCATCACCCTGGCGGATCCTCCCAGCCTGACCCACCGCCAGGCACAAGAGGCCGCCGAGCAGCGGGGCTGCCAGCTCCCCTAGGCGCGGGGTGCCCTACGACCCCTCCTTCTCCAGGCGCTCGAGTTCCGCGCGCTTGCGTTCCAGGGTCTCGATGAGTCCCTCGAAGCCCTTTCGCTTGATTAGCCGGTTGAACTGGGTGCGGTAGTTCTCGAGGAGGGAGAGGCCGTCGGTCACGATGTCGTAGACGAGCCACCGCCCGTCCTTTCGATAGAGCAGATACTCCACCGGTATCTCGGCATCGCGCGCCCGCAGTACGGTCTTCACTCGGACCTCGCCGTTCTTTGTGCCCTCCGCGCCCAAATATTCGACCTGGTACTCGGCCCGCTCGGTGACGCGCGACAGATACGCGGACTCGATGAGTGCCTTCATGGTGGCTTGGAAGCGCTCCTGCTCCGCAGTGCTTCGCTTCTGCCAGTGCGAGCCCAGCGCACGCCGCGCGAGCTCGGCGAAGTCGATGAATGCGTTGACGGCCTTACGGAGCTTCGGTCTCCACTCCTCGGGGGGCTTCTTGCCCACCTCGCGCTCGATGAGGGCGTCGATGCGCGCCTGTCCTGCTTTCAGGGCTGCCAGCGCCTCGTCGGCCGGCCCCCGTGGGCGGCCCGATGCGGCATGCCCCAGAACGGGCAGGAGGAGCGCAAGCGAGACTGCGGACGCTCGGACCCACTTCATGGCGCAACCACTGACGCACATCCCAGAGCCTCATTCAAGCGGCTTGGCCAGCTCCCAGGGGAGGACGCCCACCGCGCGCGCCAGCTTTGCCTCGGCGAGGCGTGCGTCGAGGACCGCCTTCGCCCGGGCGCCCTCGGTGGCTGCGAGTGCTGCAATGGGCTCGAGCACGTCCTGAACCTCGCCGATGCCGATCTCGAAGCTGCTCATCGCCGCGATCACCCACTGGCGCGCCTTGCGGCCCGCGAGAGACAGGTGCTGCGCTTCCTTCCGGGCGGCCAGAAGCTCCCGGTAGGCCTGCTCCACCTCGAGGCCGATGGCACGGTTCAAGAGCTCGCGCTGCGCCTCCAGCTTCCGGATCTCGGCTTCTACGCGGGCGACGCGGGCCGACTTCTGTGGCAGGTCGAAGGTGGCGCGCATCATCAGACCCCCACCGCCGGTGGAGTAGTTGTACGGGTCGTAGATGAAGGGGTTTCGCTGGTCGGTGGTGGCATTGGACCAAGACAGTTCCCCATACCCGGCGATGAGGAAGTCCGGGTAGAACATGGCGCGCCGGATCTTCGCTTCCTCGCTTCGGGCCGCGATCCCAGCGTCGATCGCCCGCGTCTCGGGCCGCTTGTAACGAGCCGTTTCGACGAGCTGTGGCAGCGAGGCGGCCGGCAGCGGCGGCAAGGTGAGCGGCGTCTCCGCGATCCGGACCTCCTGGTCGTCTGCGATGCCGGCAAGGAGGCGCACGGCGGAGGCGGCGGTACGCCGAAGCCCCTCGACGCGTTCCAAGGCCCCATCGACGTGTAGGAGGAGGAGGTCGGTCTTGAGCAGGTCCTCCATGGTCGCCTGCTCGCTGTCGGCGTCGAGGAGACGCTGCACCCGCGCCCGCGCCTCCCCCGCACGTGTCTTCGCCTCCCGTAGCGCCTCTGTGGCCAAGCGCGCCGCCTGGAAGCTCCAGTAGGCGCGTGCGGCGTCGTAGGCCGCCTCGTCCCGGCTGCGCTCCAGCTCCGCCTGGCCCACGTCGACGAGATTGGCCATCGCCGACTCGTAGCCTTCGAGCTTTCCGAAGGTCCAGATGGGAATCGCCGCATCGATGCGCGCCCGGGCCAGTACGCCCACCCGACCCAGGTTGAGATCCCCTTCCAGGCTGGCGTCGGTCACGTCGAGGGGATCGGTGGCGCCGGGTCGGGTGC
Organism: uncultured Myxococcia bacterium; assembly: GCA_964471535.1. Lineage (GTDB taxonomy): Bacteria > Myxococcota > Myxococcia > SLRQ01 > SLRQ01 > CAYYHA01. Next base: position 24,558 of record CAYYHA010000033.1, on the reverse strand, counting down.
GGGCCTCGGGCACCGGGCCACCAAAGAGGACCGTGGTCTCGAACGAGGGGAACCACGCCCAAGTCGCCTCGCGGAGCATTGCTTCGTAGACGCGCACGCCATGGCGTGCCGCCTGCACGCGCAGGTCGCCTTGTCGGGCCCGCCGGACCAGGGCCTCGAGGTCGAGAACCGGAGGGGAGGCGGGGCTTGCCGGCTCGACGGCGCCCTCCTTGGCGGAGGGCAAGGTTTCGAGGGCGGCATCGTTGACCTCCGCAGATTGTTCCACCACCGGTGGAACGCTCCCGGCGAGGCCGGGCGGCGGGCTGCCGGCGGTGGGCGGCGTGCCGCCAGACTGTGCCCAAGCCCAGGCTGGCCAGAGGAGCGCCCAGACACCGAGGAGGGTGGAGGCGCAGCGACGGGCCGCATCGATGGTGTGCGACGGGGCCATGGGCGCCGCCTCATACCACATCGGTCGCGGACGTGACATGCTCTCCCCCAATGCGCCTCTTCCTCATCGACGGTTCGAGCTACCTCTACCGCGCCTACTTCGCGCTGCCCCACCTCTCCAACCGCAAAGGCGAGCCGACGGGGGCCATCCTAGGCTTCGTGAACATGCTGCAGAAGGTGCTGCGGGAGGGGAAGCCGACCCACGCAGCGGTGGTCTTCGATGCGCCCGGCCCGACCTTCCGCCACGCCCTCGATGCCTTCTACAAGGCGAACCGGCCGCCGATGCCCGAAGACCTCGCTCAGCAGGTCGAGGGCATCCATGCGGTGGTCCGCGCCATGAACCTGCCACTGCTGATGGAGGAGGGGTGGGAGGCCGACGACATCATCGGCACCTTGGCCCTCGAGGCCGTTGAGAAGGGCTACGAGGTGGTGATCGTCACCGGCGACAAGGACTTTCTGCAGCTCTTGCGTCCCGGCCTCACGATCTACGACGGCATGCACGACCGATGGCTCGACGAGGCGACCGCGCGGAAGAAGTTCGGTGTGCCCCCCGCGCAGGTGATCGACGCGATGGCGCTCATCGGTGACAGTTCCGACAACGTGCCTGGCGTCAAGGGCATCGGACCGAAGACCGCCGCATCGCTCCTCGAGCGCTTCGGCACCCTCGATGCGCTCCTCGAGCGCACCGGTGAGATCTCCAGCCCTGCGACCCGCCGGAAGATCGAAGCGGGTCGGGACGATGCCCTGCGCTCCCGGGAGCTCGTGCGGATCGCCACCGACGTGCCGCTCTCCGTACACGTCGAGGATCTCGCAGTCAAAGCGCCAGACACCGAGCGCCTGCGGGAGCTCTTCCGCCGCTGGGAGTTCTCTCGCCTCCTCGAGCAGCTCACCCCGGAGCAGGCCATCTCCATGGATGCCTATGAGACGGTCCTCGAGGAGGTGCAGCTCGAGGCCGTCGTCCGCCGCCTGCGCGAAGCGCCTGCCTTCGCACTCGACACTGAGACGACCAGCCGCGATCCGATGCGCGCCGAGCTGGTGGGCCTCTCCGTGGCAACGGAGGGCGGGTGGGCTGCCTACATTCCGGTCGGGCACCGCTACATGGGCGCGCCGCCGCAGCTCGGCCGGGAAGCGGTCCTCGAGGCCCTGCGGCCCCTCATCGAGGACCCGCAGGTGAAGAAGTACCTGCAGAACGCGAAGTACGACTGGATCGTCTTGAAGCGGGCCGGCGTGACGCTCCGTGGTGTCGCCGCGGATCCGATGCTCCTCGACTACCTCCTCGATCCGGGACAGCCGAGCCACGGGCTCGACGCGCTGGCGCAGCGGGAGCTGGGGCATAGCGCCATCTCCTTCAAGGCGGTGGCGGGAAGCGGAAAGGCACAGAAGACCTTCGATGCAGTTCCTCTGGAGCAGGCGGCGCCCTACGCCTGCGAGGACGCCGACCTGACCTATCGGCTCGCCGAGCGTCTGAAGCCACGGGTGGAGGAGGCAGGGTTGTGGGAGCTCTATGAGTCCCTGGAGGCGCCGCTTTCGATGGTGCTCGCACGCATGGAGATGGCCGGGGTGAAGGTGGACGTGGAAAAGCTGAATGCCCTCTCCGCGGCCTACGGGGAGCGCATCGCGCGGCTCGAAGCGGAGATCCATGCACTCGCGGGGCGCCCCTTCTCGATCCTCTCGCCCAAGCAGCTCGCGGTGGTTCTCTTCGAGGACTTGGGACTGCCGGTGAAGAAGCGGACCAAGACGGGCCCCTCTACCGACGTGACAGTGCTCGAAGCCCTCGCCGAGGCGCATCCGCTGCCCCGGGCCGTGCTGCAGTACCGGGCCCTCACCAAGCTGAAGAGCACCTACATCGATGCGCTTCCGGCGCTCGTGCATCCCGAGACGGGGCGTATCCATACGAGCTTCAGCCAGACGACCGCGGCCACTGGGCGCCTGTCGAGCTCCGATCCGAACCTGCAGAACATCCCTATCCGCACCGAGGATGGGCGACGTATCCGCGAGGCGTTCGTCGCCGAGAAGGGTGCCGTGCTGCTCTCGGCCGATTACTCGCAGATCGAGCTGCGCATCCTCGGCCAGAGCGGCAAGGATGCGGCGCTCATCGAGGCCTTTCGCCAGGGCGAGGACATCCACACGCGGACGGCTTCGGAGATCCTCGGTGTGCCGGCAGAAGCGGTGACGCCGGAACAGCGACGGATCGCGAAGGCGATCAACTTCGGCATCCTCTACGGAATGAGCGCCTTCCGCCTCGCCCGCGATCTCGGTCTCGAGCGCCGCGAGGCGCAGGCGTTCATCGATGAGTACTTCCGGCGCTACGCAGGGGTGAAACGATGGATCGATCGCACCCTCGAGGAGGCGCGGGAGCATTCCATGGTCCGCACGCTCTTCGGTAGGCGGCGGATTCTTCCCGATCTCCACTCGCAGAACCGCAACGTTCGAGCTGCGGCGGAGCGGATTGCCGTGAACACGCCCATTCAGGGCACGGCTGCCGACATCATCAAGAAAGCGATGCTCCTAGTCGACGACGGGCTGGCAGCAGAGAGTCCCGGCGCACGGATGATCCTGCAGGTTCACGACGAGTTGGTGCTCGAGGTCCCAGAGGCCGACGCCGAACGGGTCGCCGCCTGGCTGCGGCACACCATGGAGGGCGTGGTGCAACTCTCTGTGCCGCTGCAGGTCGAGGTGGGCATGGGTGCGAATTGGGCGCAGGCGCACTGACCTTGGTATGATCCCGGCGATGTCCGTCGCGCCATCGAGGCCACGTGGAGAGGCCTCTTCCCGCAGTGCCGAACGTCTCGCCGCCGTGCTCGAGATTGGCCGCGCGCTGGGGCGTACCTTCGATCTGGATACGCTCCTGCAGCGCATCATGGAGAAGATCACCGAGCTGATGAAGGCCGACCGCTCGACGCTCTTCCTCGTGGATCGTGAGCGCGGGGAGATCTGGTCGAAGGTGATGCAGGGTACCGAGCTGCGGGAGATCCGGCTGAAGCTCGGCAGTGGCATCGTGGGCCATGTGGCGGCGACAGGCGAGGTCGCGAACATTCCCGATGCCTATGCCGATCGGCGCTTCAACCCCGATGTGGACCGTGCCAGCGGCTACCGTACGCGGTCCATCCTCTGCGCTCCCATGTTCGATCAGCGAGGGGAGGTCATCGGCGCAGTGGAGTGCCTCAACAAGGAAGGTGGCGCGTTCGATCAGGACGACGAAGCGCTGCTCTGCGCCCTGGTGGCACAGGCGGCGATCTCCATCGAGAACAGCACGCTGTACCAGGACCTGCTCGCCCGCAACCGGGAGCTGATGGAGGCCGAGGCCCGGCTACGCCACAAGATTGCCGAGCTCGATCTCCTCTACGAGGTCGAACGCCAGATCTCGGGTGCTCGGAGCCTCGAGGAGATTCTGCAGAACGTGCTCGAGAAAGCGTGCGAGGTGGTAGGCGCCGAGGCGGGGTCGGTGCTGTTGCAGGACGAGCACGGCGAGCACCTCTACTTTCGCGCCGCGGAGGGGCCGATCGGGGAGCGCCTGCAGCGCATCCGCCTGCGGGCGGGGAGTGGCATCGCCGGGCAGGTCGCCCGTAGCGGCACCGGGCGCATCGTGAACGACGTCAAAGCCGATCCGGCGCACGACCCCACGGTCGACGAGCGGCTCGGTTTTCGCACGCGCAATCTGGTGGCGGTGCCGCTCCGCGTCGCAGACCGCGTCATCGGTACCTTGGAACTCGTCAACAAGCTGGTGGACGAAGCCTTCTCCGACGACGACTTGAAGCTCACCACGCTCATCGCTGGTCAGGCGAGCCGCGCGATCGCCGTGTCGAAGGCGAGGGAGGAGGAGGCACGGCAGGAGCGCCTGAGCCTCATCGGCCAGATGGTCTCTGGCATCCTCCACGATCTGAAGACGCCCATGACCGTGATCAGCGGACATGCGCAGCTGATGGCGCTCGAGGACGATCCGGCTGCGCGCGATGCGCACGTGGAAGCCATCCTCAAGCAGTTCGACCACATCAACGGGATGGCCCACGAGATCATGGCCTTCGCCAAGGGGAAGAGAGAGATCCTGGCGCGCCGGGTCTACCTGCACAAGTTCATCGCCGAGGTGCGCGAGCTGCTCCGCCCCGAAATGGAGAGCTATCGCATCGCCTGGGTGGTCGAGGACCGGTACCGAGGTGCGGCCTACTTCGACGAGAACAAGATGAAGCGTGTGGTCGCGAACATCGCCCGCAATGCCTGCCAGGCCATGTCCCCCGGCGGGACCTTCACCTGGACCATCGATCGTCCAGACGAGCACACCCTCTACTTCGGTTTCTCGGATACGGGCCCCGGCATCCCGGCCGAGATGGAGGGACGCCTCTTCGACTCCTTTGCCACCCACGGAAAGAAGGACGGAACGGGCCTAGGCCTGGCCATCGTGAAGAAGATCATCGACGAGCATGGGGGCAGCATCGACTACGATTCCTCACCGAAGGGGACCACCTTCCATGTACGTCTCCCCATGGACAGCAAGCGAGGCGCGTGATGAGCATCCAAATGGACCCCGAGGAGTTCGCCCGATCGTCGAAACTCTTTGCCTTTCTCGACGAGGCAGGGCGGAGGCGGATGATGGCCGTGGCCAGGGAGGAGAGCTTCCCCGCCGGGCACGTCGTCTGTCGCGAAGGTGAGGAAGGCTCGGTGTTCTGGGTGATTCTCGAGGGGGAGGTGAAGGTGACGGTCGAGGACATTGCGTCCGAGAAGGAGGTGGCGGTGCTCGGCCCCGGCAAGTTCTTCGGAGAGATCTCCGCAGTGATGGAACAGCCCCGTACCGCCACCGTGGAGACCACCCGACCCACACGTACCCTCGCTTTCGACCGTGCGCCCGTCATGGAAATCCTGAAGGACTACCCAAAGGTGCGGGAGATCGTCGGTAAAGTGGGCCTGATGCGCAGCGAGGACACGGTACAGAAGCTGATGAGTGACTGACGCGGGCGGCGAGTGCCGGAATTCCAGCGGTGCGTACCGACGACTTCGACTACGAGCTGCCGGAGAGGTGCATCGCCCAAGCCCCGCTCGAAGAGCGCGACGCGTCGCGGCTGATGCTTCTGCCGCGGGACGCGGGGCCGCCCTCCGACCATGGCTTCCTCGACCTGCCCGAGCTGCTGCAGCCGGGAGACCTCCTCGTGCTCAACGACGTACGGGTCATCCCGGCCCGCGTCTTCGGCCGGAAGGCCGAAAGCGGCGGGGCAGTGGAAGTGCTGCTCATCGAAGTGGTCGAAGGGCGCCGCTGGGGGGCGATGTGCCGCGCCTCCAAACGACCGCGGCCCGGCCAAGGGCTCGACTTCGGTGAGGTGCAAGCCGAAGTGTGCAAGGTGGAGGACGGGGGCCTGATCGAACTCGTCTTCGACCGCGATCCGCCGGCCGTGCTGGCCTGGCTGGAATCGGGCGGCGGCGAGGTCCCCTTACCTCCCTACATCCGGCGGGGCTCGGAGCCTTCGCCCGTCGACGACCGTCTGCGCTACCAAACGGTGTATGCGCGCACGCCAGGGGCGGTGGCGGCCCCTACCGCAGGCCTCCATTTCACCCCGCGCGTCTTCGCACGCCTACGGGCACGGGGGATCGGGTGGGCTTCGGTCACCCTGTACGTGGGGCCGGGCACCTTCCTCCCCGTTCGCGCGGAGCACATCGAGGCGCACGTGATGCACGAGGAGCGCTGGCGGGTGCCCGAGGCGACCGCCCGGCGGATCGCGGAGGTGCGTGCACAGGGCGGCCGGATCGTTGCGGTGGGAACCACGGCGCTGCGCACCCTAGAGGCGGCCGCGGATCCGAGCGGCGTCGTGGTGCCTGGGGAGGGGCGCACGGATCTCTTCATCCGGCCGGGGTATCGGTTCAGGGCCATCGACGGGCTCGTGACCAACTTCCATTTGCCCCGCAGCACCCTCCTGATGCTGGTCAGCGCACTCGCGGGCCGGGAGCGGGTGCTCGCCGCCTACCGCCATGCCATCGAGTCGGGTTACCGCTTCTATTCCTATGGGGATGCGATGCTGATTTTGTAGTAAAACCGCTCCAATGCGCGTTCGGTGGGCATCTTCGGGCCTCCTCGTCCTCCTCTGGGCGCTCGCCTGTGCCGGAGGACGACCCGCGGGACGGGCGCTGCCCGATGCGGCGGCTCGCGGGCCGGCGCCGCTCACGGTCGTGACCGTCAGTGACCTCCACGGTCAGATTCTGCCGAAGCGGCTCACCACGCCGGACGGTGCCACGGTCGAGGTGGGGGGCGCCCGCTGGCTGGGCGCGTACATCGCTCGGGTTCGCGAGACAGCCCCCGGCCCGGTGCTGGTCGTCGACGCAGGAGACCTCTTCCAGGGCACCCTCGAGTCCAACCTGGGCGAGGGTGCCGCGGTGATCGCTCTCTACCGGGCGTTGGGTATCGATGCGGCCGCGCTGGGGAACCATGAGTTCGACTACGGGCCGGTGGGCGAGGCGGTGACGCCGGGGAGCGCGGCGGACGACCCGCGGGGCGCCCTGAAGGCGCGCATCCGCGAGGCATCCTTCCCCATCCTGGCCTGCAACGTGATCGAGCAGAAGACGGGCCGCCTTCCGGCCTGGCTCCGCCCGTCCGTGCTGGTGGAGCGCGGTGGCGTGCGCATCGGTGTGGTGGGTGCGGCCGGCGTCGACACGCCAACGACCACTGTGGGCGCCAACCTGGTGGGCCTGGACTTTCTCGATCCGGCCCCCTGCATCGCCGAGGAGGCGGCGAAGCTTCGTGCGCGCGGGGCAAGATGGGTGGTGGCTACCGTCCACATCGGCGCGGCGTGCGCGGCAGAGCCTTCCCACGGCGAGGCGGGGTGTCACGACAGCGGCCTCCTCGAACTCGCACGACGTCTGGGCGCCGGGCCGATCGATCTTCTGGTGGGCGGGCACACCCACCAGCGCGTTGCCCGCATCATCGACGGCCTGCCGGTGATCGAGGCCTGGGCGCGCGGGCAGGCGATCGGCGTCGTCCAGCTGGACCGCCGAGGGCCCCCGCGGCTGGAGATCGTCTCGACCTGCGGGGCGGTGGTCCGGGACGCAGAAGGCCGAAGCGGTTGCGATCCACAGCTCGTGCGCCACGCGGTGTCCGATCCCCAGCCCGCCGTCTTCCGAGGCAAGCGCATGGCGCCCGACGCGCGGGCAGAGGCGGCGGTCGCCCCTTGGGTGAAGGCGGTGGCGGCCAAGAAGGCCGAGCCCCTCGGGGTGGAGGCGAGCGCCGAGATCTGGGCCGCCTACCTGGACGAATCGCCGCTGGGCAACCTGGTGGCCGGACTGCTTCGCAAGGCGGTGCCAGGGGCCGACGTGGGCATGACCAACGGCGGCGGGCTGCGGGCGCCGCTTCCCGCTGGCCCCCTGACCTACGGCAATGTCTACGAGGCGCTTCCCTTCGACAACCGCCTCGCCATCCTCCACGTCGACGGGGCCACCCTGCGCCGCATCGTTCAGCTCGGGGTTTCGGGTGGGCATGGCGGTCTCTCCTGGGATGGGCTCTCCTTCGAGACGCAGGGCTGCCAGGTCGGGAAGATCTGGGTGCAAGGCAAGCCCCTCGATCCCAAAGCCCGGTACGAGGTCGTCACCAACGACTACCTTGCTCGCGGCGGGAGTGGTTTTGCGGATCTCGGCCTGAAGCCGGAGGAGGTCGAACTTCGCCCGGATCTCCCCATCCTGCGGGACGTCGTTGCGGCAGGGCTCCGCGCCCACGGCGGCCACCTCGACCCTGCCGCGTTCTACAATCCAGAGGCGCCGCGGCAGCGAAAACAGGGGCGCTGCGACATCGGGCGCAAGCGATGAGTCCGGCGGCGACCTTCGAAATCCTGCGCACGGACCCGTCCGGAGCGCGGCGGGGCCGGCTCCACCTCGGGCACGGCAGCGTCGAGACGCCGGTCTTCATGCCGGTGGGGACGGTGGGCAGCGTGAAGGCGCTGGACCAGGACGATCTCGATCGCCTGGGCCCAAGCATCATCCTGGGCAACACGTACCATCTCTATTTGCGCCCAGGTCACAGGCTCGTGGCGCGGCGCGGCGGTCTCCACCGCTTCATGGGCTGGGAGCGCAACATCCTCACCGATTCGGGGGGCTATCAGGTCTTTTCGCTGGCGGAGCGCCGGCGCATCGACGAGCGCGGGGTGGAGTTCCGAAGCCATCTCGATGGGAGTGCCCACCTCATCACGCCGGAGCGCTCCATCGAGATCCAGCAGGCGCTCGGGAGCGACGTCATGATGGCCTTCGATGAATGCCCTCCCGCCGACGCGCCGCCCGATTACCACCGGCGTTCGATGGACCGCACCACCCGGTGGCTGGACCGGTGCGTCGCCACGTGGAACCGGCAGCGGGATGGGCTCCTCTTCGGGATCGTGCAGGGCGGGCACGACGAGGCGCTGCGGGCCGAGCACGCGCAGACGGTGGCCGCTCGCGACCTACCGGGCTACGCCATCGGGGGCCTCTCCGTGGGCGAGGGCAAGGAGCGGATGTGGCATTTTGCTGCCTTCACCGCCGCTCGGCTGCCGCCGGACCGCCCGCGCTACCTGATGGGGGTCGGCTTCCCCGACGACCTCGTGCGCTGTGTGGGCGCCGGCGTGGACATGTTCGACTGCGTGCTGCCCACTCGGTGCGCCCGCACCGGGCTCGTCTTTACTCGGGAGGGACGGCTGGTCATCCGAAACCGCGAGTTCGCCGAGGACGACCGCCCCATCGACGAGCGCTGCCGTTGCCCCGTGTGCAGCCGGTACAGCCGTGCCTATCTGCGCCACCTGTTCAAAGCGGGCGAAATCACGGGCCTGCGGCTGAACACGCTCCACAACCTGCACTTCTACCTGCAGCTCATGGAGGAGGCGCGGCAGGCCATCGAGGAGGGGCGCTACGCCGCCTTCGCGAGCGCGTTCCTCTCCGGTTGGCAGGGTTAGCCCGCGGTGGTAGAAGGTGCGACCTTCGGAGGCTGTCTTTGCTTCATTTTTCAGAGATTCTGCAGGCTTTTACCGCCCAGGCGGCTCCAGATGGGCCCCCACAGAGCTGTGGCTACGCCCAGCTCTTGCCCATCGTTCTGATGCTGCTGGTGATCTACTTCCTCCTCATCCGCCCGCAGCAGAAGCAGGCGCGGGAGCACGAGGCGATGCTCCGTGCCCTGAAGAAGGGGGACGAGGTGGTGACGCAGTCCGGACTCATCGGCCGGATCCACGCCATCGGAGAGAAGGTCGTGACCCTCGAGGTGGCGAGGGACACGCGCGTGCGGGTGCTCAAGTCACAGATCGCTGGGCCCTTCCGCGAGGAGGGCGACGGCGGTGACGAGAAGGCCGAGAAGGCCGAGAAGGCCGAGAAGAAGGAAAAGAAGTAGCCATGGATCGCAACTGGCTGATGCGTTTCGCCATCGTCGTGGTCGTCTCCCTGGCCGCCCTGTGGATCCTGGCCCCGACGGTCGTCTACTTCCGACTGCCGCCCGACAAGCGGAACGACGTCGAGGCCTTCGAGGCGGCCGTGCCGAAGTGGTTGCCGCGCAAGCACCTCAACCTCGGCCTCGACCTGCAGGGGGGGATCCACCTGGTGCTCCGCGTCGAGGTGGAGAAGGCGGTGATGAACCAGGCTGCGCGTCGGGCGGAGGAACTCGTCGCCTACGCCAAGGAGAAGGGCATCGACGGGGTCGAAGCGCGTCCCGATCGGCACCGGCCCGTGGTGCACGTGAAGGTTCCCCCGGACGCCCGCGAGCACTTCGACCAGGTGGTGCTCGAGTTCTTCAACGACATGCACCTCATCGGGGAGGAGGACGGCGAGCTGACGCTGGCCTACAAGACCGAGGAGGTCGAGCGCATCCGCCAGCAGGCGGTGGAGCAGGCGGTGAAGACGATCCGGAACCGGGTGGACGCCTGGGGCGTGAGCGAGCCTCAGATCGTCAAGCGCGGTGAGGATCAGGTGTTGGTGCAGCTGCCCGGGGTCAAGGATCCCGATCGAGCCAAGAGTCTGCTCGGCAAGACGGCGCAGCTGCAGTTCCACATCGCCGAGGACCACCTCACCACCTTTCTCAAGGAGCACGCGGACCTACTCCCCGAGGGGGTGGAGTTGAAGTCGGAGCAGGGGAGGGGGCCGGATGGCCCGGTGGAGGCTTGGTACCTCGTGGCCGAGGACCGGGCCCTCCTAGAGAAGGCGCGGGAAGCACTCTCCCCCTATATGCCCGAAGGGGTGATCTTGGCCTTCGAGAAGCTGGGCGGGAACAAGCCCGGCCAGAAGGTGAGCTACCGGACGTGGGTTTTGGCGCAGGCGCCGGGGGTGACCGGGGAGAAGCTCACGAACGCCCGGGTGGCCTTCGACCAGCAACGGGGTGGGCGGCCCTACGTGCTGATCGACTTCGACCGGCAGGGAGCCGTGGAGTTCGAGAAGCTCACCGAGGCCAACGTGGGGCGTCGCATGGCGATCGTCCTTGATGACACGGTGATGTCGGCGCCGGTGATCCAGGAGAAGATTCCTGGGGGGACCGCACGCATCACGATGGGGGGCCTGAAGAGCCACGCCGAGGTCGCCCAGGAAGCAAAGGACCTGGCCTTGGTCCTGCGGGCGGGTGCACTGCCGGCTCCGGTGAGGGTTTTGGAGGAGCGCAGCGTGGGCGCCTCTCTGGGGCCGGACCTGATCCGGCGCGGCCTCACGGCCCTGGCCATCGGAGGGCTCGCGGTGCTGCTCTTCATGATCCTGTGGTACCGCGTCTCCGGAGTGGTCTCGGACCTGGCGCTGCTCCTGAACGTCATCTGCTTGCTGGCGATTCTGGCGCTCTTCGGTGCGACGCTCACGCTGCCGGGGATCGCGGGCATCGTACTCACCGTTGGCATGGCTGTGGATGCAAACGTGATCATCTTCGAGCGCATCCGCGAGGAACTCGAGGTCGGCAAGACCGCCCGCGCCGCCATCGATCAGGGATTCGGTAAGGCGTTCAGCGCCATTCTCGACGGCAACGTCACCACCGGGATCGCCGCGTTCGTGCTCCTGCAGTACGGGACGGGGCCGATCCGTGGCTTCGCGGTCACCCTCCTCGCAGGCATCGCCACCACGCTGTTCTGCGGCGTCTTCGTCAGCCGCGTCCTCATGGAACTGATGAACGGCGGCAAGTCCGGAAAGGTGAGCATCTGATGCGTGTGCTCAAAGACACGAAGATCGACTTCGTGGGGAAGCGGCACGCCGCCTACGTGCTGAGCGGTGCCGCAGTCCTCATCTCTCTCGTTCTCGTCTTTACCAAGGGCATGAACTTCGGCGTGGATTTCGCCGGTGGAACCGAGATCCAGCTGAAGTTCAAGAAGCACGTCGAAGCAGAGGTGCTGCGCGAGACCCTGCAGGATCTGGGCTTCCAGAAGGCCTCGGTGCAGGTCTTTGGCGATCCAGAACAGAACGAGTACCTGGTGCGCGTCGAGCGAAAGAGCCTCCTCGACCAGGGGCAGTTCGATGCTCTCGTCGAGTCACTGAAGACTGCGCTGGGGAAGACGGTCACCGTCGCCCCCTTGGAGGAGAGCGCCGATACGGGGATCACGGTGGCGCCCTTCGACGAGGACCAAGGAGACACCCTGGAGCTGGTCTCCACCGAGGCGCTCGATGTCGAGGCGGTGAAGGCCGCCGCTGCGAAGGTGGGGATCCAGGTCAAGGAGGTACGCGAGTACCAACGCGGAGACATCTACCAGTACACGATTCGCATCGAGGGTCTCTCTGCGCGGCTCGCCCAGCAGCTGCTCGCAAAGCTCGGCGATGAGGCCGTCGATCCCGACACCCTCCTGCGGCGTGTCGAGTACGTGGGCTCACAGGTGGGCCACGAGCTACGTACCCGCGGCTTTCTGTCGCTTCTCTACGCCTGTGGCTTCATCCTCCTCTACCTGGCGATCCGTTTCGACTTCCGGTTTGCGCCGGGGGCCGTGATCGCGCTGGCTCACGACGCATTGCTCACCGTGGGCCTGTACTCGGCGACGGGCCTCGAATTCAACCTGACCTCGATTGCGGCGATTCTCACGGTCATTGGGTATTCGGTGAACGACACCGTGGTCATCTACGACCGAGTCCGGGAGAATCTCGACCGCTTTCCGGGGCGAAGTCTCGATGTGCTCATCAACCAGTCGGTCAATGAGACACTCTCTCGCACCCTCATGACCTCGCTGACCACCATCCTGGCGCTGGTCGGGCTCTGGGTCATGGCCCAAGGGACGATCCGGGACTTCGCAATCGCCATGTCCTTCGGCATCGTCGTGGGAACCTATTCGACGATCTTCGTTGCGAGCCCCATGGTTCTGTGGCTGGACCAGATCGTGGGCAAGAAGGCTCGGGGCGGCGCTGGGGGCCGGTCCGGCGGCAAGACGAAGAAGGCGGCCTGAGGCACCCTTCTGCTCTGCGGGGGGGCGGCGAAGGGCGGCTGCGCGCCCGGACCGGCGGGCACAGGCCACCCATTCCTCGCACGCTGCCCCTCTGAGTGATCTCCGTTGATGCGGCCGCCACGAGCGGATATGAAACCCCTGGTGCAGGCGAGGGGTAGATCGATCGGGCGGGTCGAGGTGGCTACGAGGTGGCGGCTCGCGGCAGCGCCGGATCCGGAAGCGGTGCGCGCTCTCGAGCGATCCCTCGACCTCCACCCTCTGGTGGCGCAGCTCCTCGTCGCGCGAGGCTACCGAAGTCTCGAAGACGCGGAGACCTTTCTCAAGCCCGATCTCGGCGACCTGCACGATCCGATGCTCTTCGTCGACATGGACCGGGCCGTGGCGCGCCTGATGCGCGCTCTTGCCGGAGGAGAACGCATCACCGTCTACGGCGACTACGACGTGGACGGTGTCACGTCGACGGCCATCCTGATCTCCTTTCTGCGTCAGATTGGGGCGCAGGTGGAGGCCTACATCCCACATCGGCTGAAGGAAGGCTACGGGCTCAATCTCAACGCGGTCCGGGAGATCGCGGCGCGAGGCACACGGCTGCTCCTTACCTGTGACTGCGGGGTCACCGCGGTCGAGGAGGTGGATGCCGCAGCGCGTGCCGGCATGGACGTGGTCGTCATCGACCATCATCGTGTTCCGACGCGTCCTCCAGCCGCGGTGGCGATCCTCAATCCTTATCGCGAAGATTGCCGCTTCCCGTTCCGTCACCTGGCGGCCGTGGGCGTCACCTTCAACCTGCTCATGGCCCTCCGCCGCGCCCTTCGTGAGGCAGGATGGTTCCACCGCCACCGCCAGCCCGAGCCCAATCTCGGAGAGCTCTTGGACCTGGTAGCGCTGGGAACCGTCGCGGACGTCGTCCCCCTCGTGGGCGAGAACCGCATCTTCGTGGCCCATGGCCTGCGGCGACTCGCCGAGGCGAAGCGACCTGGCATCGTGGCCCTCAAGGAGGTGGCGGGCATCGAGCCGGGGCCCGTTTCTGCGGGGCAGATCGCGTTCCGACTCGGCCCGCGTATCAACGCTGCGGGGCGCCTCGATGAGGCGTCCGTGGGACTGTCACTCCTTCTCAGCGGGGATCTCGCCACGGCCCGTCGTCTCGCCGCGGACCTCGACGCCGCGAACGAGGAGCGACGGCGCATCGAGCGAGAGATCACCGCCGAGGCGGCGGCGCAGGCGGAGGCGAAGCTGGAGCGAGGCCCCGGGCTCGTCCTCGTCGGCGACGGGTGGCACCGCGGCATCGTCGGGATCGTTGCCTCGCGGATGGTCGAACGCTTTCATCGCCCCACCTTGGTGCTCGCCCGGGACGGGGACCGGATCCGAGGGTCCGGGCGGAGCATCCCGGCCTTCGATCTCCACGCTGGGCTCGGGGCCTGTGCTCGGCACCTCGAGCGATTCGGAGGCCACCGGGCGGCGGCTGGCTTGGAACTGCAGGCTGCGCACCTCGAGGCCTTCGAGGCGGACTTCCTCGATGCGTGTGTCCGTGCGTTGGCACCGGAGGACCTCCTTCCCGAGCTGGCGGTGGACGCCGAGCTTTGTCCAACGGAGGTGGACCTTCGCCTCGCCTGCGACCTGGAACGACTGGCCCCCTTCGGCCTGGGCAATCGCGCGCCGGTGTTCCTGGCGCGTGGTGTGCGCATACGTGACGCCCGGTTGGTGGGGCGGGGCGAGCCGGCCCACCTGAAGGGCCGCGTCGACCGCCTCGAGGCGATCGGTTTCGGCCTGGGCGATGCAATTGGCTTCTGTGGCGCCGGCCGGGTGGACCTCGCCTACGGGGTGGAGTTCAACCGCTTCCGAGGGCGTACGACGCTGCAGGCACGCCTGCGGGCAGTGGTGCCGGCGGGGCGTGCGCTCGTCTCGCAGCAGGACGGTGCCGAGACCGCCGAGATGCGCTGGGGCCACCCCCACTTCTAGGACGCTTCGTCCTCCTTGGGGATGGCTTCGAGGAGCTCCGCTGCGCTGATACCCCACCACCGCTGTAGAGCGGGGGTGACTTCGGCAGCCGTCTCCTCGGTCGGCGTGTCGAAGAGGGTGCGTACCAAGAGGTCGGTGCCCCGACCCAGGTCGCCAGCTTCCAGGAGGCGGGCGGCGCGGTCGATTCGATCCGATGCATCGGCCCGGCATGCGGCGCCGAGCCGCTCGAGGATTTTGCCGGCGATCTCGGTGGCCACCCGGCCTCGCATCTCCTTTTTGCTTTCGGGGAACTTTAGTGGGTCCTTGGAAATCCCTGCCTGCGGCAGGCCGCGGTGCCAGGCATCGGTAGTGGTGGCCTCCGCCTCCAGGGGTACCTCGTCGGCGTGGAGACGGCCGGTCGCCAGGTCACGGATCGAAATACGAACCGTAGCCCGCAGTGTGCGCCGGACCTCCGTCCGCACGAGTTCGGCTGCCTCGAGGATGGGCTGACTCACCCGCTTGGGCGTCGAAGCGAGGCGGCGCCGTGCCGCCTCAAGGGTGCGGGCTGCCTCTTGGGCGGAGCGACGCGCGCCGCCGATGGCTGCACGGAGCTCGGCCAGGCGGCCCTGAAGGGCCGTGAGATCATCGTCCGGTCCCGCCTCCGCCGCCGCCACCTTCGCTTGAGACTCCTCTTCCATCAGATGCTTCAGGCTCTCCACCGCGTCACGCAGCCTTTGCTCTGCCGCTGCGACCTCCTCCTGGGCAGCCTTGCGTTCGGGGTTTGGAACCTGCTTCGTTCCGGTCTGCCACTCCACGCGCTCGCGCGCTTGCGTCTCTTCGTCCATCCACTTCGCCTCGACGACCGACCCGGTCAGGCGGACGCCAGGCGGAGTCTCAGTGGTGGAGAGAAGATGTAGCGCCGGGCAGCTCTGGGGCGCGGCGGCGCTCTGAAGCGTCTGGCGAATGCCCTGTGCGATTCGCCTCGCCTCCATGTCGCCCGCTGCGAGCCCGGGAAATGCGACCGACCACGAGGCTCCAAGCTCGAGGGCCACGGCGAGACGCTCGCGCCGATCGTCGCTCTGGGGGGCCGTGGGATCGGCCGCAGCGAGCGCGGTCCAGGCAGCAAGCGCGGCGCCATAGAGATCCTGCTCCTCGAACGCGGCCGCTTGGTTGCGTAGGTAGGCGCCGTAAGCCTTGCGAGCAGCCGCCAGCTTTGCTGCCAGCTGGGGGTCCTTGGGCAGCACTTCGGCCGCGAGACGGGCCAGCTGGAAGGCGCCCGGTGCATCCCCGTCGGAGAGGCGCGCGTCGGCGGCTTCCGCCGCCGCGCGGGCGAGCGCGGCGCGCTCTCGCGGGAGCCCGTGGTGGTCTGGCGCAAGGCCCTGGGCCCGGTCCAGCGCTGCCTTGGCTGCTTGCCACTCGCCGGAGGCGCGCCGATCCCGGGCTTCGAGGAGGTAGCGATCGGCCACCTGGCGGCGGGCCAGGTCTCGCTTGGCCAAGACCGCTGGGTCCTCGGGGTGATGCGAGGCGGCTTCCTCGTACGCATCCAGCGCGAGCTCCCACTCGCCGCGCGCTGCCAGCGCATCTCCCCGCTGCACCTCGGGGTTCAGTGCGGCACACGCGGTGCCGAAGACGAGAAGGAGGGGGAGGGAACGAAACATGCGAGCGAATCCTACATTGTGCACCTTTGAGCGATCCAGGCGCCGCTCTAAGGTGGAAGGAGCGATGGGCGTGCACTCCCGTTCCGGGGCCCTCGCGGTCCTACTCCTCTCTCCCCTGCTTGTGGGGATGGGGGCCGCTCCACCGACACTCGGCCGCTCGCGCCTCGTCCTACGGGAGCGTGTGCACGATGGCCGCCGGCTCCTCGCCGTAGATCGCTTCGAGCCAGCCCGTCTGCTCGCCTACCGGACCTACTACCGGGACGGGGTGCCCTTCGGCACGGTTCCCCTCACCTGGCACGCCCTGGGCTGGGCGTATCTCCGCTCCCCGCTCGACGGTGCGCCGGTGGCGGTCTCGATTTCCGTCGATGCGGGCAGCACCGGTCTAGCTTCGGGGGGACTCTCGGCGGTGGGCTGCGCAGAGACCGGGGAGGCGCTGTGCCGCCCGGTGGCGCGGGCTCGTCCCGACGCCGATGGCAACTACTACTTCGAGCCCGATCCCTTGGATGGCGCCGATGCCTTTGCCGAGGTCAACGCCTTCCATCACGTCGTGGAGAGCCAACGGCGTCTCCGTGCGCTGGGCTTCGAGCGCTGGGAGCCAGTGGTCGCCGTGACCAACTTTCGCATCGATGTCGATGGCGACGGGGGGCTGGACCCCTTCGACAACGCCCTGTATTTCCCAGGGTACTTCGAGGCGGCCGACGGCATCCTGCTCGGGCAGGGGAGCTTCGGGGATCTCGCCTACGACGCAGATGTGGTCCGCCACGAGATGGTTCACGCCGCGGTGGCGCGCTATGTCGACTTGAGCGCCCGTACCGACGAGCAGGGCTTCGATGGGCTGCCCGTGATGCTCGCCGAGGCCTACGCGGACTACTTTGCGGCCACCTTCAGCGGCGATCCGGCGATTGGGGCCTACGCGGGCGCGGCGACGGGCGGCGTGGGGCCGCTGCGGCGCCTCGATACCGAGAAGCGCTGCCCACAGGACTTGAGTGGCCAGGCCCACGCCGATTCCGAGATCTTCTCGGGAGCGCTGTGGGAGATCCGCGAGGTGTTGGGGCCCCAGGTGGACCTCGCCGTGGCCGCCGCCGTCCGGGCTTTGCCCGAGCAGCCCTCACCCGGCGAGGCGGCCGACGCCACCCTCGAGGCGATCGAGGTGGAGATGGGTACGCAGGCGAGGGCACAGGCGGCAGAGGTGTTCGAGCGCCGCGGTATCGGCGAGTGCAAGCGCCTCTTGCCGCTTGGCGTCCCGGGGGACCACGTGGCGCTCCTTCCCGCCACGTTCCAAGTGGGGCGCATGTCGCCGGGGCCCTTCCAGTACGTGCTGAAGGTGCCTGCCGGCATCGATGCGTTGTCGATCACGGTGGAGCCCATGGAGCCGGTCGACCCAAGGGAACCGGCGCCGCCTCTGGCGCGCCTCCACCTTCGGGTGGGCAAGCCGGTGCGCTACCGCACCAAGGGATGGGGGCGCGAGCCCGCCTACGAGGTGGTCGCCGATACCTGGGCGGAGGGGAGCCTGACCCTCGATGCAGAGAGCTGGCCGCCGCTCATGCCCGGCTCGGTCCTCTACCTCTCGCCGGCCAACCTCGACGGTGTGCCGTGGAGGTACCGGGTGCGTGTGCGAGTGGCAACTGAGAAGGTGGTCGTCACTGCCGCGGCGGCTGATCGAGACCCGGGGATCGACCAGCCACCGGCGCCTCAGGTGCGTGGCGCCGGGGCCATGGGGTGCGCCACTGCACCGGAGCAGGCGGGCGCTTCGTCCCTGCTCGGCCTGTGGCTGTGGCTCCTTGCCGGCCTAGGGCGCCCGGCCGCGGTGGGGCGGCGCATGAGGTCAGCAGCTCGATGACACAGAAAACCCCGGCGCCCTACCGGGGCGCCGGGGTCGGAAACGGACCGCAGCGAGCCTCTGCCCTACTGCATCGTTACGGTGACCGAGAACTCGTCGAGGGTCCCTGTATCTCCGAACGCATCGTCACTGACCCAGAGCGTCCACGTTCCCGTGGTGGGCAGGCCATCCAGGACATTGAGCGGGGCTTCTGGCTGGTAGCGCCCCGAGAGCACGCCGGTTGGCGCGCCGGCGATGGTTGCCATGGCTTCGTCGTCGAAGACGACCCCAATATAGCCATCGCCCGAACTCCCGTTGTCGGTGGACAACTCGACGCATACGGGATTGCCGCTTCCATCGTCGTACTCGAGGAAGATGTCGAGGTCACTGTTCCACGTATGTGAAATGGTGACGCCCACGTCTACGTCGCCGATGGTGGCCATCGGATCGAGTGGCGGCGGCAGGGTGAGCGTTGCAGAGACCGCCCCAACCGCACCACAGGTGGTTGCGGAGCCACTGTCATCCGGGATCGCGAGACCTGGGGTGACCGTGGCGCTAAGGATGCGACACGACACATCGTTGGCCGCGTTGGGCGTGCCGAGATTCCCCTGCGTGCCGTAGGGGGTGACCGCCTGACACCAGCCGCTGTCGTTCACCGTGGGATCGCCGGGGCGTAGCAGGTTCGGATCCACGGAGTTGGCCACACCCGGGTCGATGGTCCAGCCTGCTGCCGTGTCGTACTCGACGCGATCGATCTCCGTCCCTTGCCAGGAGAGGACGATCTCGTCAGCGCTGTTGGCGAGGGCGAACGCAGTGCCATAGGCCTGGTCGACGGGGACGCCGTCATTCACCGCAGAGTCGGCGTTCCGGCCTAGGACCACCGTTCCCCCGGCAGGAATCGTGAGGGGGCCGGTGATCGTGTAGGTATCCGGGTTCATCGGATCGGCGTCCGCAAGGACGAACCCGCCCAGGTCGATGTCGTACCCGGTCACGTTGGTCAGCTCGACCCATTCGCCGTCTGCGTCGGGCACTCCGATGGGGTTGGCCATGAACTCGCTGACCAACACGTCGCCCGGGTGCACGACCACCACGGTGACCGTCTTGCAGTCGGTGTAGCCGTTCCCGGTCGCACACACCTCATAGGTGGTCGTTTCCGACGGCGTGGCATCGAAGGAGCCGGAGGCGGGAATGACCGGATTGTACAGCCAGCTCCGGTTGGAGAGGCCCCCTGGCACCGCGCTGTTGTACGTCAGGGCATAGCCCAGCGTGCCGTCGTCGTTCTCATAGCCGATGCTGGCCGACGCGCCATCGGCATCCGCCTGGGTGGGGCAGCTCATGGTGCCGTAGTGCATCTCGAAGGCGCCCGTCGACAGCAGGACGAGCTGGAAGTTGAGGGAGCAGGACGTCCCCCATTTCCTCACATCGTTCCATTCGACGATGAGTCGGTCGGGATTGCCGCCGGTTCCGAACTCGTGCCGCCAGTAGACATTGGACGCCATATTCATAGGATCCAACGGATCGGAGGCGTCCAGATCGTCCCAGAAGGGCGCGATGACCCCCCCGTTGGGCGCGGAGGTGCTGGGGATGGGGTCGTTGCCGAAGCCAGAGCCGTCCATGCCGAACGAGACCAGGCCGTCGGCATGCACCTGCATCTTCGTGCGGTCGGTTCCGTAGTAAGGGAAGGTGAACCCGCTCGGGAAGGTGACGAGTGCCTTGCCGTAGTCGTTGCTCGACAGGGAGAGCCGCGTCGTTCCTGCCTGCCCCACGATGCTCTGGAAGCCGGGGCTGATCTCCTGCACCGACGGAGGCGGCGGCGTCACGGTCACCGAGGTCGCGTTGCTCGTGCTCCAGGAGATGGTGCTCGTGCCGCCGGGAAGCATTTGGGTCTGGCTCGCGGTCAGCGAATCGACGCTCGCCGCGTTGTAGTAGACCGTGACCGTCGCGGAGACCTGCCGGCCGTTCACCGTGTCGATGAGGATGAAGACGTAGTTCGAGGTCGCGCTCACCGCGTTGTCGGTGTAGCAGTCGTTGTTGGGGTTGAGCATCGAGATGTCGATCGGGATTCCGTCCTTGCGCAGCTCCGCCGAATCGCCACCGGTGCCGGTCCAGCAAATCTGCGTCCTCTGGTTACCCGGCCCATACACGAACTCCGGCGAGGCCGTCAGGCTCTGGATCGCCAGGACGGGGAAGACGTCCACCGTGATCGTCTGGGAGCCCGTGGACAGCGGGTTCGAAACGCGAAGCTCGTAGGTGTACTGGCCCGCCGTCCCGGCGGTGACATCGCAGGTTCCGCTGGTATTCGTCGTGCCGGTGCTGCTGCAGCCAGAGACCGGTGTCGGCATGCCGCCCGGCGCCGTCTCATAGAGCTGGGCCGAGGTGCCGCCTGGCACGTCCCAGGTGAAGGTGATGATCTCACCCTCCTGCACCGCCGTGCTCGATGCGGTGAAGGTCCAGTTGTTCTGCGACAGGTCCGGCCAAACGTTGACCGTCGTGGTGGCGGTGTCGGTGCCGTTCGCGTTCGACGCGGTCAGCGTGTAGGTGGTCGTATTGAAGAGGGTCGCGTTCACGCTGCCGCTGGTGGGCAGCGCAAAGTGGAAGCGCAAGCCCAGACCGGAGAGCCCGCCGGAGCAGCTGTTGTTGAGAATCTCGGTCCCTGCGTCGCCGGCGACGTTCTCCCAACCGATGGTCGCCGAGGAGCCCTCGGCGTAGTCGCAGCCGCTGAAGCTGTCCGGTGCGGAGGTCATCGTGGCGTAGTGGAAGTCGACGTCGCCATTGGCCCAGAGCCAGACCTGGAAGTTCAGGTCGGCAGGGTTGCGCGAGGAGAAGTTGAACTCGTAGTGGCTCCACTGGATGACCAGGTAGTCACCACGCATCGGGTCGGTCTTGAGCTCGTAGAAGATCTCGCCGGTCATCGACGGCTGCAGGTAGTCCCAGAAGGGCGCAATCAGGCCGCCATTGGGCGTGCCAGTGCTGGGGATGGGGTCATTCGATGCTGAGACGGAGGCCGTCGTGTCGAAGTTCAGGTAGCCAGCGTTCGCGACCTGTACCTCGGCGCGATCGGTTCCATCGAAGGGGAAGGCGAAGCCGGTCGGGAAGGTGAGGGTGACTGCGTCGGTGGGTGTGGGTCCAGGCATCAGCGGCGTTCCCGTGGTGCTGATGTCCACGAAGCCGCCCACGATCATTTCCACCGGCTGCGGATCGATGCGCACCGTGTCGGCCCGGTCGGTGGTCCAGGTCAGCGTGGTGGTCTGGCCCATCAGGATGTCGGCGGGCGAGGCGGTGAAGGCCGTCACCGCCGCACCGTCCACGATGATCGTGACGTCGGCCTCCACCTGGGCGCCGGCGGGGTTGAGGGCGAGGAGCCGGTAGGTGGTCGTTGCGGTGGGCGAGACGGTGTAGCTGCCCATCGCCACCACGGCGGCGTCGGTGGAGCTGTAGATCATGTTCGCGGGGAGGCCCATCGCATCGAGATCCCAGAGCTGGATCTCGCTCGCGTCGGTGGTCTCCCAGGTCAGGTCGGAGCTGGTGGGCCCGTTCATCGTGTCGAGGCTGGTGGGGTTGCCCGCGAAGCTGACGATGACCGGGGCGTTGTAGACGGTCACCGTGGTGGTGGCCGTGTCATCGGGGCCGTTGCCCGTCGAAGCGGTCAGGGTGAAGGTGAACGTGCCCGCCCCGGGCGCGGTGAGGTCGAAGGTGCCGTTGTTGGGATCCGTGCCGGTGATGTCGATGGGGCTCGTGGTCTGCCCGTCGTCCACCGTCAAGGTCAGGGTGGGCGTGGTGCCCATGGCATCGTTGTCCACCTGCCAGGCGAGGGTGATGGTGTCGCCCACGGTGGCCGCCTGCGGGGTGGCGGTGAAGCTGCGGATGATGGGTCCGCTGGAGACGGTCACGGTCACCTGCGCGCTGCTCGTGCCCGCGCTGTTGGTGACGTTCAGGGTGTACTGCTCGGTGGCGGCCGGCGTGACGGGGGTGCTGCCCGAGGCAATCTCCGCCGGGTCCGTCGACGTGAAGATCTGCGCCATGCTGCTGTCGAGGATCTCGAGGCTGGTACCGCCATCGAGGGTCCAGGACAGGGTGGAGGTCTCACCCGCCGCGATGACGTCGGGGGAGGCGGTGAAGTCCACGATGGTGGGCGCTCCGACGGTGACGACGAGCTGCGCCGGCGCCGAGGCATCCCCCGCGGCGTTGTAGGCGGTGAGCACGAAGGTGCTGTCCATCGCGATGGTGACCTGCTGGCTCCCGCTCACCGCCATCGGGTCGGTGGTGATGTCCATGCCATCCTGCTCGAGGCGGATGGTGGCAGCACCAGTCGTCGTCCAAGAAAGGGTGGTCGTCTCACCCATGCCCACGCGGGACGGGAGGGCGACGAAGCTGTCGATGGTGGGGAGGGCGAGGACGGTGACGTCGACCGTCGCCTGCGTGCTGCCGTCCGCGTTGGTCGCGGTCAGCGTGAAGGTGGTGGTGCCGACGTCGTTGAGGGTGACGCTGACGCTCCCCATGTCCGTGGGCTGACCTGAGATGTCCACCACACCCACGGACCCGCTGCCCTCGAGGGTGAGGCTGTCGGCGCCGCCGGTCTGCCATGCGAGGGTGACCGATCCACCCACGGACACGGTGTCCGGCGTCGCGGTGAGGCTGTAGATCCGCGGCGCGGTCGTCACGGCGATGCTCACCGTGTCGGTCGCCATGTTGGCAGTGCCGTTGATGGTGAGGGTGTAGTCGGTGTCCGCATCGACGGTGGCGGTGGTCTGGCCCATCGCCAAATCTGCGTCGGGGATGGTGTAGCTGAAGCCGTCGCTGCCCGTCAGGGTGCCGCTGACCGCCCCGGAGGTGGTCCAGGTGAAGGTCACGGTGTCGCCCTGGCGGACGGTGGTCGCGTCGGCAGCGAAACTCGTGATGACCGCCAAGACGTCGACGGTCAGCTCCGCCGTTGCCGACTGTCCGCCCGCCGCCGATGCGGTGAGCGTGTAGGTGGTGGTGGCCGTCGGGTTCACGGTCACGGTGCCCGTGGCGTCGGTGCTCATGTCGACGACGGTGTTGCCGGCGTCGTCGGTGATGGTGACCGTCTCCGCGTTGGAGACGTCCCAGGCCAGCTCGACGGGGTCACCGGCGAGCACCGGAGCGTCCGGGTTCGCCGTGAAGCTGTTGATGGCGACCGCCGGCGAGACGGTCACCGAGACGGTCGCCGTCGCCGTGCCGCCGTCGCCCGTCGCGGTGAGGGTGTAGGTGGTGTCCACCATCGGGGTGACGTCGACGCTGCCCATCGCAACGCCCGCATCCGAGACGTCGATCGCGTTGCCCTGATCGTCCTCGAGGGCGATGGACGTGGCGTTGGTGGTCTCCCAGGCCAGGGTCACCGTCTCGCCCGCCACGATGGAGGACGGCGTTGCGGTGAAGCTGTCGATGGTGGGCGCCGGGGGCTCGTTCACCGTCACCGTTGCGGTGGCGGTGGCCGGTGTGGTGCCCTCCGCACCCGTCGCCGTGAGGGTGTAGGTCGTGGTCTCGGTGGGGCTCACCTCCACGTTGCCGGCCTGCGGGTTCTTGCCCGAAAGGTCGAGCTCGTTGCCCTGATCGTCCACGATCTTGATGGCCACCGCGTTGGTGGTGGTCCACTCGAGGGTCGCCGTCTCACCCCGGATGATGGTGTCCGGGCTGGCGACGAACTGGGTGATCGCTGGATCCTTGGGCGGCTCTGGCTCTCCCTCACAGGAGCAGCCGGGCCCAGCGAGACCGGCGAAGACGAAGGCCACGGTGGCCAGCGACAGAAGACGGTGGGTCAGCTTCATACTCGCACTCCCTGCGTATGAGGATGCACCGCTGCCGTCGTATCCCGGCGCGCGAGCGCGGGCGGCACGGTGCATTCTCGGACTCGTTCCAAAGCGAAAACCAAATCCATCGACGTAGGCGGTGGGGCCTCCTCCCATGCCCCAGAGCGCCGGGGACCCTAGGCAGCGCAAAAAAAAGTGTCAAGCGCTATCTCAGGCG
Organism: uncultured Myxococcia bacterium; assembly: GCA_964471535.1. GTDB lineage: Bacteria > Myxococcota > Myxococcia > SLRQ01 > SLRQ01 > CAYYHA01. The sequence continues at coordinate 412 of CAYYHA010000033.1, read as the reverse complement.
GGCGTGGTGCGGCGCCCGACCAGGGGTTCGAGGCTCGCTGCCAGCGCCGCGAGTCCCTCCGGATCAGGGCCCCGAAGGCGCTCGCCCCGCCGGCCCTCCCGCTCGAGCAGGCCACTGCCCGCGAAGGCGGACAGGGCCGCCTGCAGGATGGGCTTGGTCGCCGCTTCGGCAGCCTCGATGCGCCCTGTGAGCACCAGGACGCGGCCCGTCTCCATGATCGCGGCGAGCACTTCGGCCTCCTCGAGCGTGCGCTCCGGTGTGAGGAGGCGGCTGCACACGTCGGCGGTGAGCCAGTAGCCCTCCACCAGGTTGAGGGTCAGAGCCCGCAGGCGCTCGAGGGGCTCGGCGCCTTCGGGGGTGAGGCGTACCTTCGGTGGCCGTTTGCCGGTGATCTCGATCCAGCCCCGCGCCT
>CAYYHA010000032.1:0-29568 GCA_964471535.1 uncultured Myxococcia bacterium | reverse complement strand
CTCACCCGCCACACCCACCACGAGGACTTCTACGTGCGCGGTGCGAGCACCGATGGGAAGCGCATCGTCTACCATGCCGGCGGCGACCTCCACCTCTTCGACCCGGTCAGCGGCGAGACGCGGAAGGTGGAGGTGCACTACCACACCGCCCGTCCCCAGCGGGCCCGCCGCTTCGTGGACGCCGCCCGCTGGCTTCAGGGCTACGATCTGCACCCGAAGGGGCACCGGCTCGCCACCATCGCGCGCGGACGCCTGTTCACCTTCGCCAACTGGGAGGGGGCGGTGCTGCGCCATGGCGAGGAGAACGGCGTGCGCTACCGCCTCGCGCGGTGGCTCCACGACGGCATGCACCTGGTGGTGGTCAGCGACGCGCCCGGCGAGGAGGTCCTCGAGCTACGCAGCGCCGATGGGAGCACGCCACCCCGCGTCTTCTCGGAGCTGGACCTCGGGCGCATCGAGACCCTCGAGACCTCTCCAGTCGACGATCAGATCGCCGTGACCAACCACCGGCAGCAGCTCTTCCTCGTGGACCTGAAGACGGGCGAGGCGAGGTGTATCGACCACAGCGCACACGGGCCCATGGCGGCGGCGCGCTTCTCTCCCGACGGTCGCTATCTCGCCTATGCGATCGCCATCGCGCGCCACCTGTCGATCATCCGGATCGCGGAGGTGGATTCGGGGAAGACGCACGACGTGACGCGCCCGGTGCTCTGGGACAGCGCGCCGGCATGGGACCCGAAGGGGCACTACCTCTACTTCCTCTCCACCCGCACCCTGGATCCCGTCTACGACGCGGTGCACTTCGAGCTGGGCTTCTACCGGGCGGACCGGCCGTACGCGGTCGCACTGCGAGCCGATGAGGGCTCCCCCTTCGTGCCCGAGCCCAAGCCGCTGAAGGAGGAGAAGGGCCAAGCGAAGGAGGACGGGTCGGCGGAAGAGACGCCCGAGGCGCCGCTGGCGGGGGACGGCGGTGAGACGGGCGAGGGGACGCCCGAGTCCAGCGCGGCGGCACCGCTTCGGATCGACTTTCAGGGGATCGCCGACCGCGTCGTCGCCTTCCCCGTGCCCCCAGCGCGCTGTGTGGAGCTGGCGGCCATCGAGGGAAAGGTCCTGTGGACCACCGAGCCGGTGCGGGGCGCCCTTGCCGACGGGGGTGGGGCGGGACGGCGCACACTGCGTGGCTACGACTTCGAGAAACAAGAGACCCTGCGCCTCGCCGATGGCCTCGTCTCGTTTCGGGTGTCGGCCGATGGCTCGGCGCTGGCCTACCGTGACGGGGAGCAGGCGCTTCGCGTCATCCCGGCGGGTGAGAAAGCCCCCGAGGAGGACGGCTGCACCCGGAAGGGGGGATGGATCGACCTCTCACGCCTGAAGATCTCCGTCGATCCCCCAGCGGAGTGGCGGCAGATGTACCGGGAGGCATGGCGCCTGCAGCGCGATCAGTTCTGGACCGAGGACCTCTCGGGTGTGGACTGGCAGGCGGTCCACGACCGCTACCTGCCCCTCCTCGATCGCGTGGGCTGCCGCTCCGAGTTCTCGGATCTCATCTGGGAGATGCAGGGAGAGCTGGGCACCAGCCATGCCTACGAGTACGGGGGCGACTATCGCCCCAGTCCCGCCTACGCTCAGGGGCTGCTGGGCGCCGATCTGCGCCTCGAAGCGGGCCAGTGGATCATTGCTGCGATTCCCGCCGGCGACGTGTGGGATGAGGCGGCGGCCTCCCCCCTTGCCCGTCCCGGCGTCGACGCGCGACCCGGCGACGTGATCCTGCGGGTGGCCGGCGTGCCCGTAGGGGCGGATCGCTCGCCGGCGTCGGTGCTGGTGAACCTTGCCGAAGAAGAGGTGGAGCTGACCTTGAAGCGCGGCGACGATCCGCCGCGCACGGTGACGGTGCGCACCCTGGGCGACGAGCGACCGCTTCGCTATCGGGCGTGGGTGGAGGCCAACCGGCGCCTGGTGCACGCGCGCAGCGGCGGCCGGGTCGGCTACCTCCACGTTCCGGACATGGGGCCGGCCGGCTACGCCGAGTTCCACCGCTACTTCCTCGTGGAGGCCGACCGCGACGCGCTCGTGGTGGACGTGCGCAACAACGGCGGCGGCCACGTCTCGCAGCTACTCCTCGAGAAGCTGGCCCGTCGCCGCGTGGGTTACGACCAACCCCGGTGGAGCGAGCCCGTCCCCTACCCCGAGGACTCCCCGGCCGGCCCGCTGGTCTGCGTCAGCGACGAGCTGGCGGGCAGCGACGGTGACATCTTCACCCACTGCTTCAAGCTCTTGAAGCTCGGGCCGGTGGTGGGGAAGCGAACCTGGGGCGGTGTCATCGGAATCGCGCCGAGGCACCAGCTCGTGGACGGCGGCGTCACCACCCAGCCCGAGTACAGCTTCTGGTTCGAGGACGTGGGTTGGGCGGTCGAGAACTACGGTGTGGACCCGGACATCGAGGTGGACATCGCACCGCAGGAGTGGCGCGAGGGGCGGGATCCTCAGCTCGAGCGGGCGGTCGACGAAGCGCTCACCCGGCTCGAGACGGCGCCGCCGCGGCGACCTGCGTTCGGACCCCGGCCGCGCCTGGCCCCGCCGAAGCTCCCGCGCCGCTAGCCGCGTGCCGCGTGCCGCGCGTCCTACGCGCGTACGAAGGGGTTGTGGCGCCTCTCCCGGCCGATGGTGGTGTCGGGGCCGTGGCCCGAGTGCACCTGCGTCTCGTCGGGGAGGGTGTAGAGCTTCTCTCGGATGCTCCGTTCGAGCTGGGGGAAGGAGCCGCCAGGAAAGTCGGTACGTCCGATGCTTCCAGCGAAGAGGGTGTCGCCGGTGACCACGTGCCCGTCGAAGACGAAGGCACAGCCTCCCGGTGTGTGCCCGGGGACGTGCCTCACCTCGAAGGCGATGGGACCGAAGCAGAGCTGTTCTCCGTCCTCCAGCCACCGATCGACCCTCGGTTCGGGCAGCGGGGGCAGACCGAAGAGGGCGCACTGCTCCGCCACGTGCTCGATCCACATCTTCTCTCCCGGATGGATGTACAGCGGCAGGTCGTATCGCTGCTGTAGGGCGGGGATGCCGGCGATGTGGTCGATGTGACCGTGGGTGTTCACGATGGCGGCCGGCGTCCAGTGCCGGCGCTCCATCGCTTGCACCAATCGCTCCGTCTCCGTGGCATCGAAGGCTCCGGGATCGACCACGATGCACGGACCTGCGCCCTCGGGGCCGATGAGCCAGGTGTTCTCTTGGAAGGGACCTACGGTCACCGGCTCGAAGTGGAGGGCCATGGTCCAGTCGATCGGGTGTGAAGCGGCGCGCGGCCGGCGCGGTGCACGGGGAAGGCCCGCGTGGGGCCTTCAGGCGAAGGACTGTCCGCAGCCACAGGTGGTCGTCACGTTGGGATTCGAGAACTTGAAGCCCGCGCCCAAGAGATCGGTGACGAAGTCGATCTCGGTGCCCGTGAGGTACATGACCGAGAGCTTGTCCACGTAGAGGGTGAGCCCCGCCTCCTCCCACACCGTATCGCCGGGCCGCGCCGTATTCTCGAAGTCGAGCGCGTACTGGAAGCCGGCGCAGCCGCCGCCGACCACGCCGATGCGGATGCCATAGCCGTCCTTCCCCTCCTCGGCGAGCGCGGCCTTCATGCGCTCGCGCGCCGCCTCGGTGAGCCGCACCGGCCCGCTCGCCGGCCGCTGCGTCGGAGCCTCGTCGAGGGGCGCCTCGTTCCTCTTCGCCTCGTCGGGGGATGGTTGAGCAGGCATCGTAGCCCTAGTCTGCGCGGCAGGCCGCCCGTGTCAAGCGTACCCCTGCCTCCCGGCCGGCCGTGCCCCTCGGTGCCGTGGCCACCTGGCCGCAGGCTCTCAATCCTGCTGTGCTCGGGCGCGGCGCTCGGCGCGACGCTTCTCGCGGGCGCGGGCGCGCTCCTGCTCGTGAAGGATCTCGTTGCGTGCCGCACGGCTGCCGAAGATCCAGCCGATCACCAGGCCCAACAGGAAGACAGCGGGGATGTAGATGATGTGGGAGGGACCGGGCAGTTCCATGCGATGCCTCCAGACGACGGTTTGGGGACGATGGCGGCGGCTCGGGCTCTGGACTTGCGGCGCCCGGTTGGGCCGAAAGGCTGCGGCCGGGTGCGCGCACAGAGGGGTGGTTTTGCGTCAGGACTCCAGGTGGGCCAGCCGGGCCTTCAGGGATTCGATCTCGGCGGCGATGCGCCGCTGCCGTCGCCAGAGGAGAAAGAGGTAGAGGAAAGTGCCAAGCCAGATGAACAGATAGGAGACGATCACCAGAGGTGGGGCCTTCAGGGCCTCCTGCGCCGGAGCGGGCCCGGAGACGCGGGTGAAGCCTTCCGGGGCCTTGCGGGCCGGCGGCGTCTCTTCCGTGGCAGCTTGGGTGGGCGGCGCGCCGGCTTCCGGTGGCCTCGTGGTGGTGCCCTTGCCTTCAGCAGCCAGATCCGTTCCGCCGCCAGCCTTCGAGGGGGGCGTGGCCTCGGCCGCGTGCGGACCCGAGGCACCGGAACCGGGGTCCGCTGCTGCCTGCCCCCAGGCCGGCCCCGCGAGCCCCGCCGCGACGAGGCAGAGGAGTGCGGCCAGCAGGCCGGGCCATCGGAACGTTCCCATCGTCTTGCGCGTGTGCTTCATCCCTCCTCCAACCCCGCCTCTTCGGCGAGGAGATAGAGCGCATCCATCTCCGCCCGCGCCCGGCCCACCCCGAGTCGCACCGCATAGAGGGTGAAGAAGAGGGCGAGGAAGCCGAAGGCGCAGGTGTAGAGGGCCGCGCGCATCTCCGGCTCGAGGGCGCCCTTCGCCACCAGCCGCTGGGGGTGCGTGCCCCGCCAGATGTCCACCGAGTAGTAGATGAGCGGCACCTGCACCACCGCGAAGATGGCCAGCCCGGCAGCGAGGGATCGGGCGCTTGGCCCTCCGAAGCTGCGGACTGCCAGGTAGGCGAGCATGATCAGCCAGACGAGGAGGCTCGAGGTCAGGCGCACGTCCCACACCCATGGCCGCCCCCACGCCTTCCACGCCCACAGGGGACCGGTCACCATGACCATGAGCCCGAAGAGGGCGCCCAATTCCGCCGCGGCCCAGGCGGCACGGTCGGCGCTCTCCTTCCGAGTGACGAGGTACCAGATGCTCGCGCCCGCCGCGATGCCCACGCCCAGGAACATGTTCCAGGCTACGGGCACGTGGAAATAGAAGATCTTCTGGATGAAACCCATCTGCGCCTCGATGGGTGCGACGTAGAAGGCGAGATAGGTGCCGTAGGCCATGAGGCCGAAGGCGGCGGCGAGTCCTAGAATGAAGAGCGCCTGCTTCATGGGATCCTTCCCGGCCCGGAGCGTGGCGACAGTTTAGGGTCAACGGCGGATGGCGTCATGGGGTGTGGCGTTGCGACTTCCAGACCTTGGGAGCACGGGGCGGCGCCGGCAGCCGCCGGCGCAGGGGGATCTCAGTCGGTCACGAGGCGGTCGAAGGTCCACAGCGCGACCACCAGCATGATGGCGTCGTAGGCGACCAGCATCCCGGTGAAGAACTCGAGCCGATTCAGATTGGGATGGGCGCTGAAGACCTGGGCGGAGGCCATGACCCCCGCGATGAAGACGGGGAAGAGCAGCGGGTAGAGCACGATGAAGAGGAGCAGGTCGCGCGCCCGGCTGCGGGCCATGAGCGCACCGAAGAAGGCACCCACGATGGAGAAGCCGCACAGGCCCAGGCCCAGCACCAGAAAAAGGCGGCCGCCCAGGGCGAAGAGCGGCACGTCGAAGAGGAGCGCCACCAGCGGCACGATCACCGCGCCGGTGAGCACGAGGAAGACGAAGATCCCCGCGACCTTCCCCAGGTAGATGGCGCCGCGGGCCGCGGGTGAAAGGAGCAGGGCACGGAGTCCGTCTGCCTCGCGCTCGCGGTCCCAAGCGCGGGAGAGGCCCAGGGTGCCGGCGAAGGCCAGCGAGACCCAGAGGATGCCCGCCGCCACGTCGGGCAGAGGGGCGCCCCCACGGACGAAAGAGAAGCTGAAGACGAGGACGACGAGGACGGAGAAGAGGAGCATCGAGAGGAGCACCTCGCCGCTGCGGAGCTCCGCGAGCAGGTCCTTCCGCAGCACCGCCAGCGCCTCGCAGAAGGTACGCATCAGCGAGTCGACTCCGCGCTCACCGCGGCGGTGTGCTCGAGGTAGGCCTCGGCCAGGGCAGCCCCATCGAGCGGGCCGTCGAGGATCTCGGCGATGCGGCCGCGGGAGAGGATGGCAACACGGTCGGCGAGCTGCGCCGCGCCCTCGAGGTCGTGGGTGACGAGGAGGACGATGCGCCCCTGCCCGCGCACGTCCCGCAGAATCTCCATTAGCCGCACGCTCGCATCGCGGTCGAGCCCGGTGAACGGCTCGTCGAGGAGGAGGAGCCGGGGATCGGGTAGGAGGGCGCGCGCGAGGGCGAGGCGCTGCAGCATGCCACGGCTGTAGGTTGCAGCCGGTCGCGTCCAGGCGCTTTCGGCGAGGCCCACCTGCCTCAACAGGGTTCGAGCACGTTCCTTACGCCCGCGGACCCCGTAGAGGCGCCCGAAGAAGTCGAGGTTCTCCAAGGCCGAGAGCGGCGGATAGACCAAGGTGGCATGCGAGACGAGGCCGATCTCGCCCCGCAGCGTCTCCGCGGCGCGTCCGTGATCCACCTCGCCGTACCGAATACGACCCGAACTCGGAAGCATCAGGGTGGAGAGGATGTGGAGGAGGGTGCTCTTCCCGGCGCCGTTGGGACCGAGTAGAGCCGTCACCGTGCCGCTCTGCAGCCGGAGGTCGACGCCCGCCAACGCTCGGGTGCGCCCGTAGACGCGCGTCACACGCTCGATGCTGACGGTGGAGAAGGACATGAGCCGGGGATGGGCGCACTCATCGAACCGGGCTAAGCAGCGGCATCCTTCGGGCCTGCACACTCGCTCTCTTCGAGCTCTCGCAGCACCGCGGCGAGGTTTTCCAGGATCGCCTCGCGATCCTCCGCATAGGCTTCATCGTCGATCTCTCCCTCCCGACGCTCGCGTTCGAGGACCTCGAGCTCGGCGAGGAGCGCTGCTTTCTCCTGTTCCACCGCGGCGATGCGCGCGGCGTCCCGAGTCTTTCCTCCGCGGCCGGTGATGGCCAGCGCGACGCCTCCGAGGAGGAGGAAGAGTGAGAGCCCTGCCGCATACCAGCGCGCCACGTAGCGCTGATAGGGGACCCCTTCAAGGGTGAAGCGGAGGGTGCCCTCGGCAGGCCGAAGCTCCACCACCCGAAGCTTCCGGCCCTGGCTCTCGCGCGTTTCTTGCCCGAGCACCTGCGCACCCTTCACCTCCAGCTCCGGAGCTTCGTCGATGATGAGCCGTATGCGCCCCGCGCGGATAGGCAGCGGCTGCACGTAGTCGACGTGGCCGTCCTGGTGCGGCAGCTTGAAGCGAAACTGCACCTCGTTGCTCCCGGGCAAGAGCGGCCACGGGACCACGGCACCGCGGTCGTTCGACTCGAGGGGTTTGCCGCCCACACCCTTCACCTCGGTGAAGCCCTGGGGGAGGGGGAAGAGCAGGCCCTCTTCCGTCTTGAAGGTGGCCTTGCTGCCGTTCACGACGTCGAAGATGGCGGTGATATCGAGGGCGTCCCCGGTGTACTCCACGAGGAGGTGCGAGCTGCTGCCGAGCGAAAGATCGGAGAGGGTCGCCGCAGCAGCACGCTCGAAGACCTGCACTGCAAGCTCGACGCCTAGGTTTGGGTCCGCTCCGAAGCTGGCTTCGGAACTCTTGTACAGGACGTCCTGGTAGCGCGCCTCGGCGTGCAGGACGAGGCCGACCCGATAGGGGACCTGGATCGACACCCGGCCGTCCGGGCCGGTGGAGGCCCGGCCGTATTCGACCTCGCCGCCGCCAGGCGGTTCACCGAGCACCCGCACGTCCACCCCCGCGGCGGGCTTGCCGTTCTCGGTCACGGTGACCACGACGGTATCCTTGGGGGCCGCCGCCTCCGAAGGCTGGCCGAGCCCCGCAGCGACGAGTCCGGCCAACCCGGCCGCCGCTGCGAAGAGGAGCCGTGCCGAACGCCTCATGGCTCCGCCTCCAGCTTCGTCCCGCAGCGCTTGCAGAAGCGCGCGTCGTCGTCGTTGGCGGTCTCACACTCGGGGCAGCGGCGCGGTGGGGCTGCAGCGTCTCCCGTGGAAGAGGGGGAGGCCTCGCTCGGCCCTGCGCGTTGCTCGGCCGCCTCGGCGGGCGCGGGGGCAGGGGGCAGGCCAAGCCCCTTCTTCTTCAGGTAGGCCTCGGCTGTACCCGTGGCCCGTCCCAGCCAGGTCTTCCGGTCCTCGTCGATCGCCTTCAGCACCTTCAGCGCGAGCGCCTCGTAGCGCTTCTTCAGCTCGCGGTAATCCTCGTCGTTGATCTTGTTCATCGCGTGGTCGAACTCGATCTCCTTCAGTGCGAGGAGTACCTGCCGCTTCTCCTCCTCGAGGGCTTCGTGGGTGGGGAGGTGTTCCAGGAAGGCGAAGCGTCGCCGGCCCCGCAGGGTGAGCACCACCTGTCCCACCAAGAGGATGGCTACGGCGAAGGCGGCGCTTCCCAAGGCGAGTGCGATCCGGGCCGCCGGCGGGTCGGCCCGGTCGGCGAAGCCGAGGACGAAGGCGAAGCCGAGGCCCGCTCCGATGACATAGGGCGTCCAGCCTACGCGCCGCCGGGCGCCGGGAAAGGCGATCTCGAGGTCCTCGTGGGTGCCTGCCATCGTCGCGTCAATCCAGGTCTTCCAGGGCGTCCAGCAGCTGCTCCCGGTACTCGGCCTCCTCGCGCTCGTCGAGGTCGAGCTTCGGCGCGGCCATGTCCAGGGGAACCTCCCCGCGGGCGATCGCCGCATCGGCGCGGCGCTTCCAGCGAAGACCCGCCCAGCCCAGGCCCACGGCTCCCACTCCGAGGGCGGCGAAGGGCACGATGACGATGAGGCGGTTGAACGGCGTGTCCGGCGGCTCGTTGAGGGCTTGCGTTCCGAAACGCTGCACGTAGGCCTGCACGATCTGCTCGGGTGTGGCGCCGGCCTTCAGGCGCAGGCGGATCTCCTCGCGCTCCTTCTGGGCGAAGCCGCAGGTGCAATCGTGGAGCGTCTGCCGGTCGCAAGTTCCACACATGCAGACCAGTTCTCGGCTCAGGCGGTCTGCGACGGGCTCCAGCTCGGGCGGGAGGGTGATCTGGGAGGACGGCGCTGCCTCGGCGGGTGTGGCCGGCAGCGCCGCACCGGCGAGTGCTGCGCCGAGCGCGAGGGAGACCAGGCTCACCCGGCCGCTACCGATGTGCCGCTTTTTGTAGCGGTCGGGCCACATCACGATGACGATCCCGACGAGGAGGAAGCCGGCGCCGAGCCACACCCATAGGGTGAAGGGGTTTATCACCATGCGAAGCATCACCGACCCCTGCTGCGGATCCCACCCGGCCAGGATCAGATACAGGTCTTCCAAGAGCGTGGAGCGGATGGAGACCTCCGTGGTCGGCTGCTCGCTCTTCCGGTACATCCACTTCGCCGGCCGCTCGACCGAGAGCACCTTCCCGGCGGGATCCATGACGGTGAGCACCGCGGTGACCTCGCCCTTGTGCTTCGTCTCGCCGAAGCGGAGATCGTCGTAGCGGATCTGGTAGCGGCCGAGGCTCGCAATCTCGCCCCGCGTGAGCGTGACGTCCTTCTCCAGCTTGTAGGCGTTGCCCGCCCAGCCGAAGAACATGAGCACGACTCCGAAGTGGATGACGTAGCCGCCGTAGCGCCGTTTGGCCTTCGAGACGAGGCCGATGGTGGCGTCGAGTGCGCCCTCACCGGCGTTCTTCATCCGGATCCGGATGCCACGCAGATACTCCTGCACGATCGTTCCGGCGACGAAGCCGCAGAGGCCGTAGGTGACGACCGCCAGTGGCGCATGGATGGCGCCGAGGGGCATGGAGATCGCTGCGGCGGCGATACCCGTCGCCACCGGCCATAGGAACTGCTTCTTCAGAGAGTCCTTCGAGGCCCGGCGCCAAGAGATGAGGGGCCCCACACCCGTGAGGAAGAGGAGCGAGAGCCCCAAGGGCACCATCCATCGATTGAAGAAGCTCTGCCCCACCGTGATCTTCTCTCCGAGCAGCCAGTCGGAGAAGGAGGGGAAGAGGGTGGCGATGAGGATGAAGAAGGCCATCCCCAGGAGAATCCAGTTGTTGGCTGCGAAGGCGAATTCCTTGGAGAGCAGGCTCTCGATCTGAGCCTCGGCAGCGAGCTTCTTGCTGCGCCAGAACATCAGCCCGAAGCCGCCGAAGAGCGCAAGCAGCATGAAGGCAAGGAAATAGCCGCCGATGTCGCTCTGAGCGAAGGAGTGCACCGATTGCACCACCCCCGACCGGGTGAGGAAGGTCCCGAGGATGGTGAACACGAAGGTGATGATCACCAGGGACATGTTCCAGAAGCGGAACATGCCCCGGCGCTCCTGGATCATCACGCTGTGGAGGAAGGCCGTACAGGTGAGCCACGGGAGGAATCCCGCGTTCTCCACCGGATCCCAGGCCCAGTAGCCGCCCCAGCCCAGCTCTTCGTAGGCCCAGAGCATTCCCAGGACGAGCCCGATGGAGAGGAAGAACCAAGCGAAGAGGGTCCACCGCCGGGTCACACGCAGCCACGTCTCGTCCAGCTGTCCCGAGGCCAGTGCGGCGATCCCGAAGGCGAAGGGGATGCTCATCCCGATGTACCCCAGATAGAGGGTGGGGGGATGGATGGCCATGTAGGGGTTCTGCAGGAGTGGGTTCAGGCCCTTGCCATCGTCGGGGGGCGCCCCCAGGAAGGTCTCGAAGGGGTTGGCCGAGAAGAGGAGCAGCACGATGAAGAAGGCCACGATGGTCATCAGGACCCCCGTGGCATAGGGGATGAGACGGGCGTGCTCCCGGTTCAGCCACAGTGCCGCCGCCGAGTACATCGAGAGCACCCAGGCCCAGAAGAGGAGTGACCCGTCCTGTCCGCCCCATATCGATGTGATGAGATAGAACATCGGCATGGAGCGGTCGCTGTAGTGGTGCACGTACTTCACACCGAAGTCCTGCGCCACGAAGAGGTAGATGAGCGCCAAGGCGGCGGCAGTGACGATCCCAGCGGTGGCAAAGGCCGCGGCGTAGCCCGCCTGCTGCAGCCGAGCCCAGCCACGGATCGTGCCGACCACGCTCGCCACGCCCGCGAAGGTGGCGACGACGAGCGCAACTAGAAGGAGGATGTATCCGAGCTCGTGCATCGTGGGATCGTCCCTTCGCGTGCTAGGCGGCTCGCTCTGCCACCCGGAGCCGCAGCGTCATGGGCCGGAGGATGACGGGATGCCTTCAGCTGCCTGGCCGGCCATAGGCGTTCGCCTCGGCGGTTGGAGCCTCGGGATCCACCATCTTGCCCTTGCCGCGAGACTCGTACTTCGAAGGACACTTTGCGATGACCTCGTTGGCCTCGAAGTAGCCCTCGGGCGTGAGGCGTCCGGCCACCACCACCTCTGAGCCGTCCTTGAAGGTATCGGGCACCACACCGGTGTAGTGCACCTCCACCTCGGCGCCGTTGTGGGCCACGGTGAAGATGTAATCGAGGGTGCCGGGCTTGTTGAAGATGGACCCCTTGGGGACGTGGCCACCCATCTTCAGCTTCGGCCCCGTCCACCGGGCCTTGTCGGCCATGACCTCGTCCACCTTCTTGTAGTACTCGAGATCGTCCTTCAGGCTGGCGCCCGCCAGCCACACGAGGGCGCCGCCGACGACCACGAGAGAGGCCGCGATCTTCAACACCTTCGAGGTCATGGCTCCATTCTCCCTGTGCGATGAGCGGGGGGTCAAGGCGGGTGGGCGCCGCGCACAGCACGCCGCCCCGGCAAAGCGAGCAAGATCCGTTCCCGAAGTGTATGGCCACGAATCGGCGAAATGACAAGCGCCGCCCGGGCGATCTGAGGACTGTGCCCCCCAGGCGCCGGGGTCGAGGCCACGCTGGGGCTGAATGCCTTGGTCTGGGGGGCGTCATGGCGTAAGTGGGAACCTGCATGCGCGCTGTGATCATTTCCACGCTCCTGTTCGCTCTCCTGCCCGCCGGCCCCGCCCAGGCCGCTTGGAACGTGGGCCAGATCTTCGTGAAGACCCAGGACGGGGAGGCGGTGGCGCGGGCGGTGCGGTCGTACCTCGATGGCTGGGCGAAGCAGCCCGACGCGCAGAAGAGCCCCTACTGGAACGAGAAGACGGGAACCCGCCGGCTCGTCGTCCTGCCGCCGAGACGCGGCTGGGTGACCCTCCTCGAGGCGGTGCCCGAGCGGGCAGACCCCACCCTCGCCGAGGGCCTCTCCCGGGCCCTCGACGCGCGGGTGATCTGGCTCGAGGTCGCCGGCTCCGCGCTCTCCTGGCGCTACGTGGTCCTGGAAGGCGGGAAGGTGAAGGCCACCTTCATGGAGCCGAAGGAAGGCTACGGGGGGGCACCCCTCGAGGGGCCCATGCCACGCTACCGCGACGTCGAGGCGCTCTCCTGGCGCTTCCTTGCCGACCAAGGCGTGCCCCCCGCCTACCGCTTCCTGACCCAGGCTCACGTCGACGTCTCCTCCGACGGCTCCGAGGCGGGGAAGGCCTGGGTGATCAAGGTGCAGCGGGGGGAGGCCGGCTTGAAGGTGGGCGACGGCGTCTTTCCCTTCTCGCTGCCCGACCGCGAGGCGAGCCCGCCGGCGCTCATCGATGCCTTCATTCCCCTCAAGGACGCCCCCATCGTTCCTGGAAAGCCACTCTCCGGTCAGGGCGTCGATCTCTTACACCTTACGGGGGAGCCGACCGGCGAGGCGCTCGATGCGCTCGCCCGGACACTTGCCGCCAAGGAGCGCCGCTACCAGGCCGGGGGCAAGGTGAACTTCTGCCACATCGTCCCGGAGCGCTACCGCCTTGCCGTCTACGCCCGGCTGGCGAAGCAGCGCGGCCGGTGCCGCCGCCAGTACCAGAAGCTGCTGAAGAAGGCGAAGGAGGATGCCGCCGTGCCCAAGGGGACGGTGAAGAAGCCGCCCGCGCGCCGGCCCCGCTCCCTGCCCGAGACCCCGCCGCCGCCCAGCCCACGGCCGGCGCCGCCTGGGGCGCCGGCACCCGGCCCAGCGAAGGGCACAGGGGCCAAGGACTAGGCAGACCCCGGCCCAGCGCGGCTCGCGCGGGGCTTCGGTTGGAGGGCAGCGCGTCGCTCCGTGTGGCCCGGCCCCCGCGCGCCCAAGCTGGCCTCCTCCGGGCCGCGCCCTCGGGCTGCACCGCGTTCAGAACGGGAAGAGCTTGGTGAGCATGTCGATGGCACCGTTGGCCACTTCGATGCCGATCTCGCTCACGCCCGCCCAGAACGAGCCCTGACGCATGGCCTCGAAGTTTTGGTAGGCCTCGTAGTAGAGGCGCTCGAACTCTTCCCGCGTCAGCCGCTTGGCTCGGTAGGCCTCCCACAGAGCCGCGTCTTGCGCCATGAAGGTCGCCAGGTTCGCTGCCTGCACGGTGTGGAGGCGGTTTTGCACCTTCTTCACCTTCTCGTTGGTGTCGTAGGCGTCGATGGCGATGCCTACGACCGAGCCGCCCAGCTTCGAACCCAGCGCGCCGGCACGGAACCGTGCCCCGATGCGTCCGCCCACGTAGGTGCCCGCTTCCCCGGCTGCGACGTCGAAAGTGGCGCGGGCGATGCCCTTTTCTTTCACGGCGGCGCCGTAGGAGACCGCCTTGCCGAGCTTGCCCACCTCGTCGAGGATCTCGCTCGCACGTGCCACCTTCTCGAAGGCGTCACGGTTGTCCAGCACCCGGCGAATCCCCGAAGGGATGCTCTGGCCGCCTGCTCGCCGGAAGCCGGCGAGTCGCTCGGCTCTGCGCAGGACGCGCGTCGCCTGCTTCGCCTTCTCTCCCGCGATCCGCTCGCCGACGGCGAGGCCGGCAGCGGTGCCGATGGTGGCGGCCTTCGTCAGCCCCGGGCCCTTCACGTCGGAACTCGCACCAACACTCTCCTCGCCCGACCAGTCGAGGTAGTGCAGCGGGTTCGTGAGCGCATAGGCGTAGGGGTCGATGCTCTGCGGGTGTGAGAAGTTGGGAACCGGTTCGCGGGAGAGGAAGCGCTTGGTCCGCGCGTCGTAGACCCTGCGGCCCATCCAGTAGAGCCCGGTTGCCGCCTCCTCGATCACGCTGTGTTCTCCCGAGTAGGTCAGCAGCGTCTCCACGGTCCCGGCGGAGGCCAGCACCTCCCCGTAGGCCGTGTAGGCAAAGCGGGAGACCACCTCGCCCCCGTCGTCGCTCAAGAGCAGGGTGTTGCCGCGCTCGTCGAAGTGGTGGTGGAAGGTGTGGCCGGTCGCCGCCTCCACCTCGTAGAGGAGCTCACCGGTGGGCGTGAAGATCAGGTAGCGCCAGTCGGATCCTCCCCGGCGGATGATTGCAAGCGACGGGATCTCGGTGCCGTAGTTCCAGACGTACTCCTCGCGCTCTGCGCCGTCGTCGCGTGCGATCCTGTGACCAAAGCCGTCGTATTCGAAGGAGACCGAGTCGCCGCCCGAGCTGTAGCCGGCCAGCCAGCCCAGCGCGGCCCAGGTGTAGCTGCGGATTCCGTCGTCGAGCAGGCGGCCTAGTGCGTCGTAGTCGAAGTCGGCCACCTGGCTCGCCGCGTCGTAGCTCCAGCTTCCATCCGCCGGTGGCGCTGGGTCGGCCGGGGGGTCGGGGCGACGGGCGGAGACGATCTCTCCCCGCGCGTCACGTGTGAGCTCGGTCGCGGCGAGCACCGTGGCGCCACGGCGTTCCTCGATTCCGATGAGGTGCCGGTCGGCGTCGTAGTCGAACGCGGTCGAGAGGCCGTTCGAACGGGTTACGGTGGTGCGGCGCCCCGCTGCGTCGTGCTCGAAGGACACGGTGTTGCCCAGCCAGTCGCTGACCTCGAGGAGGTTCCCCGCTGCGTCGTAGCGGTAGCGCACCGTCTTGCCGGCGCCGTAGGTCAAAGAGGTGAGCCGGCCGGTGCCATCGCGGGTCATGGTCAGGCCATTGCTCTCCCGCACCGCTCCGTTCTCGTCGCGGCCCAAGCTCAATCCGGTCCCAGCGACGCGCAGGTCCCGCCCGTCGTAGGTGAAGGAGACGGTTGTGCCGTCCCCGTAGGTCTGGGAGCTGATGTTCCCAGAGGCGTCGTAGCCCACCGTGATCGTTCCCAGTGCACCTGGGAGTTCGAAGGCGACCGGCTGCCCCAGCGCATCCAGGGTGCGCCGGACCGTGTTCCCGTTCGGGTCGGTGCTCGCCACGAGCCGTCCGTCGAGATCGTACTCGAAGGCCCAGAGGCCGCCGTTCGGATCGGTCACGGAGACCAGGTTCCCCCAGGCGTCGTACTCATAGCGCGAGACGATCCCTTCCGGCGCGCGAATCTCCGTCACCTCTCCCACTGCGTTGCGGATGAACTCGGTGGTGTTGCCCCCGGCGTCGACGACACCGACCAGGCGATCCTGTGCATCGAAGAGGCGTTCGGTGCGGTTGCCCCGTGCGTCCATGAGCGCCACGGGCCGGCCCTGTGCGTCGTATTCGAGGGTGCTGCCCTGGCCCAAGGGGTCCCGGATGCCTGCGAAGCGGCCGTCTGCCGTGTACTCGTAGGTCCACCGCTCACCGTTCGGATCGACGAAGGCCACCGGCCGTCCAGCGACGTCGTACTCGACCTCGGTGATGGCGCCGCTGCGGTCGATCTGCCGGATGGCGCGTCCTGCGACGTCGTAGACCACCGACTCGGTGGCGCCTCGGGGATCGGTGAAGCTCACGAAGCGCCCGGCGCTGTCCCATGCAATCGTGGCCGTGTACCCCTCCGCATCCTCGATGCCGACCAGGTCGCCGTTCGCGTCGTAGGTGTACCGGGTGACCTGTCCGCGGGGATCGGTGTAGGCGACGATGCGGTCGCGCGCGTCGTAAGCCCATTGCTCCTCCGATCCATCGGGATGGGTGGTGGCGACGACGCGCCCGAGGGAATCGTAGCGGAAGGTGGTCGTCTCTCCCGCAGCATTGGTTCGCGAGAGGACCCGGCCGGCGGCATCGTAGGTGGCACGCGCCGTACCGCCAAGGGGATTGGTCACGGCGACGAGGTGTCCCGACGCGTCGTGCTCCAGAGCAACCGAGGCTCCCGTCCGGTCCTCGTAGCGGCGGACTCGGCCTTCCGCGTCGTACTCGAAGCGCTCGCTGCTTCCGTCCGGGAATGTCATGCCTCCGAGGCGCGGGACCCGGAGGCCGCCCACGAAGTGAGTCTGAAGGCCCGCCTCGATGCGAAGCCCCGAGGCGGTGATCCATTCCCGCAGGGCACCGCTCTGCTCGTCCTTCACGAAGGTCTCGGTGCGGCCGTTCTCGAAGGTGACACCCACGCGGCGCCCATAGCCGTCGTAGCGCAGCGTCCAGGTGGTGTCGTCCTCCCAGGTTAGTGCCAGGAGGCGCCCGAGCGCGTCGTAGTCATGCTGCACCCGGCGCCCTTCCGGGTCGACGAAGGAACGCTGCCAGGTCGTATCGTCGTAGCCGAAGGTCACCACGCCGTCGGGGCCGAGTCGCTGCGTACTCACGCGTCCCGATCCGTCGTAGGTTTGCGCCAGTGCGGCGGTTCCGTCCGGCCGGACGAGGCGCGTCAGCCGCCGCCCCGCATCGTACTCGTAGCTCCAGGTCTCCCCCGCCCCGAAGTTCACCGAGACCAAGAGATCTCCGGTGTGGCCGAAGGTCACCGTCCGAATGCCGTCGCTCACGCTGTCGAGCAGACCGCCGGCGTCGTAGCCGAAGGCGAGCTGACGGCCCAAGGGACCGGTGACGAGGGCCAGGTCGCTGCCGTTGTAGGAGAGATCCATGCGCCGCCCCGCCAGGTCCGAAATGGCCACGACGCGTCCGCCGCTATCGAAGTGGATGCGCTCTTCCCGCCGGGGATCGTAGAGCTCGTAGCCGCTTGCGACGGAGCCCCAGAGGTCCAGGCCGATGTCCTGGGGCTCGAGCCGGGTCCAGCGTTGGACACCCGCGCTCTCGAAGTGGGTCTGCCGGCCGGTGGGGTCGAGCACGTAGGCATCGCTCCCGGTCACGGTCAGACTCCACTCGAAACTGTGGCGCCAGCCGGCCCCGAGGCGGCCGGAGCGTCCCGCCGCGTCGAGGCCCGAGGCGTAGTAGCGCTGGAAGCGAATGGGCAGGGGGCCACCGAGGTCGAGATCCGGCGCTTCGTAGCGGAAGAACTCCCCGGTGAAAGTGTCGACGGGATCGCCCTTCTCGCCCGAGCTTCCAGAACTCTGTCCCCTCGTGACGGGAGGGGGCGGCGTGCAGTCCGGGTCCTCTGCGTCGGTGCGGCCGTCACAGTCGTCGTCCTCACCGTTTCCGCAGGCGCTCTCGGGGGGGCGGTCGGGCGGCATGACGGTGCAGGCGCCCCACAGGCCGTCCGAGGTACAGGCCTGCGTGCCCATGGCGCAGGCGCCGGGCCGTCCGGTATCGCAGCCCTGCCTCTCACCCGCCACGCAGCCCCCACAGCCGGCGTGCTGGTCGGGGCTGTTGCCGGACAGCACCGCGGTCTGCTCGAGGAGCATGCCCGGCCCGCCGCACCAGATCCCACCACCATCGCCCACCATGGGCACGGTGTTCTGCGTGATGGCGCCGCCGAGGATCCGTACCGTCTGCCCAGCCGAGGGCGCGATGGCCACGCCACCGCCACGGGCCGCACTGTTCCCGTCGAGGGTGCTTCCGGCGAGGAGGAGCTGCACCTTCGTTGCCACTCGGATGGCGCCTCCTTCGTTCCGGACCGCATCGTTCCCCGTGAAGCTGCTCGCTTCGACGAGGGCTCTGGTCTCGAGGGAGCCCGTGCCGAGGGAAAGCGCACCGCCCCCACCGGCTCGGTTGCCGAGGAAGTCGGAGGCGACGATGTGCACCTCCCCGGCCGTGGCGATGGCGCCGCCCACACCCGCACTCGTTGGACCGATGGCCGTGTTGTTTTCGAAGCGGCAGTTTTCGATGACCACCCAGGGTGCAACGACCGAGATGGCACCGCCCGTGGCTTCGGCGGAGTTGTTGCGGAAGATGGAATGGCTGACGATGAGGGGCGTTCCCGTCGGGACGGCGATGGCGCCGCCACTTGCTGCGTGATTGTTCTCGAAGATGACGCGATCTATCGTCGTCGTACCCTCGGCGCGGATCGCACCGCCCTGTGAGCTGCCCGCTTCGCCGCCGCGCAGGGTGAGGCCGCGGAACACCGATTCGATGGCGCGTTCGAAGACGAAGCCATTGCCTTCCGCATCGATGACGACGGAGGTGGGGTCCTCCGGGTTCTCGCCCTGGACGACGCGTCGGGTCACCGAGAGTCCAGACTCGTAGTAGACGCCGGGCTTGATGAGGATGCTCTCCCCCGGCGGGGCGTCCCGGAGCGCATCGGCGACGCGCGTGAAGTCGCAGGAGCCGTCCCCACACACCGTCGCGGCCTCCACCGGCGCGGCGCTTGCCGCCACGAGGAGGAAGAAGCCGGCAAGATGCGTCCATCGGCCGAAGAGCTGTCGCCCGGATCGAAGCCTTCGCCTCCGGCAAAGAAGCAGGAGCAGGGCCGCCAAGAAGAGGCTCCACGGGCCGGCGCCCGCGGACCCCGACGCGCAGCCACAACCGGCCGCATCGCCGCCTCCCTCGCCGGCGTCCGACGCGCCACCGTCACCGCTGACCGGCACGCAGTCGCCGCCCTGGCAGGTGCCGCCGGGGCAGGCCGTCCCGTCGGGCTTCGCCGCGTAGACGCACTCGCCGCTGGCGGCATCGCAGCGGCCGGCTTCCTGGCAGGCTGCGGGTGGTGGGCAGCCCTTGGGGGTTCCACCTCCGCAGAGGCCGCTGGCGCAAGCCTCACCCTCGGTGCAAGGATCCCCATCCTCGCAGGCCGTGCCGTCGCCGAGGAGGGTCCAGGCCTGGGGGTCGACGCTGGGATCGCACACGGCGCAGGGCCGCTCCGGATCCGCTTGCCCCGCCTGGTAGCAGGTGCCGTCGATGAAGCACGGCCCGCGACAGGCCGTCTGGGAAAGGAGGTTCCCCGCAGCGTCGTAGCGGTAGCGGATGTGGATCTCACCGAGGTCTTCCCCCGTGAGACGTCCCGCCGCGTCGTAGTGATACCGCGCCTCGACGGCCACCGCAGGGTAGGGAGCGACGAGGAGCCCGAGCGCGAAGAGGGTGGCAAGGAGAGACGAGAAAACGAGCGTCGGCGTCGCCATGGCGGCCCCCTGTGCTGTGGCGTGGGTCGATCGGTTCGAGCTGGCGCCCGCGCCGATCCGAAGTCGCCACCCCCCCTCTGGCATGGGAGCGCTGCCCGCATCACGAGCGAAGGAGCCAGAAACGCCTCCGCCCACCAGTATGCCACAGCCGGCGCCGCTTGTCCCGCGTCTCTCTAGCCACGGTGTTTCGAGCGCCGGCGCCTTCGCACGTGAGGTGCGTGAGGCCCGCGGCGATTGGCCGGCTCGCCGTCTCCCGTCCGTCGGGGGGGAAGGGAGGGTACGAAGGGACACCTGCCCGCCCCGCCACGGCGGTGTACGAGGCATCAACGCAAAGAGCCGGCGACCCGAGGGTCACCGGCTCTTGGAGCATCCCTGGATGCGGGAGGCTAGAAGCGGCCGCGCCGGCTGCTGCTGCGGCTGCGCTCGTGGGCGATGTCCACGTTCAGGGTTCGCCCGTCGAGTTCTGCGCCGTTCATCTGCTCCATCGCCGCACGGGCGTGGCTGGGATCGGTGTAGGTGACGAAGCCGAAGCCCCGGCTGCGACCGGTGTCACGGTCGCTGACGACCACGGCCTCGGTGATCTCACCGAAGCGCTCGAAGGCAGCGCGCAGACCGTACTCGTCCGTGTTCCAGGAAAGGCTTCCAACGAAGATCTTGTTCGACATGTTCTCTCTCTCGAGTTCTGGCGGCGGGAACGGTCCCCACCTCTCTCCACGAATCGGAACCGGAATGGGCCGTTGAGCGAAGGCTCGGACCGCATGCCCGCCTGCCGTCGCCTCGTGGAGTGCGCCCTGTGTAGCCTGTTCCCCGAGAGAACGCACGAACTTTCTCGAACTTTTTTCTCTGGCCGAAGCTTGGGCGCCCGCCGGAGCTTTCCATCGGCGCTTCACCAAAGGCCTAGGCCCAAGGAGGAGATGGCGTAGTCCTGGGCGAAGTCGAACGAGAAGGAGATGCGGAAGGTCCACCAGTAGATGCGCACGAGGCGCACGTCGAAGCCGCCGGTCAGATGGGGTCGTACGCCGCCGTGATAGCGGCTGGGCTCGAGCCACAGACCTCCGCGCATGCGCACGGCGCCGGGGACGGCCTCGGTCTCGCCGCCGAGGCGGATGCCCATCGTCGTGCGCCGACCGGCAAGTTCGAGGCGCCCCTCGTAGTACCCGGCGAGTCCGGCCGCCGGCATGCCCTCGTAGCGGCTCGGTCCCACGAAGAAGAGGTCGAGGGCCACCAGGAGACCGGTGGTGGCCGGCTCGAGGGGCAGGTGCTCGTCGGTGGTGGGAAGCGCGGTGTTGATCTCGCCGTCCCCCAGCCACCAGCTCGCCCCCAAGGCGAACTCCGCCGGACGGACGATCGCCGGTGGGAGCCCGGAGCCGGGGCTGCGGTCGATGCGCGCCACCGCCGGTAGTTTCAAGGAGACCCCCATTCGATAGGGCCGGTGCTTGGGCCGGTAGAGCAGATCGACGCTGAAAGCGTTGGCGAAGCTGTAGGGTACGCGCGCTCCGCCGGGGCCGGCGAAGGTGTAGCCGAGCAGGCTGTAGCCCATGCCGAGAACGAAGTCGTCGTCGGGCAGCGCCCAGCCCAGCCCCATCGAGCCCCGGAGCACCGAGGCCTGGCCGCCGGCGTTCGACTCCGGTGCGTAGTCCGCCGAGTCGAAGAAGAGGCCGAAGCCGAAGCGGCCCAGTCGCACCAGGCCCCCGAAGGCGACGAAGCGCATGTCCTTGGGGGTGGGCGCCTCCCGGAAGTCCAGGTCGATCGAGTTGGCGGGGATGACCCAGGAGAGGCCGAGGTCGTAGTCGAAGAAGCCTGCCTGGTTGGGCCGGCGGTTGGCGAGGGAGCACAACGAGGTGGGAATGCCCTCGGCCCCCTCGGCGACGCCCACGAAGGCCCCGCCCATACCCATGATCCGATGGCCCCAGTAGGGTGCGATGGGGGGCGCCTCGATGGGATAGCGCGGGTCGTAGGGCGTTGGCTCGGCCGCCTGCAGCGGCGAGGCGAAAAGGGTGATCCAGACGAGCAGGACGGCGGCGCTCGAGAGGGCGAGGCGCATGACCGACGGGATCACTTGCGTGGTTTCGGTTTGCCTGCCGGAGGGTCCGCGCCGTCGCCGGCGGCCGTCCCGGGCGCGTCACTGGTGGCGCCGCCCTTGGCGGCCGCCGAGTCTTCGGCGGCGCCATCTTCCTGTGAGACGTCCCCCGGCGACGCGCCGAGCTTCGCCTCGAGGTTGCGCACGCGTTCGCTCAGCCGGCTCAAGGCGAGCGCCACCGGGTCGGGCAGGTCGGCGTGCGCGTGGTCGGCGAGGGCACCGGTGCGCCGGCCCCGCTCGTCGATGACGATCTTTCCCGGCACGCCGACGACGGTGGCGCCCTTGGGGACGTCGCGGATCACCACCGAACCGGAGCCGATCTTCGCGCCGTCGCCCACGGTGATGCCGCCGAGCACGCAGGCGTTGGAACCTATCACCACGTTGCGTCCCACCTGCGGGTGCCGGAGCGTCCGCTCGAGGCTGGTGCCGCCGAGGACCACACCCTTGTAGAGGAGCGAGCCGTCTCCCACCGTCGCCGTCTCTCCGATGACGATGCCCATCCCGTGGTCGATGAAGACGCGGCGACCGATGCGGGCACCGGGGTGGATCTCGATGCCGGTCAGGAAGCGGTTGACATGACTGACCACCCGGGCGGCGAGCGGATGGTCGTCCTTCCACAGGCGGTGGGCGATGCGGTGGAGCCACAGCGCATGGACGCCCGGATAGGCGAGGAAGACCTCGAGGTGGGAACGCGCCGCCGGGTCGTTCAGCATGGCGGCCTCCAGGTCCTCTCGGGCCCGAGCGAACATCGCCTTCAGGCGTCCGAGCGCACCCTGTGGCGCTGGCTCCTCCGTCGCGGGCACGGCGGCGGGATCCTCCGGCACCTCGGGGCCGGGGTGCGCCCCTTCGCCGGTGATCTCGCGCCAACCGTCCGAGGTGTGGAAGCCGTCTCGCCTGGGGGTCGCCATGGGAGCGCCCCCGAGCATAGGACCCTGGCGCAGGCGCATCAAATAATGCTAGAACGCCCCCGCCATGGCGAAGGTCTTCATCAAAGGGATCGAGTACGACGTGCGTGTCAACAAGGTCATCGAGCACAACTACGCCGTCTCGGTGCTCGACAACCTGGTCGCCCGCCGGGCCACGGTGAACCTGGGCGCGCGCCGGCCGGTGCTCCTGCGCTACAAGATCCACGCCGAGTCGCCGGAGGCGGCCATGCGGGCCGCCCTGCGCCGCATGGAGAAGGACGGTCTCATCGATCGCTACGTGCTCGAACCCCACGAAGAGAAGAAGGAAGACGCCCCCGAGGCGGCAGCCGCGCCTTCGCCCGCCGGCGCCGGTGGCGCCACGGAGGGAGAGGGCTCGGAGGCGGCCGCGCGTCCCGAAAAGGAGGCAGCAGGCTCCTGAGCGAAGGAGCCACCGCGCGCGTCCGGCGGCTCGCCCATGAGGCGGGCTTCCACCTGGTAGGCTTCGCCCGCGCGCATCCGGTGCCAGGCGAGTGGTACGACGCCTGGCTGGCCCGAGGGGACGCCGCCGGCATGGCCTATATGGCGCGCGGGCGGGGCGCTCGGCTCGACCCGCGGCAGCTGCTCCCGGGGGTACGGAGCGTCATCGCCCTGGCGATCAATTACTACCGGCCCGGCGAGACGCGCCTGCCCGACGGCGCCCGAATCTCCCGGTATGCGTGGGGGCGCGACTACCACAAGGTGCTCGGTGGGCGGCTGCGGCGGCTGCGCCGAGCCCTCGAGCGGCACTTCCCCGAGGCCCAGCACTGGGGCGGCGTCGATGCGGTGCCCATCCTGGAGAAGTACTGGGCGCAGAAGGCAGGCCTCGGCTGGGTGGGGAAGAACGGGAATCTGATCACGCGACGTTTCGGGTCATGGGTCTTCCTCGCCACCCTGCTCACCACGCTCGAACTCGAGCCGGACCCGCCCCACGCCGACTTCTGCGGCAGCTGTGAGGCCTGTCTTCCCGCCTGTCCCACGTCGGCCATCCGGCCCGACCGCTCGGTGGATGCGCGCCGTTGCCTGTCCTACCACACCATCGAGCACGCCGATCCGTGGCCGGAGGACATCGTAGAGCACAGCGAGGGCTGGATCTTCGGCTGCGATCTCTGCCAGGACGTCTGTCCCTGGTCCCGGAAGTTCGCGGAGCCCACGGAGATCGAGGACTTCGCTCCCCGCCCCGAGGTGATGGCCACGCCCGCCCGCACCTGGGCCGACCTCTCGCCCGAGGCCTTCGACCGCCTCACCCGGGGCACCGCGCTGCGTCGCCCCGGCCGCGAGGGGCTCGCCCGGAGCGCGCGCTACGCCCTTTCGATCCTGGAGACGGCGTCTCGGCGCACCGGTGGGGAGAATTCATGAAAAGGGGCCCTCGACGACGACGGCGCGGTGGCCGGAGACCCAAAGCTCGCTTCCCGCATCCGCCACCTCGCGGCGCAGGCGCGCGAGTGCGATGACGCCGAAGGTCGGTGAGGCGACCGCGCTTCTGATCTCGCCGCGCACGGTTCCCTCCCCGTCGAGCACCTCCGTGCCCCGCGGCGGCGGCGTGTCACCTTCGATGCGAAGCCCGCGGATATGCCAGTTGACGTGCCCCCGGGTGAGCACGCGGACGATGGTCTCCTGTCCGATGTAGCAGCCCTTCAGCCGATCGAGTGCGTGCTCGAGACCGGCTTCGAGAGGGATGGTGTTCTCGTCGAGTTCCGCGCCCCACCGCGGCGTACCCGATTCGATGCGCAGGCGCTCCACCGCTTCCGCATCGCCGGCTGCGATCCCGGAGGCCTCGAGTCCGGCGCACACCGCCTCTTCCGCTTCCGGCGGGACGAGCAGTTCCACCGACGGCTGGCGGCTCCAAGAGAGGCGTGCGGCCCGCACCCGTTGACCTCCGACCTCGATCGTCCGATGTCGGTGGTCACCTTCGGGGAGATCAGGAAAGAGGGCTTCGGGATCGCCTCCCACCACGGTGCGTGTGCGAAAGGGGCGCAGCTCGAAGGCGACGTCGTCGGCCACCACGTAGCGGTCGAGCATCTCGAGCGCCCTCCCCCTCACCTGCGGGGGAAGACCCAAAAGGATCTCCTCCTCGGTGACGAGGAGGTGGAGGTCGGCGACCATCTTGCCCTTTGCGGTGAGGAGGACGGCGTAGTTTCCCTCGCCTGCGTCCACGCCGAGGACCGAGTTGGAGACCATCGCGTGGAGGAAACGGGCGCGATCGGGGCCCGTCGCAGCGGCCCATTGAATCCACTCGAGCGGTGCGTGGAAGGTGGCGATCATCGGGTGCTCCGGGCGGCTAGCACTGTGGTTCGCGTTTCGCAAGGGTGAGAGAAGGGTGGGGATGCGATCGGCCGGTGAAACTGGGGGTGAAAACCCCTTGACGCATTCGATCCGCGTGTGATCTAAACGCGCCGCTCGATCGCGCCTTCGATCGGGATCGGTCGGCTCGGAGCAGTCGGCGGTGATCGATCGCTTCGGTGGGTCGGGTGCTGGCGTCGCCTGGGTGCACGCCAGCCGAATGCATGCTGATCACTGCAGGAAGCAACCAACCAAACCAACCACTACGCCTATTCGAGGCCTATTCGTGGGGAGAAACGTCGAATGACTCAGGCTCAGTTCAAGAAGGACTTCGCGGAACTCGTTCAGAAGCGCTTCGAGGGTGCCACCAAGAAGGAGGCCGTGGCCCTGCTCGACGATCTGGTGAAGTACATCGCCAAGAACGCGAAGAAGGACAAGGTGAACGTGCCGGGCCTCGGCATCTTCACCGTTCGCAGCCGCCCGGCGCGCTGGGGCCGCAACCCGCAGACCGGTGAGAAGATCCGGATCAAGGCCTCGAAGAAGGTGGCCTTCCGGGCTTCGAAGGCCTTCAAGGAGGCCACCGGCACCCTGAAGAAGAAGTAGTCCCTTCTTCGGCGGCAGCCGATCTTTCGAGGGGTCCCGCTCGGTGCGGGGCCCCTTTCCTTTTTCTTTACTGCGTTGCGCCCGCAAGGCGGGGGGCGGGTGGAACCCTGACAGCCGGCACGCCCGGTGGTCAGCGCGCCCGGAACGCGCTTTGGTTGCGTCCATGAAGCAACTCTACGTTGGTGGAACGTGGGTGCCCGGATCGGGCGAGCGAGAGGTGCGATCGCCATGGGACGATCGCATCGTAGGCAGCGTGGCCCTCGCTGGTGCACAGGAGATCGAGGCCGCGCTGGCCGCCGCCTCCAACGCGCGACCGGATCTGGCGCGAAGCACCGCCTTCGAACGGGCGGCCTGGCTCGAGGCGATCGCAAGGGGGATCCGAGAGCGAGAGGCAGACTTCATCGACACGCTGGTTGCCGAGGGGGGAAAGCCGGTGCGCTTCGCTCGGGGTGAGGTGGCCCGTGCGATCGAGACCTTCACCTTTGCCGCAGCGGAGGTGCGGACCCTGGCCGGCGAGGTTCTCCCCCTCGATGCGGCGAAGAATGGATCGGGGCGGATCGGGATTGCGCGACGCGTTCCTGCCGGGGTGGTCACCGCGATTACCCCCTTCAACTTCCCGCTCAACCTCGTCGCTCACAAGATGGCGCCCGCGCTCGCCGCCGGCTGTCCCCTGGTGCTGAAACCGCCGGACGAGACGCCGCTGTGCAGCCTGATGCTCGCCGAGATCGTCTCCGGGCTCGACGTGCCAGCGGGGGGCGTGAACGTGGTGCCGTGCGAGGTCGAAGATGCGCGGCCCCTGGTCGAGGATCCGCGACCCGCCGTCCTCTCCTTCACCGGCAGTGCGGCGGTGGGGTGGTCGCTCAAGGCGAAGGCAGGGCGAAAGCGCGTCCTGCTGGAGCTAGGAGGCAATGCGGCGGCGGTGGTGCACTCGGACGCCGATCTCGAGCTGGCCGCCGAGCGCTGTGCCCTGGGCGCCTTTGCCCACGCGGGGCAGGTCTGCATCTCGGTGCAGCGCATCTACGTGCATGCACCCGTTTACGAGCGCTTCGTCGAGGCCCTCGTCGCGCGTACGCAGGCCCTTGGGGTGGGCGATCCCCGCGACGAGGAGACCGTCGTGGGCCCGCTGCGCGCTGATCGCGACGTGGAGCGGGTGATGGCGTGGATGGCGCAGGCGGAGGCGGCGGGCGGAAGACGCCGCTGCGGCGGGGTGCGAGACGGCCGCGTCCTCACCCCGTCGGTGTGGACCGACGTGCCCGAGACGCAGCCGCTCGCCTGCGACGAGGTCTTCGGGCCGGTGGTGGTCGTCTATCCCTACGAGCGCTTCGAGGAGGCCCTACGCCGCGTGAACGCGAGCGAGTACGGGCTGCAAGCGGGCGTCTTCACCCGCGACGTGGGCCGCTTGTGGCACGCCTTCGAGGCGCTGGAGGTGGGCGGCGTCATCCACGACGATGCCCCCACCTTCCGAGTCGATCCCATGCCCTACGGTGGCGTGAAGAAGAGCGGCCTCGGCCGCGAGGGCCTCCGCTATGCCATCGAGGCGATGAGCGAGATCCGCCTTTTGGTGATGCGGCCCGGTGCCGGGGCAACGGGGGCATGAGGTGGTGACGATGCAACCGGTCCGACCCCGGAGGCCCCAGGTGTCCCGAACTCGCCGGTCTGCCGGCTTCGTTCTTCTCCTGGTGGCGCTCGGCTTCACCTCGATCGGCTGCCGTAGCGCCCGCGGCGAGGCTGCCGTAGCGCCCGACGGGCCCGCGCGGCGGGTCGCCGACTGGTTCGTCGACAAGCACTACGTGGAGGCCGACCAAGAAGCTTCAGTGAAGGCGACCGCCGGGGAGGCACGAGAGAAGGTGCTCGAGGAGCTGCGCCTCGCCCAAGGGGCGCGGGCCGGGGGCTACCAGGCGAGCCGGGCGGCCCGGCAGGTCTACTACGAGCACCTCGAGGGCGAAGGAGCCCACCACGTCTACGCCCTGCGGGTGGACGCCGGGGCGATCACCCTCCACAAGCGGGTCACCCTCGAGCTGGCCAAGGTGGGTGGGGCCTGGCGCGTGGTGCGCATCTCCGAGGAGGACCTCCCCGGGCCCGCCGGGGGAGACGCCACGGGCCCACGCTGATCGCTCTGCGTGCGGTGCGATCGCGCCGTCCGCCGGGGTCCCCGGCGGGTCGGCGTCGCCGGGCATCCCTGCCCGCACCGAGGCCCGGCCCCAGCCACCGCTTGACGCGGTGCGCCACGACCCCGTAGCGTCTTCCTGCGCTTGACGCAGCGCATCGTGATCGCCGGTGTCACACACAGGAAGGAGCGTTGCCATGTCCACCCTCAAGGCCGATGCCTGGGTCCTCTACGCAGGGGAGGACCCGAAGAACCCGACGCCCGCCGAGCTGAAGCGGGAGACCTACGAGTTCCCTGACATCACCGAGGACGAGGTCCTCTGCGAGCCCCTCTACGGGTGTTGGGAGGGGAACATGGGCCACGCCCTCGAGCGCAAGCCGGTGGACATCTGCCGGCAGCGGGGAGAGGAGAAGGTGGTCATCGGCAACGCCGGGGTGGTGCGCGTGGTGCGGGTGGGCAAGAAGGTCCGCAGCGTGGAGCCCGGCCGCCACGCGATCATCTTCTGCACCGGCGTCGAGGACGAGTGGGGCTACCCGAAGAAGATCCTCGCCTACGACGCCCCGGGGACCATGGGTGTCCTCGCCACCCAGATGAAGGTGAAGGAGCGCCAGCTCATCCCGGTGCCGGAGGACACGCGGCACAGTCTCCCGCAGTGGGCCGCCTTCTCCCTCCGCTACATCACGGCCTGGTCCAACTGGGAGCTGGCGCAAGGCACCTTCCGCCTGCTCGTGAGCTGGGACGAGATGGCCAGCCCCCACGTCTGGGGCTGGGGCGGCGGCGTGACGCTGGCGGAGCTGGATCTCGCCCGGCGCCACGGCGCCCGTGCGGTGGGCCTCTCGGGCAGCGACCGGCGCCTCGAGGAGATCCGCGCCGCCGGGATCACCGCCATCGACCGGCGCACCTTCGGGGAGCTGGCCTATGACCCCGAGCGCTACCGCAGCGACCCGGAGTACAAGCGCCGCTACCTCGAAGCGGAGTCGGCCTTCCTCGAGGAGGTGCGCCGCCGCACGAAGGGGCGCATGGTGCAGATCTTCATCGACTACGTCGGCGGCCCCGTGTGGCGGCCCACCCTCAAGGCGCTCTCCCGGGAAGGCGTGGTCACCACGGCGGGATGGAAGGAGGGCATGAAGCTGCAGACGATTCGCGCGATCGAGTGCATCGAGCGGCACCAGCACATCCACACCCACTACGCGCGGTACCCGCAGGGGTGGAAGGCCGTCTACTACGCGGAGGCCAACGGTTGGATCCCCACCGTGGACGAACGCATCTACACCTTCGACGAGATCCCGGAGCTCGCCGCCAACTACGCCGCCGGCAACGTGGGCAACTATCCGTGTTTCTCCATCAACCCGGAGTGAGTGGTGGCCGGCAGGTTGGATGAAGCCAAGGGGGCCCTCGCGCAGGCGCGGGCGATTCTCGATGCGGCCTCCCGCGCTCTGGCCCGGCGCGTGGATGGTGGCGGGCGCGTCTCCACGGGGAAGCTCGATGGGGTGCAGCCGGAGGCCTTCGAGCTGGCGCGCAGGCTCTCCGAGCAGGTGGCGGCCGAGGCGCTGCTCGACTGGGGCACAGCCCACGGCCCCCACGAGGCGGCCATTGCCGCGCACTACGCTGCGACGAGCTGTGCGGCGCTCGCCGCCTGGCGCTGGCGCGAGGCCGACGGGCTCTTGGCCGGCGCCCCCGGCTTCGACGGGGCGGCGCGGCGCTTCGTCTCCGAGGCGCTCGCAGTCGACGCGGTCGCGACCCTCGGGCGCAGCGTCCTCGAGCGCGACAACGAGCCCGCGGGAACCCTCGGCCTCGACGGGGAGCACAAAGCCGTGGCGACCCACTTCGCTCGCTTCGCCGACGAGCGGATCGCCCCCCTCGCCGAGGAGATCCACCGGCACGATCGCCTCATCCCCGAGGCGCTGCTGCAGGAGATGGCCGAGCTCGGCGTCTTCGGCATCTCCATCCCCGAGGACTACGGCGGCAGCTTCGTCGATCACCTCACCTTGATCATTGCCACGGAGGAACTGTCGCGCGCTTCCCTCGGCGCGGGGGGATCGGTGATCACGCGGCCCGAGATCGCCGCCAAGGCCATCCTCGCCGGTGGGACCGAGGCGCAGAAGCGCCGGTGGCTCCCGGCCCTCGCCCGCGGCGAGAAGATCGTGAGCGTCGCCGTGACCGAGCCCAACGCGGGCAGCGACGTGGCGGCGCTGAAGGCGAGCGCCCGCAAGGTGGAGGGGGGCTACCTCATCAACGGCGAGAAGACCTGGTGCACCTTCGCCGGCCGGGCCGACCTCTTCGTCCTCCTCGCGCGGACCGGTTCGGTGGAGGAGGGGCACCGGGGTCTGACGCTCTTCCTCGTGGAGAAGCCCGGGCGCCCGGCGGGGGAGGGGGACGAGTACGCTTTCGAGCACGTGCAGGCCGGGGG
>CAYYHA010000031.1:21405-29662 GCA_964471535.1 uncultured Myxococcia bacterium | reverse complement strand
GGTGGGGGAGGCTGCGCTGAAGGAGGGCGCCCCGGTCACGCTGCGGATCCGCTTCGGGGAGACGCAGGTGGGCACTGTGGAGGTCCCACCGGCACCGGGCTGGCGCACGCGCACCCTCCCCCTCCCCGCTGCTGCCGAAGCGCAGGCTCTCAGCATCGAGATCGAGACCGAGAACGACGGCATGCGCCACCTGTGCTTCGACCTGTGGACGGAGCAAGCGGCCCCGGAGGGGTCCCCGTGAGCGCCTGGCGACGCCTCGCTCCCGCGTCGGCGCTGGGACTTTCCACCTTCCTCCTCTTGCTCGTCACACAGCGGGCGGTGGGCATCCCCCGGGACGAGAGTGTCTATTTCGACGCCGGCGAGCGCTACGCGCGCTGGGTCGCCGAGCTCTTCGAAGAGCCGGGGAAGGCCCTCACGGACGAGGCCATCTTCCGCGCCTTCGAGTTCAACCGGGAGCACCCGGCGCTGCCCAAGATCCTCTTCGGGCTCTCGCACCACCTCTTCGCCGAGCGCCTCGGCTGGACCTCGCATGCGCTGGGCTTCCGCATCCCGGCGCTGATCCTCGCAGCGTGGCTCGTCGCCCTGGTCTACCTCCTCGGGGAGCGCCTCTCCGGTCCCGTCCCCGCCCTCTTCGCGGTCCTCACCACCGCCTTCGCGCCGCGACACTTCTTCCACCTCCACCTCGCCTGCTTCGATGTTCCGGCGACGTTCGGGTGGGTGCTGACCGTCTACTGCTGGCTCCGGGCACAGGAGTCCGGAGCACGGCGGTGGCACCTCGCCACGGGCGCTGCCTTCGGCCTGGCCATCGCGCTGAAGCACAACGCCTACTTCCTGCCGCCGCTCCTCCTCCTCCACTGGCTCGTCTACGACGGCCCGGCGTGGTGGCGGCTGGGGCGATGGAGGGCGCGGCTGCGCGCGGTGCCACTCGCCTTCCCGGCCATGGCGATCCTGGGGCCGCTGGTCCTTTACCTCTCCTGGCCGCTGCTTTGGTTTGCCCCCATCGAACGCTTCGGCTGGTATCTGGCCTTCCATCTGCACCACGAAAACTACTCGTGGCACTACCTGGGCGAGGTGCTCCGGAATCCGCCCTTCCCCATCGCCTATCCCTTCGTCGTCAGCGGGCTCACGCTGCCCTTTCCCTTGCTGCTTCCCATCGGTGTGGGGCTGGCCCTGGGCGGCTACCGCTGGCTCGAGCGCAGCCTGCTCGTCCGCCGGCTCGCAGCACGCCTCGGTCGCCGGACGCCGGCGCCCGGCGACCCCCAGCGGCAGGCGCGGCTCGCTCTGGTGCTGGGGCTCGGTCTCTTTCCCCTGGTCCTCATCGCGCTCCCGTCGGTCCCCATCTTCGGCGGGGTGAAGCACTGGCTCCATGCCTGGCCCTTTCTCGGGCTCCTTGGGGGAGAGGTGGTGGTGGCGGCGGCGCGGGGCCTGGCCGCCCATCTGAAGAGACCCGCGCTGGCGGGCCCCGCCGGTGGCACGCTCGTCGCGGCGCTCGCCGTGCCCGTCGCACTCGCCACCGCGCACCACCATCCGAACGGCACGGCCGCCTACAACGAGCTGGCCGGTGGCCCGCCGGGCGCCGCATCGCTGGGTATGCAGCGGCACTACTGGTCGAGTGCCGTGACCGAGGTCCTGCCATGGATCAACGCCCATGCACCCCGCGGGGCACGGGTCTTCTTCCACGAGGTCACCTACGCCGCTTTCCGCTGGTACCAGCGTGACGGCCGCCTTCGCTCCGACCTGCGCTACGCCCAGCGACCCGAGCGGTCCGACCTTGCCGCCTACCAGTACCACCAGGAGTTCAGGGACATCGAGTACCGCATCTGGACCGCCTACGGCACCGACCGGCCGGTCACCGGCTTCTATCTCGACGAGGTGCCCATCGTGCTGGTGTATGCGCGGCCAAAGGCACCGCGTTGAAGGTTCGCCCGCGAGCGGCGATACTCGAACCATGACCCGGCTCCATCCCGTTCTCCTGGTGGCCAGCATGGCCCTGCTCCCCTTCTCCTTCGCTTGCAACTGCGACGGTGCGCCCGGAGCGACCGACGATGGGGGCGCAGGGATCGATGGCGGCGGCGACGGGGGCGCTCCCGATGGTGGCAGCACCGATGCCGGCCGCCACGACGGCGGCCCCTCCGACGGAGGCGATGGGGGCAGCGGCCGGCCGGCGCCGAACCCCAACAATCCCAACAACTCCAACCTGGACACCGACTGCGATGGGCTCTCGGACGCGGAGGAGTTCGCCGACACCTACGCCGGGGGCCTGAAGACCGATCCTGCCAACCCGGACTCCGACGGCGACGGGATCCCCGATGGCGTCGAGGCGGGGAAGACGGACTCGGTGGATCCACTCTGCGCCGGGTACACGGGCGATGCGGATACGGCGACCCGCACGGACCCCACGGACCCCGACAGTGACGGCGACGGCCTGCCCGACGGGGTGGAGGATGCGAACCACAACGGCCGGGTCGACCCTGGGGAGAGCGACCCCCTCGATCCGGACACCGACGGCGACGGCATCCCCGACGGCGTAGAGGATGCCAACGGCAACGGGCAGGTGGACCCTGGGGAGACCGATCCCACCAATCGGGATACCGACGGTGATGGGATTCCCGACGGCATCGAGGACACCTCGCGGGACGGCGTCCTGCAGCCCGGGGAGACCGATCCCACCAACCCCGACACCGACGGCGACGGCATCCCCGACGGGGTCGAAGACAAGAACCACAACGGTCGCGTCGATCCCGGAGAGACGGATCCCCGCGTCCCCGACGTCGACACGGACATGGACGGAATCACCGACGCGGTGGAGACGAACGTCGTGGGAACGGATCCCATGAAGGCCGATACCGATGGGGACGGCCTCCTCGACGGAATAGAGGACAAGAATCAGAACGGGCAGCTGAACCTGGGCGAAACCGATCCCTTGCGTGTCGACACCGACTGCGATGGGCTCACCGACGGCCAGGAAGATGCCAACGGCAATGGGCAGGTCGATGCAGGCGAGACCGATCCCAACAATCCGGACACGGACGGGGACGGGCTCACCGATGGCCTCGAGTCGGGCGTCTCGACGAACCCGGACCCCGCCCATTGTCCGGGCTTCGTCGTGGATGCGGATCCGTCGACGACCACCGATCCGCTGAACCCCGATACGGATGGGGATGGGATCCTCGATGGTGCCGAGGATAGGAACGCCAACGGACGTGTCGACGCTGCGTCGGGGCAGAACGCTGCCGAGTTGGATCCCAACAACGGCAACGATGCGACGCCAGTGGTCGTCGAGGCCTGCGCGACACAGAACCTGGTGCAGGTGCTCCTCCGAACCGCCACGCGCGGGGACCTGAACTTTGCGACCTTGAGCGCCTACGGCGACGTGACGACCCTAACGGCAGGCGGCGACGAGGTGGGCGTGATGGTCTTCGACCCGGCCCAGAAGGTCCTCGGCGTCGCGCTGTCGAGGCCGCCCACCGGCGGCGACGTGAACGCCGATGCCACCTATGCACGCAACGCCTTCGGCTCCACGGGAGGCGAAGCCAATGCCATCACACAGCCCTTCACCTCCTGGGACGGTTACCCGGCGGTGCGCGGGACGCTCGACTGGAACTCGAGTTCGGACATCAAGGACGCGGCGAACGCCTGGGCCTCGGCGGTGCGAGGCGGCATCGCGGGCCTGTGGACCAACCAGGGTGGGGCGAGCGGCCCCTTCGAGGTCTCCTTCGAGGTGCTGCGCCGCTCGAACAACCGCTCGGTCTTCGTGGCCGCCTTCGCCCCTGCAGCGGGGATCGACGAGGCACGGCTCATCGCCATGGACGACCTGGCCAACGGCAGCCCCGTCGCGCAGCTCGCCGATGTGACGGGGGTACAGTGCGATACCTTCCTCACGGAGAACGCCCAGCCAGTGGACTTCCTCTACGTCATCGACAACTCCTGCTCGATGGGCGACGAGCAGCAGGCGCTCTCCGATGCGACGGCGGCCACGGTGAATCAGCTCCAGAACAGCACGCTGGACTGGCGCATCGGCGTCATCTACACCGACTTCTACAACACCAACAGCTTCGCTGGCTTCACCACGGACCTGGCGACATTCCAGTCACGGACCACACCGGGAACTGGCGGGAGCGGGGACGAGCGACCCCTGGAGAGCGCACAGCGCTTCATCCAGAACCGCGGCAACGAGATCCGATCCGGCGCGCAGCTCGTGGTCGTCATCCTGACGGACGAGGACGAGCGCTCCAACGGCGTGAACACGTCTCAGGAGAACAACTTCGTCAACTTCTTCCAGAGCAACAACGTCTCGGTGAATGGCCTCATCTGCCGGCCGGGCTTCAACACCTCGAACTGCTACAACGTTTCGAACACCCACGAACGGGTGATCACCCGGCTCGGCGGCGTGCTCGGACACATCGAGGACTTGAGCAACATCGGCCCGACGATCTCGACCATCATCAGCGCGGTGGGCGGCGCCACGAGCCCCTACGTCCTGACCCGTGCCCCCATCTCCGCGACCCTGAAGGTGGCCATGGACGATGGCATGGGAGGCCTGGTGACCGTGCCTCGGAGCCGAAGCGACGGCTTCGACTTCGATGGAGCCAGCGGCTCGATCCAGCTCTTCGGCAGCTACCGGCCGGCACAGGCGGGGCTGCCACTTGCGGTCAGCTACCGGTATTGGGACAAGCGCGCGACGAACCCCGACGGTACGGTGCCATGTGGCGGCCCCTGCCCCGATCCCCTGGTGTGCAACACCAGCACCGACCAGTGCGAATGCCCCCCCGACTGCGGCGCACCGCAGCCCGGACCCGCCTGGACCTGTGACGTGGTCAGCTGCACCTGGCAGTGCCCGGCGGACTGCGGAGGAACCTGCTCGGGCTATGAGGTGTGTGACACGACCAGCTGCGGATGCGTCTGCGATCAGAACATCTCCTGCAGACCCGGCTATCAGTTCGACCCCGTGGCCTGCGGCTGCAGTTGCGATCCGATCCAGCTCGACTGCGGCGGCAACTACGTCCCCGACCTCGACACCTGTGCCTGCGTCTGCCCACCCGACTGCGGCGGCAACTGTCAGGTGGGGGAGACCTGCAACATGAGCAGCTGCGCTTGTATCTTTACGGAGGTCCCCTAAGGAAGGGCCGCGGACCCGCAGGAGACACGCCTGCGGCAGGTGGCCCGCACCGGCGGCGGCTCGGGCCGGGCCCCGGTGCCGAGGCGCCGACCCTTGGCGCTCGGCGCGGTCACAGCGGGCTTCCAAGAAGTCGCGCCTGCGTCGAAGGACTGGCCAGACCTGCCGTCGCACCCCATTCCAGCCAGGAGATTCGAATCGTGGGACGCTACGATTGGCTGTACGAGTTGAAGCCGGTCCCCATCAAGGCGCGCCTCCTCGAGGAGGTCGAGCGGCATCTGGCCCGCGCTCTCTCGGATTGGCCGCCGGAGGTGGTGGCCTTCAGAGACGAAGGAGAGAGAGCCCGATACCAGCGCATCGCCGAGTCTCCATTTCGGCCCGATCCCCCGTTCTTCTCCTATGTCTTCCATCTGGTGAAGCTGGAACTCGAGGGTCAGCTCGAGGCCATCGATCACGAGATGCGCAACGAGCGGTGGCGGGACCACGTGGCCCCCGGTGTGGGACACGAAGCGCTCCTCTTCGCCGTCCAATGGCTCCTCCACGCCCTGCTCGACCTGAAGGAGGTGGTCCAGACCCGCCTCACGCGCGCCGATCTGCGCGTGGTGCTCGACGGCCTCGAGCGGCGGCTCGGCAGGAGTGCAGAGGTCGGGCGCGGGTGAAAGGGTCGGTGTATCGCGAGGCCGGCACCTCCGTGCACCGTCGTCGAGGCGGGCGCCGCTGCCCAGGCTTCGAGGGCGACCCTCGACGAAGCACCGGGGCGGCCGCCGCGATCCTCGCCGGAAGGGCCGGAGCGCGCGGCTGCGGCGGCGAGGTGCCGCCCTCTAGGGCTGCGTCACCACCACGAGGTCTCCCAGGACCTTCGC
The DNA here is from genome assembly GCA_964471535.1 of uncultured Myxococcia bacterium. Classification (GTDB taxonomy): domain Bacteria; phylum Myxococcota; class Myxococcia; order SLRQ01; family SLRQ01; genus CAYYHA01. Next base: position 23,683 of record CAYYHA010000031.1, on the reverse strand, counting down.
CTGGCACGCGAGCCGCAGCTCCCCGTGGAGGTAGCGGCCGGGAATCTTCTCCCAGCAGGTCTTGCCGCTCACCTGCCCGTCGGCGCTGCGGATCCACACCTTGCAGTTGCACCCGGGCAGGCCACGCCCGCCGCAGTTCAGCGCGAAGCGGTTGACGATGATGCCGTGCTTCAGTGCGGCCTCACGGACCGTGATGCCCCGTGGCACCTCGACCCACTCCTCCTCGTTCTCGAACCAGATCTTGGGCATCGTGGCTGCGGACGCTACGGTCGCCGAGGGACCGCTGTCAAGCGCACGGGCACGCGCGAGGACCTTCAGAGAAGGCGAAGCTGATGGGCCTGCCTGGTCCCGCCCCGCGCCGGGTGCGTGCCCGCGGCACCGCTGCCCACGGCGCCGCTGCCGACTCTCCGGCTGCCGGGTCGGCCCCCGCGCCCCCTGCCTCGCAGGAGGGCGGCCCTCTGTCCGCTGCGATACCGCCCGGCCCCAGGTCTCTCCGTGTCGGCCGCGCCTCGCGCGAGTTCCGACTGGGCGGCTCCGGCCGCCCCGCCGCCAGCGAGGGCTTCTCCCGGCTCGGCAGCGACGGAGCCACGCACCCAACGGCGGCGCGGTACTTCCTCGTTCGCGCCCTGAGCGCTCTGCCCGCGGGCGCCCGCGCGCTCGCGGGGTGCGTCGGCCACGGCGCCGCCGAGGCAGGGGCAAGCCGAGCCCAAGTCGGGATTCGCTTCCCGGCAGACCGTCACGTGCAGGCCCCGCGCTTCGGCGATCCGACGGAGACGCGCATAGCCGTCCTGGCGCATCGCACTGGGAAGAAGCCGCGCAACCCCGGGCCGCGTAGGCCCACCACCCAACGAGCCGCGCAGAATCGCCTGGTGTGCGGCGGGCAGGCGTCCCAGCCCCCCGCGACGAGCCTGGCCGCACGGGAGATGCAGGTAGGAGGCTCGCAGATCGGTGGCATGCAGTCGTGCGAAGGCCTCCACGATCTCCTCGAGGTGCCCCACGGTATCGGAGATCCACGGCAGCAGGGGGTCGATCCGACCCTCGATGCCCACGCCTCGGCCTGCGAGGTCCCGCGCGGCGCGCAGGCGCTCGGCAGGCGGAGGCGCCGCGGGTTCGTAGAGCTGTGCAAGCCGCGGGTCGAGGCTGAACAGCCTCAACTCCACACGGGCCTCGGCGCCACGTTCCACCGCCTCGAGGAGAACCCGGCCCCACGGGGTCTCCGGTCCCGGCGCACCGCGTGTGCAGAGCACAAGGCCCACACCCGCGGTGACGAGGCGCTCCGCCGCTGCGAGCACGGCTGCCTCGACCTCGGGACCCGAGAGCAGGGGATCGCAATCGGCCCCCACGACCACGCGCGCAGGCGCGTCGCCGCGCAGGCGCAGGAAGGCCTCCACCTCGGCCAAGAGGGACAGGGGCGTCGGCGCGCTGCCCGGCGCGAGGCGCTGCGGGGTGACGCAGCGGACCGGCTGTCCGCTTAGGCGCAGCACCCAGGTCGCGGGAGCGGCGAGGCACCCCGCACCGGGCGCGATCCGGGGAAACGCCGCCTCCGAAGCGCTCGGCGCCGGTCGCGCTTCGAAGCCCTCGCCCCCGGACCGCCGGTGGCGAGGCCCCCGCGGGGAGGAAGCGGACGACCCGCTGGCGGCCGGCAGGACGCCATCACCCGGAGGGGAAGCCTTTGAGCGTCGCATCGCGTTTCCTTTCCTGTGCATGCGTACAGTATGCACGGGGGGTCTGACACGCGAGCCTGCCGCCCTGAAACCGATGTCTTTTCAAAGACTTAGCGGGATCGCGTCCGCCGGCTTGGCCGGTCGGAGGGGGGACCGGAGGAGACGCCCCGCCCCACGCCGCGGCCAGCACGGCCCGGGACCCTGCCCCGGCGGCGTCCCGGGGCCCAGTTTGCCTAGAAGTCGTCGTCGGTGAGGGTCTCGAACTCCGCCTCGAGATCGGGATCGACGACCCGAGGTGACGCGCGCCGCCTCTCCGGCCGCGCGCCGCCCCTTCCCTCCTTCTCGTCGCGCGCGGAAGATTCTCCTTGCACGCGCCCTGCGCGGCCCGAGCGCTCCGTTGGCGTCCCACGCCCTCTGCCGCGTGGCGCCACCTCCCGGGGCGCCGAGCCCTCGATGAGCGCCCGCAGGCGGGCCCGCTCCCGCTCGAGGGCCTCCTGGGCCAGGCGGGCCTCCTCCTCCACCTCGGCGGCCTCCTGTGCGCGTCGCGCCGCCTCCGCGGCCGCCTCGGCATGGCGGGCCGCTTCCGCCGCACGCGCCCCACCCGCCTCTAGGCG
>CAYYHA010000031.1:15815-21395 GCA_964471535.1 uncultured Myxococcia bacterium | reverse complement strand
ACGACCGTGCGCTCCGGGAAGGGGCCCATGGGACCCGCCCCTCTCCCGTTGGTGCGCATCGGAGCGGGTGCATCGGTGGCTTCCTCCTCCAGCCAAGCACCCGCCCGCCGGCGAAGGCGCTCGGCCTCGGCGGCCCGCCAGTCCTCTTGCCGCTCGGCGGTGCCAGGGGGTGCGGCAACCGCCGGGGTGCCCACCTCGATCACCGGATCGCGCACCACGATGTCGACGCCGTGCTCCTCCAAGCTGTTCGCCCGCGCCTCGCGGATCTTCCGGAGCTCGCGGCGCTCCCGGTGCAGGTCGTAGCGCTCTCGCTCCCAGGCCTGGCGCGCAGCATCCCAGCTGTCGAGAATCGCCATCCATGCGGCTTCACGCCGCTGCCGTTCGGCGTCGTAGGGGGTCAGAGGTCGCCTTTGCGCCGAGGCCACCGTGGCGGTCCCGGCGAGGAGGAGCGAAAGGGCCGCGAGCGAGGCACGCATCACACCACCTGGCAGCATAGCGCGACTCGTCGCCGGGCGAATCCCGGAGGGCTTGGGGTGGCTTCCCACCCGCGCTCACCGACCCGCACTCATCCACCCGCACGGACCCGCCAGCGCGGCCACGGGGCGCGCCGTAGACCGGTCAAGGCAGGGCCATGTCGACCACGACCTGGTGTTCCTCCCCATCGTCGGGGATTTCGAGCCCATCTACGCAGCCCTTGGCGAGGAGGGTCCCCTCGCCCCGGGCCTCGGCATGGAAGCGCACCAGGAGCAGGCGCCCGCTGCCCGCAGGGATGTCCCCCATCCCCATGAGCGTCTGCTGACTCCCCGCGGCGAGGTTCAGGCGGGGCTCGGCCTTCCGGACGATGTTCATGCCCAGGTCCTCGTCGATGGCAGCGGCGACCCGCAGCAGGGTCCCGCAATCCACGCTCGACCCATCCGTGCGCTCCCGGGCATAGAAACGCACTGCGGCGGATACCACCTCCTCGGGCCGCAGATCGACGAGATCGCGGTAGTTGGCGATCACCGACCAGCCGCTCGAGGCCAGCGATCCATCGGGGCGCCGCGGCGCGGCATCGTAGCACTTCCCCTCGATGCAGACCTCCTCGTAGGGCAGGTCCCCATCGTTCGCCCAGCAATCCGGCTGCACCATGCACGTTCCCGTCGACGGCCCGCCATCGAAGCCCCCCTCGCCACCTGGGCCACAGCCGAAACCCAAGGCGGCCAGGCAGACGCCGAGGCACAGGAGGAGGAAGGTGCGGCGCCGGCTCAGTTGCAGCTGGGGTCGGAGCATACGTTGGCCGTGGGGAAGCAGTTCTGCGCAATCACCGTGCCCGCCAGATCCACGATGTCCACGCACGCAAAGCCAGCGGGGCAGCCCCGCCCGCCCGAGCAGTCGACGCCGAGGTAGTCGGTGGGGCCGGTGTCGCAGCAGTAGCGGGTTCCGTCCAGGGTGCTGCACCCATTGGCGGGGGCCGTGCATACCTCGCAGTAGCCGCTCACCTGCGTGCATGCCTTCACCTGCGGGTTGATGGGCTGGCAGATCTCGCAGGGCTGGCATACGGCCGTCGTCTGACAGCCTGGGACACAGCGACCACCGGAACAATTGCTGTTGAGGGGGCAATCGGCGTTGGAGGTGCACCCATCGACGCAGGCACGCCGGCTGCCGAGATCGGTACACACTTGGCCCTGCGGGCACTCGGCGTCGCTGCTGCAGCTCGGACCGCACTCCCCTTCGGTCTGTCCCGGCGGCACGATGCACACCTGTCCCGGCTCGCACTCCGAGTTGTCCCGGCACAGAAGGATCTGCACGCACTCGTTGTTGGTGCAGCGGCAGGGCGTGGTCTGGCAGTCCTCGTGTGCAGCGCAGTCGTCGTCGATCGTGCATGCAGCCTCACACTGCCTCGTATCCCGGTTGCAGACGGTCCCGAAGGGGCAGGTGGGCACACGCGCCACGCAGGTTCCTTGCAGCTGATCGCAGACCTGGTCCTCCCCCTCGGTGCAGTCGGAGTCCTGTTGGCAGGACTGGCCGGTGTTCGGGTTGCAGCCGGCGACCTGCTCGCAGGTGGCGACACTCGGCCAGCAGGTCTTCACCCCACCGATGGTCTGGCAGGTGGACCCCTGCTCGCAGTCTCCGTCCCCCTGGCATGCCTTTCCGCAGAAGTGGCGGCCGATGGTGGGGTCCTCGATGCACCGGTCGCTGGCGCCGCCACACTGCCGGTCTTCGGTGCACGGCTCACAGTAGCCGCGGCGCGTGCGACAGGTGCGGGTTTCCACCTCGCAGTACTGATTGGGCCCACACTCGCCATCCTGCGTACAACCGGGCACCTCGGAGACGCACTGTCCGGTAAAGGCATTGCAAAAGAGGTTCGCCGGACAGGCGTCGTCACCGGTACAGACGCAGCGGCGACGCTCGCGGTCGCATCGGAACCCCGCCCGGCACTCGGCGTCGACGCTGCAAGTCCCGTCGCCCACCACGCCGCCGTCTCCCCCGTTGGAGACCGTTGCGGGGGGGCAACCGGTGGCGAGGAGCCCCACTGCGGTGAGCACGAGGAGCGAGCGCTGGTGGCGGACGGTCATGTGAGGGGGTGTTCCTACCATCCGCACCCCAAGCGATCAATCGGCGCCCCTGCTTGTAAGAGCCGCGGGGATCAGCGTTTCTTTGGTACGGGCGGTAGGGCCGCGACCCGCTGCGCGAGCGCCTCGTCGGCGGGGACGAGCTCGTCGAGGGGGATGGCGATGGGGGTCAGCAATCCGCCCGGCGCTTCCCGATCGAACCGGGTCTTCTCGGCCATCTCCTCGCGCTGGCGCCGGTTCTCCTCGATGGCGCGCTCGACCCCCGGCTCCGTGCCAGAACGCGCCTCGAGGTGCTGGGCGCGCTGATCGAAGGCCTGCAGCGCCTCCTCGGCCTGCTTCTGGAGCACCGCATCGCCAAGCGGCCCTTCGCCCCGGTACAGCAGGTCGAGGCGGAGGAGGATCTGTCCCTTGCTCCCCGCCTCGTAGATCAACGTGGAACCGACGCGCTCACCGGCGGTGGTGAAGCGGCCGGAGCGGGCCACGAGCATGAGATCGATACCGGGCACGGCGCTCGCCACCCGGCGGGCTTCTGGGGGTGAGAGGGTGCCGAGGACGACGACGCGATCCACCTTCGGGGCCAGCTTCGGCACCCAACGGGCCGCAGCGCGCACCGGATCGTCGGCGGTGAGCTTCGCCCGCAGGTAGGCCCGCGCCTCGGCCTCGGTGGGATCCGCGGTGGAGAGGCCGAGGAGGCCGAAGCGGAGGCCGCCGACCTCGACCACCTGCGTGGCGGCGAAGGCGGGGTGGCCCTGGGGGTCGAGGAGATTGGCGGAGAGGACGGGAAAGGGGGCCTTCCGCAGAAGGGCGCCGCCATCGGCGAGATCGCGCGGCCCGACCCCCATCGCGGCATAGTCCATGGTCGCCATAGCCTCGACGATGGCCTGCGCGCGCGTTCTATCGTCGTCCGTGGGCGGCTCAGGGCTGGGAAAGAGCGCCTCACCGGCGTCGAGGACGAGGCGCGGCGTGTCCTTCAAGGTGCCAAGCGCGCCGGCGCGGCGCGCCAGGCCACCCATGGGGCGGTTGACGCAGCCGCACACGTCGATCTCGCCCCGGTTGTTGGAGGAGAGGACGATGGAGACGTGGCGGCCGCTCGACCCCCCCTCCGAGGGCCCGGAGGGACGCGGCCGCTCGGCCTTGGCCTCTGTGTGGGCCTCCGCCTGCCCGGTCGCGTCGCTGGACGCCCGGCACGCCGCGATCGAGAGAAGAAGCCACAGCAGGAGGAGCCGGGACGGCGCGACGGCGCGTACGGTGTTCACTTCGCACCCAGTCCCTTCTTCCGCTTCTTCGCCTCCCCGGCCGCCTTCGTCTTTGGGAAGTTCCGGATCACGGCATCGTAGAAGGTGCCCGCCTCACGCTCGAGGCCGATCTTCGCGAAGCTGTCGCCGATACGCAGCAGGGCGTCGGGCACCTTCTCGTGCTTGCCATACTTCTCCCGGAACGTATTGAACTCGAGAATCGCGGGGCGCCAGGCGCCCTCTTCGTACCAGGAAAGCGCCAGACCGTACTGTGCCTCGGCCGCTTGAGGGCTGTCGGGCCACCGGTCGATGATGCTCTGGTACAGCTTGCGTGCGAGCGCGTGCTCGCCCTGTGCCTGGTGGCGACGCGCCCGGGCGAGCACCTCGGCGGGGTCGGTCGCCTCTGGCTCGGCCTTGGCCTTCTGCTCTGCCTCGTACTGGGCGAGCGACTCCTTGCCGCCCAGCTCGGCGAGCCGGCGCTTGGTTGCCTCTTCGAAGGTGGCCTGGGCCTTGGCCTGGCGATCGAGTTCGTAGCGCAGCTGCTCGAGGCCACCGCGAACCTCTTGGAGTTCCTGCAGCATCCGGTCGACGGTGACGCCGAACTCGGCATCGTTCTTCCGTGCGGCCAGACCGAGCTTCTCCAGCGCCTGGTTGACCTCGGTGATCTTCGCATCGAGGCGATCCATCGCGCGGGAGAGCCGAGTCTCCTGTGCCTGCAGCCGCGCCTCGAGATCGGCGAGACGGCTCTCGTGGGCATCGAGCTGCGCTTGCATGCGGCGCCCCTGCTCCGCGGTCGTCACGCAGCCTGCCGCTCCTCCGCCGAGACCCCCACAGAGGAGCAGGAACGCTACGGCAGTCTTTTGCAGGCTTCGCATCGCAGAATCCAACAACGGCCGGCGGCGCCCGGTGCTTCCGGCCGGCCTGGGGACCGGCGCGTCCCGCTTCCGCGGGGGCGTACCTCGCCTCCGGCGCTCTAGGTGCCGGGGCCGCTCAGAACGAACTCGACACGGCGGTTGCGCGCCCAGGCGGCCTCGTCGTGGCCGGGATCCGCCGGGCGTTCCTCACCGTAGCTCACCGTCTTGATGCGGCTCGGATCCACGCCCAGCGAGACGAGGTACTTCTTCACCGCATTGGCACGGCGCTCGCCGAGCTGCAGGTTGTACTCCTCGGTGCCGCGCTCGTCGCAGTGGCCCTCGAGCACGACGTTCTGCCCCAAGGCGTTCAGGCACTCCGCATTCGATTGGAGGATCGAACGGGCCTCCGGCGTGAGATCGCTGGAGTCGAAGTCGAAGTAGACCGTTTCCACGGTGCAATCGGGCGTCGCCGCAACGCATCTGCCATCGGGCGTGCACTCCTCGCCCTCGGCGCAGTCCGCATCACTGGTGCAGTCGACGTCGGGCACGCAGCGGTTGCCCTCGCACTTCATGCCCTCGGCGCAGTCGGAACTTGCGGTGCACTCCGGAACGCACTTTTCGTTGCGGCAGACCAGACCGCCGGTGCAATCGGCGTTGGTGTAGCACTCGGGCTTGGGAACGCACGCGTTGTCACGACAGACGAAGCCCTCCTGGCAGTCGCCGTCCTGCCCGCATTCCTTGCAGGTGCCGTTGACGCACACATAGTTCATCTCCTGACCGTCGCGCTCCTTGCATTGGTCGTCGTTCTCGCACTTCGGCCACGGTGGCTTGCAGCCGGAGAGCGCCAGGGCAGCAAAGAGCACGGAGGCGAGCGTGAACAGGCGTGCGGTCTTCATCATATCCTCTCCATCCAACGCGCGGCGCGCCGGCGAGCCGGGG
>CAYYHA010000031.1:0-15715 GCA_964471535.1 uncultured Myxococcia bacterium | reverse complement strand
AGGAGTTGTCTTGCCCCCGGTCGCACCGGTACCTTTCGCGGCCGGGCCCTGCATCCCCCATGGATCGACGGACCCGTCCACCCCGCTCGGTCGGGTGGTGTCCGCCGGCACGCCGCATCCACGCACGTTTCATCTCATGAACTCTGCCGAGAACGCCTGCTCCTCCCCCGCCGACACGGCCGCACCGCGCGGCTTCCTCTGGACCATCGGGGGCCTCGGGGTCGACCCGGAGCGGGCCAAGACACTGCTCGTCCTCGCCGGCCCGGTGATCCTCGGCATGTTGACCCAAACGGCGGTGAACCTGGTGGACACTGCAATGGTCGGCAGGTTGCCGAGCGCGGTCGCCGTACCGGGGCAGGCGGCGCTGGGCATCTCACTTCCGTTCTACTGGGCGGTGGGCGGCTTCCTCTCGTCGATTCAGGTCGGCACGCAGGCCATCGTCTCGCGCCGATTCGGCGAGGGAAAGCGCCGTTTGGCCGGGCGCGCCCTGATGAACAGCCTCTGCATCGCCTTCGTGAGCGCCGCGGTCACCTCGATCATCGCCATCGTGATCATTCCCTACGTCTTCCCCTTCTTCCACGGCGACCCGGACGTCATTCGACTGGGCGTTCCCTACCTTCAGGTCCGCATGGTGGGCGTCATCTCCATGGTCGCCACTGCGGGTGTGAAGGCGTTCTTCGATGGCATCGGCAGGACCTACGTCCACATGGTCGCTGCCATCACGATGAATCTCATCAACATCTTTGGGAACTGGGTGCTGATATTCGGGAATCTCGGCGCTCCGCGCCTCGAGGTGACTGGCGCGGCAATCGCCTCGACCGTCAGTACCTACATCGGGCTCGGCATCATGCTCGTCTGGACCTTCCGCCGGGAGATCCGCGCCCGCTTCCGCCCCTATCGCCTGCGAAACCTCAACCTGGCGGTCGGATGGGACATCGTCCGGCTCTCCGTCCCCAGCGGGGTCGCCACGGTCGCCATGATGGCGGCGTTCCTCTTGTTCCTGAAGATCGTCGGGCACCTCGACATGGAAGCGGGACACGGCGCGATCTTTTCCGCAGCGACGAAGGTGGTGATCGACATCCTGTCGATCACCTTCATGAGCTGCATCGCGTTCGGGACGGCGGCCGCAACGATGGTGGGCCAGTCCATGGGGCGGAAGGAACCTCGCCTCGCCGAGCTGTACGGGTGGGAGGCAGTGAAGCTCGGCGCCTACCTCTTCGGCGCGCTCGGCTTGCTCACCGCGATCTGGCCCCAGATCCCGCTGTCGATCTTCTCCGAGGATGCCTCGGTGATCCACACCGCGATCCCGATCATGCGTCTGCTCGGCGCCTTCGAATGGGCGGTGGCGGCGGCGATGATTCTGATGCAGGCGATGTTCGGTGCGGGGAACAGCAAGTTCGTGATGTACGTGGAGCTCTTGCTCCACTTCACCTGCCTGGTGCCGCTCGCCTATCTCCTCGGCGTGGTCTTCGATCTGCAGCTCTTCGGCATGTGGGTCAGCGGCGTCGTCTACGTCGTCTCCGCCATGAGCATCATCGGGTGGAAGTTCTACCAGGGGAAGTGGAAGTCCATCGCGCTCTGATGCGGGAGTCACCGGGGCGGGAGTTGCCGGCACGGGAGTTGCTGCACCGTGGGAGACCCATGCGCACCGCAGGCCTCCCGAATCCGTGCCCAGGGCCGTCTCGCTGGACCCCCTTGCGGGCGCACGCCCCGGGCAGCCGCCCCACCAAGCGCCACGCAGCCGGCGCCTCGGCGAGGCCGGCCAGCGCTCCAGGTCTGCCCCCCAACGTCGCCGTCGCTGCACCGCATCACCGGTGCGTCGGGTGGGCGGCCGGAGTTCCGAGGGCCCAGCGCCGCCTGTGGACGCCCGTTCCACAGGTGTGTCAGGATAGACACAGGCCAGCCCACGGGGACGGGGTCCGATGCATCGCCACCGCACCCCGCGCCGCACGCGGCGGGCCGCATTCGCCACCACGGCTCCGTCTGTCGCGGCTGGGGCCGGCTGGGCTCGGCCCCACGAGACGTAGAAGACGCCCTGTCCCCGCCGCTCCCCTGACCTGCAGCCGCTCGAAAACCCCTCTGCCCGGACCCGACCATGCCTCGCACCATCCTGATTGTCGACGATGAGAAGAACATCCTCGTGACCCTCTCCCGAGCCCTCGAGGTGGAGGGCTACGAAGTCGAGGTCGCCGGCTCCGCGCGCCTGGCGCTGCGCCGCCTGCAGCAGCGCCCCATCGACGCCATCCTCATGGACGTGAAGATGCCGGAGATGGACGGGCTCGAGGCGCTCGAGGCGCTGAAGGCGGGCGGGTTCAGGCAGCCGGTCATCATGATGAGCGGTCACGGCACCATCGACACCGCCGTGCAGGCCGTTCGAAACGGCGCCGTCGACTTCATCGAGAAGCCCGTGTCGACGGCGCGCCTCTTGGTGAGCCTGGAGAACGCGCTTCGAATGCGTGCGCTCTCGGACCACAATGCGGAGCTTCGGCGAGAGGCGGCACTCGACCAGGAACTGCTGGGCAGCGGACCTGCCATGAAGCGTCTGCGCAGCCGCATCGCGAAGGCCGCGCCCAGTGAAGGCCGGGTCCTCATCACCGGCGAGAACGGAACAGGCAAGGAGCTCGTCGCGCGGGCCATCCACGCCGGATCTCCCCGCGCCAAAGGACCCTTCGTGAAGGTCAATTGCGCCGCGATACCGTCGGAGCTCATCGAAAGCGAACTCTTCGGTCACGAGCGCGGCGCGTTCACCGGTGCGGTCGCGGCACGCAAGGGAAAGTTCGAGCTGGCCGACGGGGGCTCGCTCTTTCTCGACGAGGTCGGCGACATGCCGCCACCGATGCAGGCGAAGCTCCTTCGCGTCCTACAAGAAGGAGAGTTCGAGCGAGTCGGCGGAGATGCGACCCTCCGAGTGGACGTGCGGGTGATCGCCGCGACGAATCGGAACCTCGAAGCCATGGTCGAAGCGGGGGACTTCCGCGAAGACCTCTACTACCGCCTGAACGTGGTGCCGATTCACACCCCACCTCTTCGGGAGCGGAAGGAGGACATCCCCATCCTCGTGCAGCGCTTCCTAGAGGACGCCTGCGAGCGTAACAACCGGCGGCACATGCGCATCGACCCCGAGGCGGTCGAACGGCTCGGCCGGTACGAATGGCCAGGCAACGTGCGCGAGCTTCGCAACGTGGTCGAACGCCTGGTCATCTTGTCCGACGGGGAATGCATCGAGGCTGCGGACGTGGAAGATCTGATGCCCACGCCCTCGGCAAGGCGCGGTCGGAGCGGCGCCGCCCGCAGCCTCTACCGTCCCGGCGCCGAACTGCGCACCCTGGTCGCCGAGGCGGAGCGTGCCATCATCGCGGCAGCCCTCGCCGAGCACGGTGGGAACATGAGCGAGACGGCACGCGCGCTCGGGCTGGAGCGCTCGCACCTCTACAAGAAGTGCAAGGCGCTGGGCGTCGACCGCAGCGCCAGTACGCACTGACCCCGCGCTCGCTCCTCCCCGGGGCGAGGCCTGCTGCGGTGCGTGCGTCGACGTCGCCGGCGCGGCGGGCGACCTGTGGACTGGGCGGCGCACTGCGCCCTCGCCCCTGTGTCCAGCCGCCCACGCCGGCGCAGGCCCCTGGAAGAGGTAGCCCAGAGAATCCAGACACTTGGCCCCTCTGGCATGGGGGCTGCTGTGGGTGAGCCGTGGGGAGCAAACAGCCCCGGGACCCGTCACCTCTCATCCCTCCCCAACACCCTCAGCCAAGGAGAAGCTCCCATGCCATGCCATTCGATCCTCGAGACCCCTGCCGGCACCGGGCCCATCGGGCCCGGGTCCCCGCACTCGGAGCCAAGGGCGCGCGCCCAGAGGGCGGGCCGCTGCCCCGAGCGGCCGCGGGCGCTGCCGGCGGTGGTCGCCCGATGTCTCCCAAGCGCCCTCGCGCCCGTCCTGCTCCTCACCGGCGTGCTCCTGCTCGTATGCGCAGCCGCTGGTTGCGACGAGAGCCCGGCGGCCTCCACACCGTCGCGCCCAGGCGACACCTCGGCATCGAAGATGGAGGCGGTCGGGCGCAGCGCCGCGCCGGCCCAGACTGCCACGGCGCAAGGTGACTCGTCCGGTACCATGGCCAGCCCCGACGCGCCCGAGATACCTGCCGCCGCCAGCGCCGCATCTCCGGCGGGCGTCCCGGAGGGCCCGTCGCTCGCCGCAGCACACGGGTCGCCACCAGCGCCTGCTGCAGCCGCCACCGCCGCGGTGCCCGAGGCATCGGATCCCCTGGTGCTGCCGCACGATGCGCCGGAGATCGACCACCTTGCGGAGGCGCAGCAGGCCTTCCGTGAAGGTCGCTACGAAGCTGCGCTGCTCGCCTATCGGCGCGCCGCGTACCAGGCGAAGGGCCCGAAGCTGCTGCGCGGCCTGGCCAAGGCCGCGGCGAAGCTGCGGAACCGCCCCTTGGCGATCCGCGCCTACGAGGAGGCCGCCTCGCTCGATCCCACGGATCCCGAGCCGCTGATCGCCGCCGCCCGCCTGTGCATCGAATCGGGGGAGATCGACCGGGGCCTGAAGCACATCGACGAAGCGATCCGCCGTGCTCCGGACCGCGCCGACGCCCACAACGTGCGCGGCCGCCTGTGGATGGCCAAGCAGCAGTACCACAAGGCCATCGACGCCTTCGAGCAGGCCATCGATGCCGATCCCAGCTACGTATGGGCCTACAACAACCTCGGCTACGTCTACCTGGTGACCGGTCGCTACGAGGCCGCCGTCGAGAACCTCGAGATCGCCACCAGCCTCGAGCCGGTGCGGGCGTACATGTACAACAACCTCGGCCTCGCCTACGAGAAGCTGGGGCTGCTCGCCGACGCCGAGGAAGCCTACCGCGACGCACTCGCGCTCTCGCCCGAGTACGTGAACGCCAAGATCAACCTCTCCCGCCTCGAGACGCGGCTCGCCATGGGTCCCGGCGGGGCGGGAACGGCAAAAACGCCCTAGGTGTTTCCTTCCCGACGCGCCGCCCCTCGTCGCCGGCCCGGGAGCCAAGCGGCTCCCGGGCCGGAGATCCACCGGTCGACGCGAAAGGCTATAACCTGCAGCCAGGCCCAAGCCATGTCCCTTTCTCGCAGGATTGCCGACCTCCGGTGCCGGGTGGAAGGCGCACCACCGCGTCCGGAGGCGGAGACTTCGGCTGCCGGTGGCACCCCGCCAGAGGCGGGCCCGCCCATACCGGCCCCTCCGCGGCCTCGAGAGGGCCGCCTGCGCCGATGGGCGTTCCGCATCCTGAAGGCCTGCAGCCTGGTGGCGCTCGTGGGCGCATTCGCCGCCGGCACCTTGTACTGGTACTACGCCCGAGATCTGCCGGACATCCGAAGCCTCTCCGACTACCGCCCCCCACAGACGACCCGCGTCGTCAGCCGGGACGGAGTCGTCGTGGCCGAGTTCTTCCGCCAGCGGCGGACGGTCGTACCCTTGGACGAGATCCCTCAGGTGCTGATCCATGCGGTCGTGGCGGCCGAGGACGATCGCTTCTACGAGCACGAGGGCATCGACTACGCGGGGATCTTCCGGGCAGCGGTGAAGAACCTGCTCGCCATGCGGGTGAAGGAGGGGGCAAGCACCATCACGCAGCAGGTCGTCAAGACCTTCCTCCTCACGCCCCGTCGCGACTTCTCGCGAAAGTTTCGCGAGCTGATCCTTGCCCGCCGCCTCGAGCAGAACCTCTCGAAGGACGAGATTCTCTACCTGTATCTGAACCAGATCTACTTCGGCCATGGCCGCTATGGCGTCGAAGAAGCAGCCCGGTACTACTTCGGAAAGCCGGTGCGCCAGCTCACCCTCCCGGAGGCCGCCCTCATCGCGGGACTGCCCAAGGCACCGGAGACCTACTCGCCCCGAAAGCACCCCGCGCGCGCCCGGAAGCGCCGGCACTACGTGCTCCATCGCATGGCGGAGGTGGGGTTCATCTCGGAGGAGGAGGCGCGCTTGGCCGATGCCACACCCATCGAGCTTGCTCCGCCGCCCCCGGAGCCCGTGGGCGCGTGGTACGTCGAGGAGGTCCGGCGGCGCCTTGCCGGCGTCCTGGGAGAGGATCGGCTCCTCGAAGGCGGGCTGACCATCGAGATCGCCATGGACGCTCGGCTCCAAGCGAGCGCCGAGAAGGCGCTGCGTGCCGGCCTCGAGGCCGTCGCCCGCCGCCAGGGTTGGCGCGGCCCCATCGGACGGCTCTCCGATACCGAGATCGCGCAGGTGCTCGCTCGCTTCCACCGGCGCGCCACCCGGCTGCGCGAACGCGGTGGCGTATGGCTCCTCGACCTCTCGGGCATCTCGACCTGGAAGCGGGATGCGGAAGGGCCCCCGCTGCCGCCCTTGCAGATCGTGCCCTATCGGCCCGGGCGCAGGGTGGCCGGCATCGTGGCGGAGGTGGACGGCGACGGTCGCCGCGCTCAGGTGTCGCTCGGTGACGCGGTCGCCGAGCTGCGCTTCGAGGACGCCAAATGGGCAAGACCCTTCTCACCGGAACGTCCCAGCCCGGCGCCCCGCTCCTTCCGCGACCTGATCCGCCCGGGGGACGTGGTCTGGGTGCGACTCTCCGACCCGAAGGGCGGCGCCCAGCCTTCGACGGCAGAAGAACCGGACACCCCCTTGCGTCTGCCCGGCCAGCTCACCCAACGGCCCCTCGTCGAGGGCGCGCTCGTCGCGATCGAGCCGCAAAGCCGCGAGGTGGTCGCACTGGTGGGCGGCTATGAATACGACGGTGGGTTCAATCGAGCGACACAGGCCCGGCGGCAGCCGGGCTCTTCCTTCAAGCCCTACGTCTATGGCGCAGCCATCGAAAGTGGACGCTGGACCATCGCCAGCACCGTTCTGGATGCACGCGCCGTCTTCCGCGACCCCTGGACCGGAAAGACGTGGAAGCCGGAGAACTTCGGCGGCCGCTACGATGGCGCCATCTCCTTGGCCACGGCGCTCGCACGCTCGAAGAACGTCGTTTCGGTGCGCCTCGTCGAAGCGCTGGGCGTGGATGCGGTGATCGATTTCGCCCGGCGGGCCGGAATCCAGAGCCGTCTCCCCCGGTATCTTCCCCTGGCACTGGGGGCCGGCGAGGTCTTCGTGCTCGAACAGGTCAACGCCTACGCCACCATCGCCGCCGGCGGCGTCTACGATTCGCCCGTTCTCGTCCGTCGCGTGCTGGACCAGAAGGGACGCCCGCTCTTGGTACACGAGCCTTCTCCCGAGCAGCGAATCTCGCCCGAGGTCAGCTATGTGCTCACGCAGCTGATGCGCAAGGTGATGACCGACGGAACCGGACGCAGGTTGCAGATCGGTCGGCCGGCCGCCGGAAAGACTGGCACCGCGAACGACCAGCGCGACGCCTGGTTCGTCGGCTTCACGCCCGATCTCGTCTGCGGCGTGTGGGTTGGCTTCGACGAGCCTCGGCCCCTTGGGCCGCACGAGTACGGCGGCGTGGCGGCGGGCCCCATCTGGAAGCGCTTCATGGAGGCGGCGCACGAGGGACGCTCGAAGCACGACTTCTCCATTCCCCCGTCGGTCGTCTTCGTGCGCATCGATCCGGATACGGGTCTCATCGCGCCTCCGGAGCAGCCCGGGACCTACCTCCCCTTCGTCCCGGGAACCGAGCCAACCGAGTATGCGCCGCCGCCGGGCACCCTGGATCCGGGCGAGTTCTTCATCGCGGACCCCGAGAGTGCACCGGGGGCCGTGGGGGGGATCTCTCCGTGACCGCCGCACGCATCCCGCCGCTGGCCCTCCTCCCCTGCCTCCTGCTCGCTCCCACCGCCCTCGCGGCTCGCGGGCGCCCCGCGGGCGTGCCCGGCGAGCCGCCCGCCATCGAACACCTCATGGACACCTTCTCCCGCGCACTCGCCGCCAAGCGGCCGCTCTCCGGTGAGCGGGTGGCACTCACGCTCGATGCCGCAGGTGAGGCTGCGGACGCGCCCGCCGCGGGCGAGCTCGGCCGCTTCTTGCGGCGCCTCCTCCCGGCAGGGATTCGCGAGCACACGGGGGCCCTCGAGGTCGTCCTCCTCGATACCCTCGACCACGACCGCGCCGTCGCCGAAGCGCGGAAGCGGGGCGCCGCACTGCTGGTCGAGATCACCTTCCGGCGCGTCGGATCCGAGCTGATCCTCGCGGGCGCGGGCACGCCGCTGTGGGTCAACTTCTTCACCGGCCAGACCGAAGGCGCACCCTTCGTGGTCGCCGCGCGCGAGCGGGCCGACCGCGCCGCGCTGCTCCTCGCCCGCGCAGGTGCGGGAGCACCACCGTCTCGCGGAAGCCAGGGGCTGCTGCCCCTCGGAGAGGTGCAGGGCACCTTGGTGGGGCTCGCCGTGGGCGACGCCGACGGAGACGGAAGGCCCGAAGTCGCAGCGCTCACCGAGGTGGCACTTGCGCTCTACGAGGTACAGAGCGGCCACGCTCGCCTCCTCCTGCACTATCCGCTGCGAAGGAAGGCCCGCGACCTCCACCCGTCGCGGGATCCGACCGGCGGTGTGGCCATCACACGAATCGCGATGGCCCCGGCCATCGCCTGGCGCCACAGCGACTATGCCGAGGGAGAGGTGGTGACCCTTGCCCAAGGTCGCGCGCAGCGGCGAACCGGCATCGACCGCGCGCCTCTGTGCAGCGCCGGTTCCTACGCGCTGTGGGGCCGAAGAATCCCTGGAACGAACCGCTTCGAGCCACAGGTGGAGCTGCGCCGCCCCCACGAAGACCCGCTCCGATTCGATGCCGGCATCGAGCTGTACTCGGCGGCCATCGACCCCACGTCGGGGACCGTGTACGTCGTGGGCGCGGACTGGCGCCTCCGCCGGCTCGGGCGGGAGGGCGCGACGGAGATCGGAGACGGACCGGTGGGGTCCGGGCTGGCGGCCGCCGATCTCGAGGCCGACGGCCGGCCGGAGCTGGTGGGCTCCGCGGCGGATCCACCCGGTGAGGAGGACCGGCTCCTCGTCCTAGACGAGGCGGGCCACACGCGCGAGCTTCGGCCGCTCCCCGGTGCGATCCGTGTGCTGGCCAGCGGGGATCTCACCGGCGATGGGAAGGACGACGTGGTGGTGGGTGCGAGCGCCGGCGAGGCCTCCTGGCTCTATCTGCTCACGGAGGATCTCCGATGAGGTGGCTCGTGCTGGGCCTCGCCGTCGGCGGACTCGCAGGGCCGCGCCCGGCGGCGGCTGCGGTGCGACCGGTTCATGGCGGCTCGGTGACCGTCGTGGCGGACGCGCCGGAAGCCGCGCGCTTCGTTGCCCAGGCCACCGCGTGCACCATCACCGACCTTCTCGCCGAGCCGCCGCGGCGCCTGTCAGATGGCCGGCGCATCGAGCTTCGGCTCGTCGAAAACGCCTTCTTCCAGGACGGCGCGCGCATCACCGCCAGCGACGTCGAAGCGGCCATGAAACGGTGGACCCGACCGGATTCGCCCCTCCCCGAGGCGTGGCGCCTGCTCTTCGTCGTCGGGGCGGCAGCACGCCTCGAGGGACAGAAGACGCCTTTGGGGGTACACGCCGCCGGGCAGCGCACCTTGATCGTGGACCTCGCCGTGCCGGAAGTTGAGGTGGGTGAAGGCGTGCCACGCCTCCTGAACGATCCGCGACTGCCCGTGACGCGCGCGGGCAGCGGCTCGAGCTGCGGCCCTTTCCGGCGGCAGTACGGCTCCCGAGGCCACAGGATCCAGCTCGTTGCCTACGAGGACCACTTCGACGGCCGGCCCTTCCTCGATCGCATCGTGCTCGTCCCGCCCGGGCTGGAAGCGGCGTGGGCAGGTCCAGCACCTGCCCCCTCGGCGACGCTCACCCTCACGATCGAGGCACCGGCCGCTGCATTCCAGACCTCGCCGGTGGCCCATGACACCTATCTCTTGGTTCGAGATCCCGTCCTGCGCCGGATCCTCGCCGCGCGCTTGGATCCGGAGGCCCTCGTTCGCTTCCTCGTGGGTCCTACGGGCGAGCCCCTCCATGGGGTCGCCGGCGTCGACCTCGCCTCGGCGGAGGGCCGGACTTCGGCGGAGGCGGATGCGGTGGCTCCCGGTGCGCCTCCCGAGGCGACCACGGTGGCCTTCGATCCCCGGGACCCGATCCACAGGGCGCTGGCCGAGCGGGTGCAGCTCCGGCTCCACCAGGCCGGCATCGCGGCGCGGCTGCGCGCCGCCTCGCCGGCCTCCGGGGTCGAGGCGCCGGTGGCAGTGGTGACGGTCGAGGCGGTACCCAATGATCCAGCGTTGGCCCTGGTGCGTGCCGCGTTCTCTTTCGGCGACGCACAGCTGGCGCTCGCCGTGCTCCGTGCCACTGCCAAAGCGACCGACGACGCGGCACTACGCACCGCGGCCGGGCAGCTCTCGCGACGGCTGCCGGTGATTCCCCTCGTCCGGCGGCATACGACCTACCGTGCAGGCGCCCACTTGCAGGGCCTTCGCCCGGCGGCCCTCACGCCCGTTGCACCGGCACAGCTTTGGCTGTGGCCCCAAGACTGAAGCGTCGCCGTGCGCCTCTCGACCCGTCTCATCCTCGCCTTCGCTGTCGTGGCCCTCCTGCCTGCGGGCCTTCTCGGGTGGATCACGCTCCTTCGGGTCCAACGGAGCTTTGCGGAAATCTTCGATCGTCGCCTGGCGGAGGCCGAACGGGTGGTGGTGTCGGCGCTCGATCAGGCGCGCTCCGAGATCGTTCAGGCAACCGAGACCCTGGCCGGGAAGTCGGCACCCCTGCGACAGCTTCGCGACCGCTTGGCCGCAGGGACGCCTCCGGACCCCGCGTCGCTCCGCCCGTTGGCGTCACAGCTTCGGGTAGGGCTCGATGCGGACATCCTGGAACTCCTCGACGCTTCGGGGCGGATCCTCTCCAGCGCGCATCTGCCGGCGTCGGTCGGTGACAGCGAGCCCGCTTGGGCGGCGCTGGCCAGGAGCGCCCCACGCACCGTCCTCCTCAGGCAGATGCGCGTGCGGGTGGGGGACGGCATCGACACGCGATGGGCGTGGGTGTGCGCCCGGCCGCTCCTGGAACCCGGTGGCAGGACGGTGGCCGTGCTCGTGGTGGGCAGGAGCCTCGATGCCGATTGGGCGAGACGACTCGCCGAACTCTCGGGCACCGCCGTGACCCTCCGGGGCCCAGATGACCAGGTCTACGCATCGGGTCGGCCACCCTCGGCGCTGGAGGCCACCCCCGATCCGAGTTCTCTTCTTCAGCGGCGGATCGATCTCGGGGAGGGTGCGCACCTGCTGCTCGGTGTCTCCACAGCCCCGCTGGCCGACACCCGCCGGCGCATCCTCATGAGCGTCGGCGGCGCCGCCACCCTGGGCGTGCTCGCCGCGTTGCTGCTCGGCGTGCTCATCGCCCGGCGCATCACCGATCCCGTCGCCGCCCTGGCGGCTGCGGCGGACCGGGTGGCCCAGGGCGCGGTGGGGACGGAGGTCGATCTTGCGGGCCCCGCCGAGATCGGGCGGCTGATCCACGCCTTCAACCGGATGAGCAGAGAGCTCAAAGAGAGCCAGCGGCGCATCGCCGCGGCCGAGCGCGTCGCTGCCTGGCAGGAAATCGCCCGCCGCCTGGCCCATGAGATCAAGAACCCGCTCACCCCGATCGCGACGGCCATCGAAACCTTGAGCCGCGCGCGCGCCCGCCGGCATCCCGCCTTCGACGAGATCTTCGAGGAGAGCACGACGGCAATCCTGGAGGAGGTCGAGGCCCTCAAGCGTCTGGTCACCGAGTTCTCCAGCTTCGCCCGCCTGCCCGCCCCGAGCCTCCTTCCCACACCGGTCGAGGAACTCATCGAGCAAGCGCGTGCGCTCTTCCCGGAGGCCCCCGCCGGCATCCGCATCGAAACCGCCGTCGCGGAAGGGCTCCCGGCGGTGCTCGCCGACCGAGCACAGATGCAGCAGGTGCTGCTCAACCTGGTGACGAACGCGATCCAGGCACTGGAAGCATCGCAGCGAGGTGGGTGCATCCGCTTGAGCGCCGAGCAGAGCGGCACGTGGGTGCAGCTCTGCGTCGAAGACGATGGCCCTGGCATCGAAGCCTCGCAGCTCGCGGAGGTGTTCACCCCCTACTTCACGACCAAGGCCGAGGGGACCGGGCTCGGCCTCGCCATCAGTCACCGCATCGTCACCGAACATGGCGGCCGGATAGAGGTCGAGTCCCGACCCGGCCGCACCCGCTTCGTGGTGTTCCTACGTCGCGCGGCAGCAGGCGAAGAGGCGGCGCCACCGCTGGGCGGATCGGCAGACTAGGGGCACCTGCGACGCCGGCGCGACAGAGCGAGCCCGAAGGCCGACAAGGCAAAGACCCAACCACCGCTGCCCCCGCCGGCCGCACCACAGCCGCACCCTGGCTCCTCTTTCTTCTGGCCCGGAACGACGCCGGAGCAGTCGCTTCGACACGCCCCCGCCTGGGTATCCGAGTTTCCGGCGCCGTCGTCGCAGACTTCGGAGCCCGCCACGATCCCGTCGCCGCAGCTGGTGGTACAGGCCATCCCCTCGGTCTCGCAGTACCAGCCGTCGTCGATGGCCGAGCAATCGCCAGCACAGCCATCCCCCGAGGCCGTGTTTCCATCGTCGCAGGCCTCACCGGCGTCGACGACTCCATCACCGCAGGTCCCTCCCTGCGGCTCGACCCCGGTCCCGGCCAGGGTGAAGACGTAGCTGCCCTCGTCGCTGTCGTCGCTCTCGATGGTGACTGTCTCCGTGACCCGACCTGCGGTCACCGGCGTGAACTCGATCTGGAAGGTCGTGCTCTCGCCAGCGGCAATCTGTGTTTGGGGCGGCGTGACGACCACGAACTCGGTCCCCGTGACCGCGACGGGGGGATCGGCGGTGAGCGTCAACGGCGCGCTGCCGGTGTTGGAAATGGTGAAGCTCTGAACGCGGCTCGACCCAAGTTCCACCTCGCCGAAGTCCGTTCCATCCGCTGCGTCCGGTGTGGAGTCTCCGCTTACGATCTCGATGCCGTTCCCTGCGACCGCGATCTCTGGCTGGTTGCTCGCAGTCGCGGTTCCTGTGATGACGAAGGTGTAGGGGTTCTCGTCGGCATCGTCGTTGGCGATGCTCACCGTGGCACTGAAGGTCCCGGCGTCGGTGGGCGCAAACTCGATGACGAAGGTGGTGCTGCCGGTCGGCTGTACCGGTGTCGTCGGCTCCGCCGTGACTGTGAACACCGGGTCTCCGCTAAGCTCGACGAGCGGCATGCCCGTCAGGTTCAGGGGCGCAGTCCCCTGATTGGCGATCGTGAAGGTGCGTGTCAGCGGCATGGAACCGGCGGTCGTCGTTCCAAAGTCGGTCCCGTTCCCGACCTCCGGCATCGTCGATCCCGAAGCGATGGGCTGACCGAGCCCTGAAACCTCGATCTCGGGGGCCGCAACGGTCCCCGTGCCCTGGATCGCAAAGGTATAAGGATTCTCATCGGCATCGTTGTTCGGGATCTCCACAGTGGCCGCACGAAGCCCAGCCATCATGGGAGTGAAGGTCACATCCAAGGTGGTGCTCTCTCCCGGCGCCAGCGTCGCCTGGGGCTGGCTCGTCACCGCGAAGTCGGCGTCCCCACTCAAGGTGACCGTGCCCAAAGTGAGCGCGGTCGAGCCCAGGTTCTGGATGGCATAGGTCCGGGTGACCGAGGTCGTACCCACCTCCGCCTTACCGAACTCGGTTCCGTTATCGATGGTGGGTACCGTGGAACCGGAGGGGATGGGGGTGCCGTTGCCCGTCACATCGATCTCGGGCTCCGGTGCGGCCGTCCCCGCCCCGCCGATGACGAAGGTGTACGGCGACTCGTCCGGGTCGTTGTTCTCGATCTGTACCGTGACAGTCCGTGCCCCGAGCGACTGGGGCGTGAAGGTGATCTCGAAGGTCGTCGATGCAGCGGGCGCCACCGTGCTGCTGGGCTGCACGGTGACCGAGAAATCGGGGTCTCCGTTCAAAACCACCGCCGGCATCCCGCTCAAGAGGAGGTCGTCTGTCCCAGTGTTCAGAATCGTGAAGGTCCGCGTCACCGCCATGCCCATCACGACGGCGGAGCCGAAGTCCGTGCCGTCGCTCGCTTGAGGGGTCGTGCTCCCGGACGGAATCGAGACGCCCTGGCCTTGTACGTCGATCTCGGGCTGCGGTGCGGTTTGCCCGATGCCTCGGATTGCGAAGTCGAAAACCGGACGGAAGGGGTCGGAGGTCTCAAAGCGTACGACAGCGTCGAAGGTGCCAGCTGCGGTGGGAGCAAAGGTGATCTCGAAGGTCGTCGAAGAGCCCGTCGGGACCGGTGTCGTCGGCGTCATCGTCACAGCGAACGCCGCTGCCCCCGGCCCGGTGATCTCGACCACTGGCATGCCGATGAGCGCCAGCTCATGGTTCCCCAGGCTCTGAACGCTGAAGGTGTGCGCAACGGAGGCGCCGATGTTCACGTTTCCGAAGTCCGTTCCATCGCTTGGATCCGGCGTGGTGTCGCCATCCAGGATCTCGACCCCGTTGCCCTGAACGGCCGCCTGCGGGCAGGCATTGGGAGTGCCAGGTGTATCGAGGACGTTCAGCTCGTACACCCCCTGCCCGAAGGCGCCGATCGCATCAGGGCAACGGAGCGCCGCCCCCGGTACGAAGGCGCCATCGGGCCCCACCGTGGGTGGACCGTAGTGGTACTCGGTGTTCACCGGCGGATTCTCTTCCTCGATGAGGGCCACCCGATCCAGTTCGATCGACCAGGGGCTAGCATCGAGGACGCCATCGTCATTTGTATCCAGATCGTCCCCCGCCATGCCCGTGAAGCCCTCCACGAGCAGGAAGGTGACGTTGTCGCTGTTCTCGAAGTTGAGCGACTTCACGCAGTCGGGTGTGCCTAGCGTGAAGGTCGTCTCCGCCACGACTGCGAGACCCGCCGCACCGATCGTGCAGCCACTCAAGTCGACGGCGTCGTCGAGGACGCCGCTGCCGCCGGCGCCGTCCCCGATCACGATGAGGGTCAAACCGCTCAGGTCGTCCCCAGGCATGCCCGCGAACTCGACGTATTCGTCGTTGTCGGGACCCGGCTCATCGATCCGGAGCTCGTTGATCCGCGGCGAGAAGAACGGCCGCGGCGCGGTGAAGGCCGCCGGCGAGTTGCCAGGGTTCGCCATGGGGAGACCGTCGCCGATCCCCTCGTTGGAGCGAAAGGCCGTTGCCGGATTCAGGTAGGTCACGACGAAGGCAAGGGCATCCTTGGGGGTGAGCCCGAGATCCGAGAGCGCGACGGTAAAGGTGAAGCTGGCGTCGGTGGCCGCGCCAGCTCCGCCGAGGGCGCTCACGAAATTCAGGGACCCAGGCCCCCCCGCCGCGAGCCCAAAGAGAAAGCCCCCATTCATTGCGTCGAAGGCAATCGCGTAGTCGGCTTCGAATCCATTGGGAAAGGACAGGTCGGCCGAGTCGGTGCCATTGGTCCCCGAGACCGCCGACCGACCCGGGTCCTGCGTGTCGCCGAGCGTGGTGGTGTCGGCGAATCCACCGGGCGCCGTATCCAAGTAGAAGACGACGGTGTCATTCAGATCGCCGGGCCCGCGCTGCAGAGTGAAGACGAGATCGCTGCCCATCCGAACGACGGTGAGTGTGCCCTGCCCGACGGCCCCACCGAAGCCGGTGTTTCCATTTCCCGGGTAGGTCGCCGCCGAAGCAGCGGCCGGCGAGAGGCTCGCGGCGAGCAGGATGAACAGCAGGTGGCTCCGTCGCATCGACGACTCCTTTGACGCAGGGTGGGACCGTCTCGATAGCGGAAAGCGGCCTCG
>CAYYHA010000030.1:0-30918 GCA_964471535.1 uncultured Myxococcia bacterium | reverse complement strand
CTCCTACCCCCGGCCCGCTGGCGGGGGCTTGCCCCGCCAGCGGGCCGGGGGTAGGAGAGCGCGGCCGGGCGGGTGCGGACGGGGCCTCGAATAATGCGGCGGGCACTCCGTCTGTGCGCCCCTCGACGGGACGCCCGCGACGCGGATGCCAGGTCGCAAGGTTACCGTCGCAACGTTGGGAGCACGAAGATGCACGCGAGAAGGAACGTGGGTGGTCGAGAGTCCGTGGAATGGTTGCTTGCCGTGGAGCGCCGGGTCCCCGCCTGGGCGACTCGGGGTGCGGGGCATCTCGCGCTTTGCACTTGGCTCCTCCTCACCGGTGCCTGCGGTCCGGCCACCGGCGGGGACGGTGAGCCCGCCCCGCCGCAGGTGCAGGTCGAGACGCCCGCCGGCCCCCAAGGGGAGGTGGTCCGCCTCGACTATCGCCTCGTCGACAGTGAGTCCGACCCAGTCCGCATCGAGGTCGGGTACAGCGAGGACGGGACCCTCTGGGTGCCCGCCACCCCGGCCGCCGGAGGAGACGGGGTGCGAGGGCTGGCCAGCAGCCCCGAGGGGGTCGCCCACACCTTTGTGTGGGATGCCGCAGCCGATTTGACAGGCTCCGCCGAGGTCTCCCTGCGCATCCTCGCCTTCGACGACGAGGGGACCAGTGCGCCGGCGGTGACCGATCCCTTCCGGGTGGAGATCTCGGGGCAGGGTGCGGCGCCGAGCATCCGCGTCGAAACCCCGGCTTCACCGGCGCGGGGGGACGTGTCGGTGCGCTACCAGGTGGCCCACCCCGACTCTGCGCTCCTTCGCCTCGAGGTCGAGTTCAAGGGGGCGGACGGGTCCTTTCATCCGGCGACACAAGGGGTCGGTGGTGACGGGATCGAGGGGCTCGCCAGCAGTCCGGAGGGGCTCGATCACCTCTTCGTCTGGGACTCGGCGGCGGACGTGCCGGGGGTAGCGGAGGCGGTGGTCCTGCGGCTGACCGTCTCCACCGAGGCCGGGCTCTCCGCCTCGGCCGAGACCGACCCCATTCGGATCGAGAATGGTCTGCCCAACGATCCCCCGGTCCTCTCGGTGCAGAGCCCCGGCGCCGTCGAACAGGGCGAGGTGGCCATCTCCTTCGACCTCTCCGATCCCCAGGCGGACACCGTGGACGTGACCGCCGAGTACTCCCTGGATGGCGTGGCCTGGGCGCCGGCCAGCCCGGCTGCGGGCTCGCCCTCCCTCATCGATCTGCAGGCACCGCCCGAGGGACGGACCTACACCTTCGTCTGGGACAGCATGCAGGACGTGCCGCGCAACGAGGATGCGGTGTGGATCCGCCTGACCCCCAGTGACGGCGTCGATCGCGGCGAGGCGGCGGTGACCGATCCCTTCGTCCTTCGAAACGCGGGCTATGCGCCAAGCGGCCTCAAGATCAACGAGATCGACGTGGGGGACCTCGACGCGGTGGAGCTGCGCAATACCGGGACGGAATCCGTCGACCTGGTGGGCATGACCCTCATGTGGAGCGACACCGGTGGCGAGTCGGGCACCTTCACCCTGGCTTCGGCGATCGTGCCGCCCGGGGGCTTCGTTCTCCTCAAGGAGAAGACGGGCACGGACACCGCGGACACCCTCTACCTGGGCGGCAACATCAACTGGTCCGCCACGACCGGCGGGTCGGCGGCGCTCATCGATCGGGACGGCAATGGTCTGGACTTCGTGCGCTGGGGCGGAAGCAGCGCGGTCCCCCCCGCCTGGACCACCTGGAACGAATCGTCGCCCCTCGCTCCCCCCACCGGCTACGCGACACTGGGGCGCTTCGTGGAAGCGGACAGCCACACCGAGGCGGACTTCTGCGCCATGCCGCCCACGCCCCTCGGGGACAACGCCCCCTGCCTGGGCGCCGGTCTGGACGCGGGGCTGGTGATCACCGAGGTGGATCCCGACGACCCCGTGGATGCGGTGGAGATCCTCAATACCGGCACTCAGCCGGTGAATCTCACCAACTGGGCGCTGGCCTGGACGGCAGCGGACGGAGGATCGGGTACGGTCCTCATCCCGCCCCACGAGCTGGCCGTCGGGGAGCGTGTGGTCCTGGTGGACAGTGAGGCCACCGAGGCGGTGCCGGGGCAGCGCCTCCTGGATGCGAACCTCGGGTGGTACCTGGGGCAGGGGGGCGCCTTGACCCTCCTCGATCCCGCGGGCAATGGGATCGACTTCGTGCGCTGGGGCGGCATTGCCACCGAGCCCATCGCGCCGGCGAGCTGGAGCGAGCAGGCGGCGCTGCCCGCTCCGGCGGTCAGCGGTATCTCGCTCGCCCGCACTGCGCAGGAGAGCGACACCGATGCCGCCTCGGACTTCTGCCTGCAGCACCGGAGCCTCGGTCAGCCGGGGAGCGCGTGTCTCGAGGCCGGCGTCGTCTCGTCGGTGGTCATCAACGAGATCGATGCGGGGGCGGCCGACGCCATCGAGCTGCTGAACGTCTCCGGTGATCCCGTCGACCTCTCGATGTGGTCGGTCGCCTGGACCGACACCACCTACGCCCCCGGCCAGGCGGTGCTCCCCGTACGGATCCTCGCGCCCGGCGCACGGCTCGTGATCCGCGAGGGGCAGGGCCAGAGCAGCGCCGAGGAGGTCTACCTGGGCTCCGGGGTGAACATCCCCTGGGACGGTGGCGTGACCGGCGGCTCGCTCACGCTCTTCGACGCCTACGGGAGCGGGATCGACTTCGTGCGTTGGGGCGGTTCGACTCAGGTGCCCCCGGCCGGGCTCGGGTGGACCGAGACGAGCGCCGCCCCGAGCCCGCCGGCGGGCCAGACCCTCGGCCGCAGTCCCGATGGAACGGACAGCGACGACGCCTCCGACCTGTGCCTGCAGGCCCCCTCGCTGGGGCAGGTGAACACGGCCTGCCAGTGAGCGTGGGCGCGGGGGAGGCTACGGGACGCGACGCACGTGGGCCTCGGCCCGCAGGAAGACCGCGCGCGGGGGTGCACGACGGGGGCCTGCTTGACGCCACGCGGCCGCCGCCGTAAACCGCGGCCGTGGTCAAGGTGTGCCGAGACTGCAAGGAGACCTACTCGGGCGGCAGCCGCTGCCCCGCGTGCGGGGCGCCGCTCCTCGACGTGGCCGACCCCGCGGTGCGGCGCAGCTACCTCGAGGATCCCGACCTGGTCTACTCCATCCGCTACCTCTACAACGCGCGGCGGGGGATGGTACTCATCTTTCTGGGGATCCTCCTCGGGATCGCCGTTCTCTTCGGCTGCGTGCAGCGGGGCTACTTCAGCGAGGGGCTGCTTCGCTGGGCGTGGTACGTGGGCGGCGGTCTCGTAGCGCTGGCGCTGCCCCTCCTTGGCTTCCTCCTCGGCAGCCGCGTCGTTCGGAGCACGCCCACGCAGCTCTGATCGTTTCTGGTCGTCGCATCGGGTGGGCGCCGGCCGTCCCGCGCCGGTCCCAGCGCACGCCGTGAGTCTGCGCCCCTCGCGCGACGTTGTGGATCCACTGCGCCTTTGGGTATAGATGCGCACCCCTTCTCCCATGCGGAAGCTGCCCACCACCTCGGGATCGAACGACGCGGAGAAGGAGGCTCTGGCCGAGGCTCGCCGCATCGCGTCAATCTGGCGGGCGCGCCCGGACCACCGGCCCCGGCTGCCCTCTTGGTTCAAGGTGCCGCTGCCCGCCGGGGAGGGCTACCAACGCCTGAAGGCGTCGATGCGGGAGCTGAAGCTGGCCACCGTGTGCGAGGAGGCCCGCTGCCCCAACATCGGCGAGTGCTGGAACGGCGGCACCGCCACGGTGATGATCCTGGGCGACACCTGTACCCGGGCCTGCCGCTTCTGCGCCGTGCGCACCGGGGACCCGAAGGGGCGCCTCGATCCCGAGGAGCCCGAACACGTGGCGGAAGCGGTGGCTCGCATGGGGATCGACTACGTCGTCATCACCAGTGTCGACCGTGACGATCTCCCCGACCTTGGTGCGGAGCACTACGCGCGCTGCATCGAGGCGGTGAAGGCGCGAACGCCCTGGGTGCGGGTCGAGGTGCTCACGCCGGACTTCCAGGGGCGCCGTGAGGCCGTCGAGCGCATCGTCGCCGCCGGTCCAGACGTCTTCGCCCACAACGTGGAGACGGTGCGGCGCCTCCACCGCCGCGTGCGGGACGCCCGGGCCAAGTACACGCAGTCGCTCGAGGTGCTCGAGGCGGCCAAGGCCGCCGGCGTGCCCTTCACCAAGAGCGGCCTGATGCTCGGGGTGGGGGAGCGCGAGGACGAGGTCCTCGAGTGCATGCGCGATCTCCGCGCCGTCGGCGTGGAGCTGCTCACCCTCGGGCAGTACCTGCGGCCCTCGCGCTGGCACATTCCGGTGGAGCGCTTCTGGACGCCGCAGGCCTTCGAGCGCCTTCGCGTCGCCGGAGAAGCGATGGGCTTCGCCTACGTGGCCAGCGGTCCCCTCGTTCGTTCGAGCTATCGAGCCGGAGAGTTCTTCGTCGGCGCGCTCCTCGATGCGCGTCATCCCATTCCTGCACGTCCCCGGCGCAGCGCCGCCCTTCCCATTCTCCAACCCTGAAGACCGAGCCCCATGGCGGAGATGAACATCATCCAGGCGGTCAACAGCGCCCTCGACCAAGCGATGGCCGAGGACGAGCGCGTGGTGGTACTCGGGGAGGACGTGGGGAAATTCGGTGGGGTGTTCCGCGCGACGGCGGGGCTCTACGAGAAGTACGGCGCGGATCGCGTGATCGACACACCCCTCGCCGAGGGCGGCATCATCGGCGCGGCGATCGGGATGGCGCTGAAGGGCCTGCGGCCGGTGCCCGAAATCCAGTTCGCAGACTTCATCTATCCCGCCTTCGACCAGATCGTCAGCGAGATGGCGAAGTTCCGCTACCGCAGCGCCGGAGAGTTCACCGTCCCGGTGGTGGTCCGCACGCCCTTTGGCGGCGGCATCAAGGGTGGCCTCTACCACTCCCAGTCACCCGAGGCCTACTTCACGCACACTGCGGGCTTGAAGGTGGTCGTTCCGTCCAACCCCTACGACGCGAAGGGGCTTCTGCTGGCGGCCATCGACGATCCCGATCCCGTGATCTTCATGGAGCCCAAGCGGGTGTACCGCGCCGCCAAGGGAGAGGTGCCGGAGGAGCCGTATCGGGTTCCCTTGGGCCACGGCGCGGTGATCTGCGAGGGCGACGATCTCACCGTGCTCGTGTGGGGCGCGATGGTCTACGAGGCAATCGAGGCGGTGGACACGGTGCAGAAAGAGGAGGGGGTGTCCATCGATCTCATCGATTTACGCACCCTGCTGCCCTTGGACATCGATCTCGTGACCGAGTCGGTGCGGCGGACCGGCCGGGTGGTCGTGGTGCACGAGGCACCCCTGACTGGGGGGTATGGTGCCGAGATCACGAGCCGCATCGCCGAGCGCTGCTTCGATCGCCTCGAAGCGCCGCCAAGACGTGTGACAGGTTGGGACACGCCGTTTCCCTATACCTTGGACGAGGATTACCTGCCGCGCGCGCCGCGCATCGCCCATGCGATCCGTGAGACGCTCGCGTACCGCTAGATGCTGGAGAAGACGATGGCGTACGAGTTCAAGCTGCCGGACATCGGCGAAGGTGTGGTCGAGGGTGAGATCGTGCAGTGGCTCGTTCAAGAGGGCGATCGGGTCCGCGAAGACCAGCCCCTGCTCGAGATCATGACCGACAAGGCGACGGTGGCCATCCCCTCGCCGAAGGCCGGCGTCGTCAAGGAGCGTCGGGGCAAGGAGGGCGACGTGGTTGCCGTGGGCGAGACCCTGGTCGTCATCGACACGGGCGACGGGGTGGCTGCCGGCGACGGCAAGGCATCGGCGCAGGCGGCGAGCGCGGCGCCGGCGCAGGGCGGCGGCGAGGCCACGGCCGCGGCGAAGACGAGCACGCCGAAGGTGGCACCCCAGTCGGCGGCTCCAGCGCCCGAAGCCGACGCGCCGTCGGAGGAGGCGCCGCAGACGCGGCCCACCGACGAGGCGGCCCACGCGCTCGACGGGACGCCACCAGCACGGCTGGTGCGTGGCCTACCCGCGCGCACCACCTCTCCACTGGCCGGGCGCATCGCGCCGGGGCCTCGGCGTCCAGCAGCGGCCGCCCGGGTGCGCGCCGCGCCTTCGGTGCGGCGGCAGGCACGGGAGCTGGGGATCGATCTGAGCCAGGTGGCGGGCAGCGGTCCTGGGGGACGTGTGACGGATGGGGACCTCGCTCGGGTCACGGGACGCGGCCCGAATGGTGCGACGGCGGCGGCCACCCCGGCCCCAACGGCGCAGCAGCTCCGGAAGGGGCCGCCCTACAACGTGCCGGAAGGTGTGGCCCTGCCGCCCCCGGGCGGCGAGACCCGGGTGCCTTTCCGCGGCGTCCGCAAGGTGATCGCCAAGCGGATGCAGGAGGCCAAGAATACCGCTGCGCACTTCACCTTCGTGGAGGAGGTGGACATGCGCGCGTTGGTCGCCCTTCGGGAGGAACTCAAGCCGGTGGCCGCAGAGCAGGGCGTCAAGCTCAACTACCTCCCCTTCTTCGTGAAGGCGGCGGTGATCGCCCTGATGCGCCACCCGCAGCTCAACATGCGCCTCGACGCGGAGCGCGAGGAGCTCGTCTACCAGGGTCACTACGACATCGGGATCGCCACCGCGACCGACCGGGGGCTCGTCGTGCCCGTGGTGAAGAACGCCGACCATCTCTCGATCGTGGAGATAGGAGCCGAGATCGCGCGACTCGCGCAGGCGGCCCGCGACGGAACCATCACGCGCGAGGAGATGACCGGCAGCACCTTCACCATCACCTCCCTCGGCCAGCAGGCCGGTCTCTTCGCCACGCCCGTCATCAACCTGCCGAACGTGGCGATCATGGGCCCCCATCAGATCAAGGACAAGCCGATCGTGGAGAATGGCGCGATCGTGCCCGGAAAGATCATGCTGCTCAGCCTCTCCTTCGATCACCGCCTCATCGATGGACACGTGGGTGCGGCCTTCGCCTACGAGGTGATCGGCCTTCTCGAGCACCCAGAACGGCTGATGCTCGCGATGCGATGATCGGATGCGCCCAGGGGATGCCGTGAGGGCCAGGTGATGTCGTGACGGAAGGACGCCGCTTCGTTCAGATGCTGCGCTACCGCGTGGAGGAGATGAGCCTCGGCCCGTACTTCGAGTGGGCGCGCCGGGCAGCCGACGCCTATGCCCAGGTCCCTGGCCTCATCGAGTGGCGGGTCCTGAAGCGCCGGACCGGGCCCATCGAGTTCACCGAGATCTTCACCTGGCGCGACCGGGACGCGTTCATGGCGGCGTCGAAGGATCCGGGCTTCGAGAAGACCACCGATACCCTCCTCGAGGCACTCGGGCAGCTCGTCGACATGGATTCGGTGGAGTTCAGCTACCACGACGTGGTCGCACGGGCGGGACGCGGGGAGTAGGCGATGGCGAGCCGGAAGAAGAGTGCAGGTAAGAAGAGCGCGCGGAAGGATGCCGCACGGAAGCGGACAGGGCGGAAGACGGCCGCGCGGAAGAAGGCTGCGCCCAAGAAGGCAGTGCGAAAGAAAGCGACCGCGAATGCGCCGGGGCGTAAGGGGACGCGCAGCGCCTCTCCGGCGGCGACGCGCTCGGGTCCGAAGAGGCGGAAAGCTTCCGTTCCGCGCACGGGCGTCGACCTCGACCACATCCGCTGGGGGCGCTTCGAGACCGTCCCGCACCTGGTCCCCGTAGAGGAGCCACAGGTGCTTCCCTTCGGGCTCCTCGATCCGTCGGGACGGCCGCAGGTCGCCGACGTGCTGGCAGCCGCCGGGCTCTCGCGCGCTGGGGCGCTGCGCATCTATCGCACCATGGTCCTCGTGCGCGCCCTGGACGAGCGCATGATGACGCTGCAGCGGCAGGGGCGCATCGGCTTCTATGGGGCCCACACCGGGCAGGAGGCCGTGCCGGTGGCCGCCGCCGAAGCGCTCTCCCCGGAGGACTGGATCTTTCCTGCGCTGCGCGAGGGGCCCATCATGCTCCACCGCGGCTTCGACCTCTTCACCTATGTCTCGCAGATCTTCGGTAACGCGGCGGACCTGGCGAAGGGACGGAACATGCCCAGTCACATGGCGGCGCGCGCGGTGCGGCAGGTCTCCTGGTCGTCGGTGATAGGCCCCCAGATCACTCAGGCGGCCGGCGCCGCCTACGCCGCCAAGATCCGCGCCGAGGGCACCCTCGCCGTCGCCTTCATGGGAGATGGGGCGACCAGCAGCGCCGACTTCCACACCGGTCTCAACTTCGCCTCCGTTTGGCAGGCACCGGCGCTCTTCATCTGCCAGAACAATCAGTGGTCGATCTCGGTGCCGACGAACCGGCAGACCGGCTCGAAGACGATCGCGCAGAAAGCGGTGGCCTACGGCCTGCCCGGCTACCAGGTCGATGGAAACGACGCGCTGGCGGTCTATGCCGCCGTGGCTGCCTTGGCCCGGCGCGCGCGGCGCGGGGAGGGACCGGCTTTCCTCGAGTGCCTGACCTATCGGATCGGAGCGCACTCGAGTTCCGACGACCCCCGCGTCTATCGGGACGAGCGGGAGGTGGAGGTGTGGAAGGCGCGCGATCCCATCCTGCGTCTGGAGCGCTTCCTGCTCGACGCAAAGGTGCTCCGCCAGGCGCAGGTGGAGCGGCTCGCCGAGGAGGCGGCGGCAACGGTGGCCGATGCCGTGCGACGCGCCGAGGCGGAGCCCCCACCGCCGCGGGAGACACTCTTCGACGACGTCTATGCGGCGCGGCCGTGGCATCTCGAGGAACAGGCACGCGAGCTCTTCGCTGTGGCGAGAAAGGGTGGATGAGACGATGGCACGTGCGTATCAGGCGGTCGTGGTAGGCGGAGGGCCCGGCGGCTACGTCGCCGGGATTCGGCTTGGACAGCTGGGCGTGAAGGCGGCGGTGATCGAAAAGGCGCGCGTGGGAGGCGTGTGCCTCAATTGGGGCTGCATTCCCTCGAAGGCGCTCATCCATGTGGCCAAGACCTACACCTCGCTGGGTCATGGCGAGGCCTTTGGCCTCTCCGCCAAGGACGTGAAGCTGGACATCTCGAAGACCCGCGCCTGGAAGGATGGGATCGTCGCCAAGTTGACAGGTGGGGTCGCACAGCTGCTCCGGGCCGCAGGCACCGAGATCATCGAGGGCGAGGCGGACTTTGCGGGGCCCGGCGTGCTCACCGTCAAGACGGCACAGGACGTGGAGGAGGTCCGCTACGAGCAGTGCATCATCGCCGCCGGGGCCCGCCCCATCGAGATTCCGGGCTTTGCCTTCGATGGGAAGACGGTGTGGAGCGCGAAGCAGGCGGTGGACCTCCCGGAGATTCCCAAGCGCCTCGTGGTGATCGGTGGGGGCATCATCGGCCTCGAACTCGGGACGGTCTACGCGAAGCTCGGGACGGCGGTCACCGTGGTCGAGATGACCGACGGCATCCTGCCGGGGGTCGACCCAGAGCTGATCCGCGTCGTCAGCCGGAAGCTGAAGAAACTCGGCGTCGAGGTGCTGACCGGTGCGAAGGCGAAGGGCTTCGACGGAAAGGCGGTGACGGTGGAGAGCGCGCGGGGGGAGCAGCAGATCCCGGCGGAGCGGGTCCTCGTGGCCGTCGGCTTCCGGCCCAACAGCGACCGACTCTCCTTGGCGAAGATCGGCGTGCAGACAGGGAAGGGCGGGGCGATTCCAGTGGACGAACGCATGCAGACGAACGTGCCCGGCGTCTACGCCGTCGGTGACATCACTGGCGCGCCCTACCTCGCCCACCGGGCGTTCAAGCAGGGGGAGGTGGCAGCGGAGGTCATCGCCGGCAGGCCCGCGGCCTACGATGTGCTGGCGATGCCGTCGGCGATCTTCACCGACCCGGAGATCGCCTCCACCGGCATGACCGAGGCGGAGGCCAAAGCGGCTGGGCACGAGGTGAAGGTGGGGAAGTTCATGCTGGCCGCCAACGGGCGGGCACTCGGCACGGGCGAGACCGACGGCTTCGTGAAGGCGGTGGTCGACGCGGAGAGCGGTACGCTGCTCGGCCTGCAGGCGGTGGGCGTGAACGCCTCGGAGATCATCAGCGAGGGCACCCTGGGCATCGAGATGGGGGCGGTGGCGCTCGACCTGGGGCTCACCGTGCACCCGCATCCGTCGATCTCGGAGGCGGTACAGGAGGCGGTGCTCGCGGCCATCGGCGAGGCGATCCATGCCATCAACCGAAAGGCGTGAGCGAGCTGCGTGAACGAGCGGGATGCGTCAGCCCATGCCCCCCGAAGAGCCCACCCCCCAGAGCCGACGAACCGCCGCGAGCGCCCTCCGGCGCCGCGTGCGTGTGCTGCGGCCCGGCCGCCTCTCCTATCCGGAGGGCCTCGCCCTACAGCGGCGGATCGCGGAAGGGGTGCGAGCGGGCACCGAGCCGCAGACCCTGATCCTCCTCGAGCACGAACCGGTGGTGACACTGGGGCGGGGCGCGAGTCGTGAGAACGTTCTCGTCTCCGATGCCGTGCTCGCCGAGCACGGCATCACCCTGCACCGCTGCGACCGGGGCGGAGATGTCACCTACCACGGTCCCGGTCAGGTGGTGGCCTATCCCATCCTGAACCTCGCGCCCGATCGGCGGGACGTACGCCGCTACGTCGGCGACCTCGAGCGCACCATGGCGAGGGTGTGCGCACGCTACGGCCTCTCCGCAGGGCCGAAGGAGAAGATGGTGGGCTGCTGGCTGGGGGGCGTCCATGGGCCGGGGCCCTGGCGGAAAATCGGCGCCATCGGCGTCCACATCTCGCGTTGGATCACGACCCACGGGCTCGCCTTCAACGTGTGCCCGGACCCGGCGCACTTCGCCCTCATCGTGCCCTGCGGCATCGGCGCCCACCCGGTGACCTCGCTCGCCGCCGAGCTGGGTGACCCCCCCCCGCTGGAGGAGGTGATGGACCGGCTCGCCGAGGCCTTCCTCGAGGTCTTCGATGCCGATGCCTCGCCCTAGGCGGCGGCAGAGCGGCTGGAGTCCAGAACTTGGCCTTTGCCCGCTCCCTGGTACAGTGACGCCATGAGCGGCGGGAGGGGTCTCGGCGGTTGGATCTGCATCCTGGGGCTCACGCTCGTGGGATCGATTGCGGCGCCGGCGGGGGCACAGACTGCCTCCGATCCGGGTCGGATCCCCGCGCAGCGCCTGCGACCGGCGATGGACCGGGAGGGAATCCTGGTCCTCGAATCCGGCACGCTGGCCGCACCCGGCAACTGGGATGCGGCGCTGTGGCTCTCCTACGAGCGCGACCCGTTGGTGCTCTACCTCGACGACGGCTCCCGAGGTGGGAAGCTGGTGCAAGACCGAGTCGATGCGGACCTCGTTGCGTCGATGGTTTTCCTCGAGTGGTTCGAGCTGGGACTGGCCACCCGCCTGACGCTCTACCAGGGTCGGCCCAGCGAGGCGCCGGTCGCACCCGGAGGGCTCCCGCCACTTGCCGCCTTCGGGGTGGGTGACGTCCGGCTCTCCCCGAAATTTCGCATCGTCTCGGAGGCGCGCTACGGCTTCGGGCTGGCGGGCATCCTCCACCTGACCCTCCCCACCGGTCTCTCCCACAGCCACCTGGGCGATATCGGCTTGACGGCGACGCCCGAATTGGCGGTCACCAAGTCGATCGAGGCGTTTACGCTCACGGCGAACCTCGGCTACCTGCTTCGCGGGCGCTACGAGGTCTTCGACCTCCTCGTGGACGATGAGATCCACTGGCGGCTTGGCGCGCGCTGGCGCGCGGACAACGGTCCACTCTACCTCGACGTCGCGCTCACCGGTGCCCTCTCGGCGATGGAGTGGTTCAGCCGGAGGAACACGACGCCGGTGGAGATGCTCCTCGGGGGCGGCTATGCCCTCGACGCGAACGTGGAACTCTTCGGCGGCCTGGGCATGGGGCTCACCCGAGGCTATGCCAATCCCGCCTATCGCATCTTCGTTGGCGTGCGCTACGGAGTGCGCCGGTCCGACCGGGACGGCGACGGCATCGAGGACCGCATCGACCGCTGTGTAGATGTTCCGGAGGATCGCGATGGATTTGAGGACCGTGACGGCTGCCCCGATCCCGACAACGATGGGGACGGCGTCCTCGACGTGAAGGATCGCTGTCCCGATCTCGCAGGCGCTCCGGAGAACGCGGGCTGCCCCGACGTCGACACCGATGGGGATGGGGTTCTGGACCGGAACGATGGCTGCCCGAAAGTCGCGGAGGATCGCGATGGATTCGAGGACGAGGACGGCTGCCCTGACACGGACAACGACCGAGACGGCCTGACCGATGCGAAGGATGCGTGCCCCAACGAGGCCGGTCCCGCGGAAACGAAGGGATGCCCCGAAACGGACAGTGACGGCGACGGTCTCTACGACGGGCAGGACCGCTGCCCGGAGGAGGCCGGGCCAAAGGAGAACGAGGGCTGCCCCGATACCGACCAGGACGGGGACGGCATCGTGGACCGCCTCGATGCGTGCCCGACGAAGGTCGAGGACCTCGACGGCTTCGAGGACGAGGACGGGTGTCCCGACGCCGACAACGACGGTGACGGCATCACCGATGCGCTCGATCGCTGCCCCATGGAGGAGGGGATCCCGGAGAACCGCGGCTGTCCCGATCGTGACAGCGACGGCGATGGCATCGTGGACCGCCTCGACAACTGCCCCAATGAGCCAGGGGTGAAGGAGAACTTCGGCTGCAAGAAGAAGCAGCTCGTCGTGATCCGAAAGGACAAGCTGGAGATCCTGGAGAAGGTCTACTTCGCCTCTGGAAAGGCCAAGATTCGGCGCCGATCCTACCCTCTGCTCGACAACGTCGCTCGCGTCCTGAAGGAGCACCCGGAGATCGAGAAGGTGATCATCGAGGGCCATACCGACAGCCGCGGGTCCGACGCCTACAACAAGCGTCTCTCGCAGCGCCGGGCCGACGCGGTCCGCGCCTACCTCATCCGGAAGGGCATCGACCCGGCGCGGCTCGAGGCGATCGGCTATGGCGAGGAGCGGCCGGTGGCCAGCAACGAGACGAAGGAGGGCCGGGAGCGCAACCGCCGTGTGGAGTTCCGGATTCCCGGCGGAGCCACCACCGAAGTGATCGAAGGGGAGACCATCGAGCTGCCCTCCGACACCGTACAGTCCCATCCCTTGCCGCGCCCGGGCACGCCCGCCGGTGGGGCGCAGGGCACAGCACAGGGCGGGCCGAAGGGCGAAGAGGAGGGCGGCGCGAAGGAGCGGACGCCGGAGGCGGGCGAGCGTGCTCCCGAGTAGTGTCGACGGTGGGCCTCCCCGCCCCGATCACCGTTTCTCGAGGTCGGCGTTGAAGAGGGCGAAGCGGAGGGCGAAGCCGCCGAGAAGCGTGAGTCCCGCCACGGGCGCCGCGCAAGGATCGGGGGCGAGCGCCGGCAGTGCGGTGCCCAGGGCGAGGCCGCCCCACAGGTAGGGCGCCAGGCGCCCGCGAGTGAGCAACCGGAGTCGGGGCTCGCCGCGCCGCCGGCGGCTGAGGCGCCAAAGCCATAGGAGGAGCAGCCCACAGGCACCGGCCCCGAGCAGACGCAGAGCCGAAGTCACTGCCGCCTCCGGGACCGTGATGGGGGCAAGGAGCGCGTGCAGCGCCGCGCCGGAGAGGAGGCCGAGGGTGAGGAAGAGCGGGCCTGGAAGGACACTGGCGCTCCCAATGGGGCGGGCGCTCCCCACCAGGAGCAAACCGGTGTACCCCATGAGAGGAAACGCGAGCAGCGCCGCAGCCCAGGCCAGTACCGCACCGACAGATGGGGGCAGGAGTCCCCACGCGCCGAGCGCTGCGCCGAAGCTGCCTCCAGCAAAGAGCGTGAGCGTCCAGGCACCGATGGAGAGGGGACTCGCCGGCCGGACGGTGACGAGGAGACGCCACAGGCGCAGCGGACGAGCCAACTCGAGTGTGAGGAGCAGTGCACCGGCCGAGACGAGCGTGAAGGCGAGGGTCGAGCCCCACCTTGCCGCCTGAGGATGCGGCGCTCCGAGGCGGTCCTGCAGCACACCAAAGACCTGGGCTCCCCCCGCCATGCCTCCGAGCCAGAACCAGAGGGGGGCGACGAAGACCCGTGGCCAGCGGTTGAGGCGCGTCTCGGGATCAGGTCGCATCGAAGGCCCCGAAGAGCGCGAGCAGGACCCCCGCCCACGCCGCTGCGGTGAGCCCCAGGGCGAGCCAAGCCCGCGGCAGGCGATCGACGGGGCGTTCGAAGGTGGCCGGGTCCGGCAGGCCGTAGACCCGTGGCTCCGAGGGCAGGACGTAGAGGACGTTCAGGCCCCCGAGGAGGTCCTCACCATAGAGCTGCGTCCCCGTGTGTCCTTCCTCGGAAAGATGTGCCACACGCGCGTGCCCCGCCTCGACGAGTTCGTCCCGCGGGCCGAAGGCGATGCAGTCGGTGGGACAGACCTTGGCGCAGGCGGGCTGAAGGCCCCGACCGACCCGATCGTGGCAGAAGGTGCACTTCTGTGCGACCCGGCGCGTGGGCGAGATGTCGATGACGTGGAAGGGACAGGCGGGGACGCAGTGCTCGTTTCCGTTGCACACGTCGGCATCGATGAGGACGAAGCCTTCCTCGGTCCGGCGGATGGCGCCGGTGGGGCAGGCGTCGAGGCAGGGGGCCTCGGCGCAGTGCTTGCACGAGTCCGAGTAGAACTGCCAGGCGGGCCACACCCCCTCGCCGGCCCGGTCGATGAACTTCACCTGCTTCCAGGTGTCGCCGGAGAGGGACGGGGGGTTGGCATAGTCGCCGGCCATCTCCGTGACCTCGACGGGGAGCTCGTTCCATTCCTTGCACGCCACCTGGCAGGCGCGGCAGCCGATGCACCGCGTCAGGTCGACGAGCATCGCCTTTCGCCGCGAGGACATCGCGGGCATCCTAGCGAAAGGGCGCAGCGGTGGCACCTGCACACGGCTGGCCCCACCGCCGGCGCCGGCCACGGGTGCATCTTGCCGGTCTTGGCCCCCCAAAGAAAGCGGGGAGCGATGCGCTAGGGCATCGCTCCCCGCAGGGTGGCGGATGATCGGCGATCCTATCGGGTCCGGATGCAACCGCAGCCGCACTCGTTGTCGAAGACTTCCCAGCCCGCATCACAGGTCCAGTCCGCTGCGGCGCAGGTCAGCGGATCGTGGCTGAGGTATTCGACGCTGGGGCTGCTCTCGTCCGGGCAGCTTGGCGGCGGGGTGAAGCAGCAGTGATCCGGGAGGATTCCGTCATCGGGTGCCCGGCAGGTGCCCGTCTGGTCGACGAAGGCGCCGTAGCACTCGTCCGCGGGTAGGCAGATCCCGTGCTGTCCACAGCCGGGCGTGCAGTTGGGATCCTCGGGCAAGCAGTCCCAGCACACCGTTTCGAGGAAGCACTGCTCCCCGGGTCCGCAGTCCGCGTCAGTGGCACAGCCCTCGGACGTCTGGCCGCAGGTTCGGGCGTCGACACACTCCCAGCACCCGTTGCGCACGGCAGCGGTCTGACCTGGTGGGCAGACCGGCGGTATCATCTCGCAGACGGCCTGCGAGTCGTCGTCGCAGTCGGGGTAGACGCACTGGCCCAACTCGACGATCACGCCTTCGTCCGGATCAGGGTAGCTGCAGTAACCGTTCGGGCAGTCCGCATCGGAGGTGCAGGCACCACCCACCTCCCCACAGGTGCGGGCATCCACGCATTCCCAGCAGCCGTTACGTACGGCGGCGGTCTGACCCGGGGGGCAGAGAGGTGGCATCATGTCGCACAGGGCCGGCGAGCCATCGTCGCATTTCGGGTAGACGCACTGCCCAAGGCCGCGACCCTCGCAGTCGTAGCCCTCTTCGCAATCCCAGGGCGCCACACCCAACTCGCAGTAGCCGTTCGGGCAGTCGCCGTCCCAGGTGCAGCCCACCGGCTCCGGCTCCCGGCGCACGCACTGGCCGGCGCCGATGCAGCGGTCCGGGCCCGATGCTTCGGGGTCGAAGCTGCAGTAAAAGTCCTCGGGACACTCCTCGTCGCTGTAGCACTGCTCCGGGAGCGGCTGGCACTGGCCGGGGGGAGGGGGCTCACAGCCGTCCTCCCGCTCCTCGTAGCCAGGTTCGGGAAGCGGCGTCGGCGTTCCTCGGAAGTCACAGTACTCCCCGTTGCCGCAGTCGTCGTGGTCGTAGCACTCGGTGGGGCCGGCCTCGCAGTGGCCCACCGCCTGGCAGGGCGCGAGGCAGGCCGGCTCCTCGTCGACGCAGGGCGGGCATTCGTAGTCGATCACACACCGCTCACCGGGCCCGCACTCGTCGTCGCTCTGGCAGGTCTCCGGTGGTGTCACGCACTGGCCCACCTGGACGCAGACCGCATCGCAGGCCGCGCCCGGGGGCGCATCGCAGGGCGCGCACTCCTCGGTGAGCCCGCAGATCTGGCCGGTGGGACAGTCCGCGTCGGTGCTGCACTCGAGGGGCTCTTCATCCGGTGGCAGCAGCGTGCAGCCCTTCGGGCCCGCGCCAGCGAGGATCAGGAAAAGCGCCGCCGCGGCGCCGAAACGGGCGGCGGGAACGAGCATCTGTCTCGGGGTGGCTTGCATGGTTGTCTCCCTCCAAAGAGATGGGTTCGAAGTGTTCGCGCCGGGGGAGAGCAACGCACGTGCCAGGGAAGCGATTGTTTCTAACCCATTGGAATATCGGAAAAAGTCTCTGGAACCGTGGCCTGCCGCGGGGGAGGTGGGGCGTGGGAAAACCCGCGGCGCGCCTCGAAAAGCTGAGGGACGTGCATGCCTTGGCCGACCGGGCTATCGTGCGCGTCCACCTGCCGGAGTCCGGAGCGTGATCTAGGTCGAATCGCTCCGAGACCGGTCCTGGCAGGGTCGCTCCCGGAGGGGAAAGACGATGAAGCGAATCCTGATCTCGGGGCTGGTCGCCCCGTGGCTCGTCGCCTCCTGGGCGGGAGGTTGCGCGCGCGATTTCAACTTACCCGGTGAAGGCGCGACACCGCTGCAGGTGGACCGGTCGGGTACCGTCCAACTGGCGCCGGGAGAACGGCTCGAGTTGCACGTCCGGGGTGGGACGCCGCCGTATCGCATCGGTCGCCCCGGTGCCCCGGACGCCGCCGGCACGCATGTCTCCTTCCTCCGCGCCGAGGGGGGCTCGGGGGGCTTCGCGCGCATCGCCGGCGAGGGTGGGCTCGTCGAGTACCAGGCTGGAGACCTCGACGGAGACCGCAAGGACCTCCTTGTCGTCTCCGATGCGGCCGGCGATAGCGTCACCATCGAAGTGCAGATCGGTCCCGCGCTGGTGGTGGCACCAAAGCGCGAGATCCTGGACCCGGAGACCGAGACGGTGGTCGACGCGGAGGGCGGCAAGCCACCCTATCTCTTCGGTGCGTTGGCTCTGCCCTCCGGTGGCACGGTGGATACGCTCACCGGCCGGTACCGCGCCGGTCCCGTAGGGTGTGTCACCGACCGCGTGGTGGTCCGGGACAGCGTGGGCACCGAGCGCAGCGCCGAGGTGCAGGTGGCCTGCCCGCGGGATCCCTTCGCTCCCGACGACGACATCTTCGGCGTGATCACCGTCGACATCGATGGGAACGGGCTCGACGAGCGGGTCTATCTCGTTCGTTCCGGTCTGGGTGCGGACGTGGTGGTCCCCACCTTCGGGGGTCTGACGATGCGCATCCCCATCACCGACGCGACGGATCAGCGAGTGAATGGAACACCCGTTGCCTTTGCGGCGGTGCGGAACCTTCGCTTCGGCTGGCCTCCCGCCCGTGCGGTGGTGGCGATGGATACAGCCGGGTCGATGGGCGCGCCGAGCGTCAAGGTCTTCGAGGTCTCCCTTCTCTTTGCTCCAAGCTACGTCCAACAGCTGGATCTGAGTCCGTTGGATGCATTGGACGGTATCCCCATCATCGTCGGCAACGAGTCAGCGCCAGGGACGGCGGTGACCGGCTACTACATCGCTTACCAGTCGGCGCTAGATGGGCTGTGGAAGGCGATCGATGTGGATCCCGTTGCCGGCACCGTGCAGCAGGACCTCGCGGAGGCCAACAAGTATGCCGTGGTGATGACCCCCGCGGGGCGTGGTGCGTTCAGCGACCCGGCCTGTCTCTATGTGAGTGCGACGGGATGGCAGTACGACTCGCTCGTGGGTGGCGCCGCCGGGCTGCAGGTGGGCGGCCCCGTACCCCCGGTTGGTTTGAACAGCCTACAGGCGGCGGTGGGAGTGCACCAACCCAGCGCCAGTGGCGTCGGGGTGGCCCTCCTCGGGTCTGGCGCGGGGGGTTCGGACAGCCTCGTCCTCCTGGACGTCGGCCCGGTGGGCAGTCCGTTGCAGGAGGCGGCTCGGATCGACCTGCCCGCCGGCCAGTCGCCCCACATGCACCTCTCGGCCCTCGACCTCGGGGGCAACGAGGACCTCCTCGTGGTCACCGATCTCGATGGCGCGATGTGGATCGCCGGGCGGCGCTCCAAGGCCGCCGCGCCCGCCCCCTGGTCGGTGGGAACCCGGGCGGAACGCGTCTTCGCGGGTGACATCGATTTCGACGGTCTGGGCGAGCTGCTCGTCACCGGCCGGGGAGAGGTTCGGGTCGTCGACCTCGAGGTCGCGGACGGCTGGGATCGAGGGAGCCCCATCGTCGCACCCTCCGGGTCCACGCTGTCGGGTGAGCTCGTGCAGGTGGCGCAGGTGCCCTGGCTGGCGCGGTTCGCGGACGGAGTGGCGATGATCGACACCGGGCTCCTGGCTGATGGTACGCCGGCACCCGACCTCCCGCCCCAGGGGCTGAAGTC
This sequence comes from uncultured Myxococcia bacterium, assembly GCA_964471535.1. Classification (GTDB taxonomy): domain Bacteria; phylum Myxococcota; class Myxococcia; order SLRQ01; family SLRQ01; genus CAYYHA01. The sequence goes on along the minus strand of CAYYHA010000030.1, from coordinate 12,221 downwards.
GGGAGGCCTGGTGCTGGCGCGCTACGACGGCCTCCTCTCCCCCGAGCCAGAGCCAGTACCGCTCGGAAGCGCCGAGGAACGGGTACTCTTCTATGCGGTGGCGCGGCTCCACGCCCCGCTCTCCCCCGAGGATCCCGATCCCGCGGACGTGGTGGCGGTGCTCGGCCCCGCCGCCGAGCCCGAGGGTGGGCCCGTTCGGATCGTGGCGCGTCTGGCCCGAGGCCTTGGAGCCCTCGAGGCGCCGGTGGAGGTTCCTCTGCCTCCGGGCACCATGGCGGTGGACTGGCTGCAGGCGGTGCCGATGCTCGAAGGGGAGCGGGAGGCGGTCCTCGCGGGCCTTCGGACGCAGAACGGGTCCGAGGTCCGCGCGCTCGCCTGGGATCCGGCGAGCAAGGGCCTCGTGTGGTCGAAGGTACCGGTGGCCCTCGACTGGCTCGGTCCGCCGCCGGTCGTGAGCCAGCCAGGGGCTCCCCTCCGGTGGGTCGTCGTCCCGGACGGGCGCGCCGGCACAGGCCTGGTACAGCTTGCCGTCGACGGCGCCGGCGAAGTGCAGGCGGATTTGCCCGGCCTGGCGCTCACCCCAGAGAGCCTTCTCGCCCCTCCCTTTGCGGTGGTGCAGGATGCGGCGGCATCCCCCCGCCTCTTTCTCGGCTTCGATCTACAGGGCCTGGTTGCAGTCGATGCCACCGGCAAGAATCTTGGGGAGCTGGCGTGTACCCGAGGCGGCCTCACCGCGACGGACCTCGCCCTGTGGCCCTGGGGGGCGGATGGCGACGCCTACGAGGTGGCGGTCTTGGACGCCGACGCCGGTCGCCTCGTCCGCCTGGGCCTTCGGTTCGAACCGGGTACCGCTGGCCTCCTCCTCGGGGTGGTCGGAGGGGTGCCGGCACCCGAAGGTGCGCGGGAGGTGGCAGCCGTGAGCCCCTCCTCGCGCCGACCGTTCCGTTCCCTGCTCGCGGGCGGGGAGCTGCTCACCCCCTGGGTGGTGCGCCAGGGCTTTCCTGTGCCGCCCGTGGCCTCCAGCGATCGCTGTTTCTGATCGGTGGCCGGCGTCGCACGGGCCCGCGCCGGCGCTCAGCGCAGGCAAGCAGGTCTCATACGGCCGACCACGCGAGGAGCACCTGCCCGGCGTAGTACAGAGGCAGGCCGATGAGCCGGTTGGTGAGCCCAGGGGCGACGAAGCGTTGCCGGGCTACGAAGAGATCGGAGAGGTAGAAGAGCAGGGCGCCGGTGAGGATGCGCCAGCCGGGCCAGGCGGCGGCCGTACCGGCGGCGGCCGCAAGCATCAGGGTGATCACCGAGGCATAGAGGGTGACGGCGCGGCGCATGCCCGGCCCGTCGATGGCCGGTAGGAGCCAGTGCAGGACCTTCCAGCGGGGGACGGTGAGCACCGCGAGGGCGATGAGCGTCCACACCGGGGCGAGGCCGCGGACCCAGAACGCCGCGAGGTAGGCCAGGTGCGCGAGGAGGAAGGCGCCGAGCCCCAAGAACAAGGCCCGACGCGCGTTGAGGAGCAAGAGCAGGTCGCCTACGAGGGAGAGGAGGAGCCCGGCGAGGATCCACCGTCCGTAGGGGTCACGCGTTGCGCCCAGCGCGAGCGCCAGGCCCACGAAGCCGGCAGAGGAGAGCCCCTTGGCAAGGGCTCGCAGCCAGCGCCAGCCCCGCCATTCCGCAAGGAGCTGCACGGCGAGACCGCCGGCGACCAGCGCCGCCCACGCGCCCGGCGAGACCTCGCCGGCCCCGCTCACGGGACGAGCAGCACCTTTCCGAAGTTCTTCCGGTCCTGGATGTAGCGGTGCGCCTGTGCTGCCTCGTCGAAGCGGAAGCTGCGGTCCACCACCGGGTCGAAGTCCCCCGCTTCGATCCGCTCGAAGAGGGCCTTCAGGATCCCTTCCATGAGGCCGGAGAGGTGCCACAGGCGCCCCATGTTCACGCCGAAGACGCCACGGTTTCGCTGCATCAGGTCCAGGGGTTTGAAGGAGGGCAGGGAGAGGAAGCCGCGGAGGACCGCGAAGAGATCCCGGCGCCGTCCGGGGGCAAACGAGCTCACGCCGAAGAGGAAGAGGCGCCCGGTGGGCGCGAGGCATCGGTAGCTCTTCCGAAAGCTCTCCCCGCCGACCGCATCCAAGACCAGGTGGACGCCCTCACCGCCGGTGATCTCGCGAACGCGCGCTTCGAAATCCTCGCGGCGGTAGTCGATGCAGTGGGCGACGCCCATCTCGCGCAGGCGGCCGTGCTTGGCGGCACTGGCGGTGCCAAAGATCTCCGCGCCGCGCCAGCGGGCGATCTGCACTGCGGCCAGGCCCACGCCGCCGCCGGCGGAGTGGATGAGCACCCGTTCGCCCCGGTGGATGTTTCCGAGGTGGACGAGCATGAGCCAGGCGGTGAGGAAGTTCACCGGCACCGCTGCGGCCTTCTCCAAGGAGAGTCCTTCGGGCACTCGCACCGCCTGCGTCACCGGCACCACCACGGACTCGCTGTAGCCGCCGAAGCGCGTCAGGGCGGCGACCCGGTCGCCGACTGAGAAGCCCTCCACACCCTCGCCGACGGCGTCCACGGTCCCCGCCACCTCGTAGCCCACCACCGCCGGCAGCGGCGGAGCGTCGGGATAGAGCCCGATACGGGCCAGGATATCGGCAAAGTTGATCCCTGCGGCGGCGACCTGGATCCGGATCTCCCCGGCCTTCGGCCGTGGCTCGGGCGCCTCCCGCACCTCCAGAACCTCGGGCGGACCGTGCTTGGGAATCCAGACCTGGCGCATCACTCCCCCAGCTCGATCTTCTCGAGGACGTCCTCGTCGTCCACCAACTCGGGGCGCGGTAGCGTGTCGAGCACGGCCTTGAGCAGGTGGAAGGTGGGGCCCACGTAGGGCCGCACCGACTCCCCCAGCTCCCGCACGTAGTCCTCGGTTACCTGCTTCAGCACGGGGTCCTCCGAGGGCCAGGAGCCGGCGGCCTCCGCTTTCCACACCAGCTCCCCATCGCGGCAGCGGGTGAGCGTCGCCGCCACCGAGGCCTCCACGCCGTCGCCGTGGCGCTCCACCTTCGGCCGGAGGTGGAGAATCCCTTCGATTCCCTCGCTACAGAGGCCTTCGGGAAGCTGCGGGGCAGCCAGGTTCTTCTTGGCGATGAAGTCGCGTTTCTGGTTGGCATAGCGCCGAGCGATGAGCGACCACAGCTCGCCCACCTTGGGGTCCCCGGCGGGAAGTGGCGCGGTCACCACGGCAAGCCGCAGCGTCTCGTGCTTGTCCACGCGCTCGTAGTCGGGTCGCACCCAGGCAGAGCGGACCACGGAGCACCCCGCCGCGAGGGTGAAGAGTAGGACGAGTGCCCAGGGTCGGCCTTCAGGCCGCCGCGTCACGTACCTTCTCGCTCTGCTCCGTCGATCCATTCGCGCGCCCCCTCCTGTCGTGAAGTAGCTGAAGCACCGCTGGCATGACCGTGAACGAGACGATGAGCGTCGTGCTCATTCCCAGGCAGGCGAGCATGCCCATGCTTCGCAGGCCCCCGTGCGGGGCGGCGAGCAGCGCCGCCCAGCCGGCGAGAGTGGTGAGCGTGGAGCTGGCGACCGCCCGGCCGACGCTTCGTAGCGCTCTCCTCGGACTCGTGCCCTCCTGGAAGCGGTGGATCAGGTACACACCGTGGCTGACACCGTAGCCGAGCACGATGGGCAGCACCACGATGTTCACGAAGTTCAGCTTCCACCCGAAGATCCCCATCAGGCCGAGCATCATGCCCATCCCGAGGAGCAGAGGCAGGAGCGCCACGAGCGTCGCTACGAGCGAGCGCAGATCGATGAGGAGGATGAGCACGAGGAGCAGGGCGGTGAGCGCGACGGTGGTCTTGGCGTCCGAAAGCACGATCTTCGCGAGCAGTGCGTAGAGAATGGGGAGACCTGCGGCGTGGTAAACCTCACCCCCCTCCACCGGTATGTTCTCCACCTGCTCGGCGAACTCGATGATCTTCTTTCCGTTCCACAGGCCGGGGTTCGGGTAGATGAAGGTCAGCCAGCCCCGGTACTTCGGGTCGGGGTGATCGGTGAGATGGAACTGGTCGATGATGTACTGGGGTAGGCCCTTCTCGAGGCTGTAGGGCTTCGCCTTCAAATACTCGAGCGCTTCTTGCCAGCGCGCCTGGTACTCGGGCGGAAGCACCGACGGGTCGATCGCTTCGAGTTCCTTCAACCAGTCCTGGGCGATCTCGTAGTTGCGCTGCTGCTGCTCGGCGGGGGGGATGAAGGAGTAGACCGAGACCACCTGATCCACCATGGTGAGCTCGTCCTTGCGCCGCTTCAGGGCTTCGTACACCTTTCGCGCACTCTCGGCATCGGGGGTGTAGACCGCGACGGGATCGGAGGAGATATCGAAGCGCTCGCTGATCTCGTCGTGGAGGACGAGCGATGGCTGACCGGAGACGGACAGGGTTCGCGTGTTGTAGTCGAACTCGGCCCGCCCTGCGAAGGCGGAGAGCCCCAGGGCGACGGCGAGCCCACCGAAGAGCAGGAGCCCAGGCCGTGGGATCCGATCGTGTGCATCATCACGGCTCTCTGAGACCAGGGTGCCGATGAGGGATGCTGCGGCTCCGGGTTTCCATCGCTCGAGGAGGAGGAGCACCGAGGGGACCCACAGGTAGATCACCAGGCCAATGATGAACACGCCTACACCCGAGAGCAGGCCGAACTGGGAGAAGCCCTTGAACTCGGAGAGGAGAAGGGAGAGGAAGGCCGCGCCGATTCCCGCTGCGGAGACGAAAGAAGCGGGGCCCTGGTGGATGAGCGCTGCCCGGACGGCATCGGGGAGGTCGCCGTGGGCGCCGAGTTCCTCACGAAGCCGGTAGATGAGGTGGATGCCAAAGTCGATCCCCAGACCCATGAGAATCCCGGCGAGGATCGAGGTGACCATGTTCAGTTCTCCGACCGCCCAGTAGGCGAAGCCGAAGGAGCAGGTCACACCGAAGAGCAGACCCGTCAGAACCAGAAAGATGGCGCCGAATCGGCGGCCGAAGAAGAGCAGCAGGATCGCGAAGACCCCCGCGAGCGCGATACCACTGACCGGCGCCAGGGACTTCTTGATCTCGTAGGATTCGTCGTAGGAGAGCTGGTAACTGCCGGTGAACCCGTACTCGATGGTGTTTGGATCCTTGGGCGGGTCCTTCGTGTAGTCTTCGACGAGGCGCGTGCCCGCGGTGTTGAACTTGCTCTTCTCCCAGTTGGCGAAGAGCTTGCGCATCTGCTCCACGAACTTCCCCGTCTTCTCGAGTTCGGTGGAGTTCCACTTTGGTTTGATGGAGATGATGAGCAGTTCTTTGTCGTCGCTGATCCAGTAGTCGTCGGTGATCGCCTTCTTTCCGATCTTCTTGTACTTGTCGATGATGTCGTCGACCTGGAGCTTGACTGGCTCGGTCTTCTTGATCTCGAAGAAAAAGGGGCTCGCGCGCTTGATCCTGTCCTTGAGGTAGGCGGTGACTCGCTTTCGGACCTCGAGCAGGTCCTGGGTATCCATGAAGAGGAGCGCGTTCTTCCGGACGAAGGTGGTGTCGATCTTGTAGTTGACGTGGTGGATCTTGCCGCTTTGCTCCAGCCACCGAACGATGTCGTCCGCCGTCTGCTTGAGCTTCTTCTCGTCGCTGCCGCGAAGCGCGAGGATCAGGTGGCCGGCGCCGCCCACCATCTCCACGACGCGCTTGACGTCCTTTACCGCGCGCAGGTCCTGGTCGATGAGATCGAGCTGGTTGGTGTTCAGCCCCAGCCGGCTCGCCGACCAAGCGGAGAAGGCGACGAGGAGGAGGATGGCGGTGACGAAGAGGCCGGGACGTGCGATGAGCGCCTCGGCGATCGCGCCCGCGACGCGCTCCGACACCCCACCCACTCGCTTCATCGCGTCCTGCTTTCCTCTTCTTGACCGAGGCCGGCGCTCTGCGTCAGCCCTGCTTGGCCTTCTCGATCTCGGCGGCGCGCTCGCGCATCAGCTTCAGTAGATGGTCCATCCCCCCCTCTGCCAGGATGGGCTGAACCTGGTCGTTCCGGATGGAGGTGAGCATGGAGTCTCCCCCGGTCCCGAGGACCAAGACGTCGAAGACCTTCCAGCGCTTGCCCACCTTCTTGAGCGTGTACTCCACCCGGATCTCCTGCTTCTTCAGCGGATGGAGGATCACGAGGGTCGATTTCATCTTCGCGGTATCGCCCTCGATCTCCGGCGGCTCGTACAGGATGGTCTCGAGGTGTTCGAAGTTCTGGCGGATCTTGGGAAACGCGATGCCGGCGAAGAGCTGGTGGAAGAGTCGAATGAACTCCGCCCGCTGCGCCTCGGTCGCCTTCTCGTAGGCCTCGCCGAGGAGGAAGCGCGCCTGCGCCTCCCCCGCGAGCTGCTTGATGCCGAGGCTGTCCTTTCCGTAGCGGACGGCGGTGATGAGGGTCTTGACCGGCTTCTCTAAGGCCTTGGCTGCTCCGCTGGCCCGTGCCGGGTGGGGGAGCACCACAAGCCCGGCGAGAACGAGGGCTGCCGCGACGACTTGTCTCATGAATTGCTCCTGTGCTGCCGTGGGTGAAGAACGCCGGCCCCGCCCATGTCTAGCATGGCCCGGCCGGGAAGGGGACGCTCCCGGGACCGACGGGCGCCCGATGCCCGATCTTCACCCGGCACCCTCTCGCACGGGGTGACCCGTGCCGCGGCCCATGCTACAGGCAGAGCATGAGCCGAGAAATACCGACGATGCGAGATGTCATGACCTCGATGCCCGTGACCATCCAATCGGACTTCACCGTCGCCGATGCGGCACAGCGCATGTACGACCACGACATCCGCCACCTGCCGGTCGTGGATGGCAACGTCGTCGTGGGCGTCTTGACGCAGCGCGACCTCATCCTGCTCGAGGGCATCCCCGAGCTGGACCTGGAGAAGGTTCCCGTGGAGCAGGTCATGACCAAGCCCGCCTTCACCTGCAAGCCGGAGGACCCCCTGGACCAGGTCGCGCAGGAGATGCACGACAAGAAGATCGGCTCGGCCATCGTCGTGGATGGGGTGCAGCCCGTCGGCATCTTCACCACCAACGATGCACTGAAGGTCATCGTCGACCTGCTCCGCAGCTGAAGCGCAGGTTGGGCCCGCCAGTGCGTCTTGTCGGCGCAGGGCGGCACCGCGCTGCGGCGGGCCCTAGCGGGCGCGCCGCACCTGGCACAAGGCGCTCTTGTACTCGGGCGCACCCGCGTTGGGCTCCACGACGTCGAGGGTGAGCAGATTCGCCACCTCTGCCGGATGGGGACGCGACCAGCCCCAAGCCCAGTGGAGGCTCACCACCTCGATCCGGCGCCCCTCGATCCACAGCGGCGGGATCCGCCCGGTGACCACCGCAGGGAGGGTCACCGCACCGCGGGCCGTCTCCACCACCACCCGCTCGCCTCCGCGGATGCCCAGCCGGTCGCCGAGGTTCCGGCTGAGTTCCACGAAGGGTCCGGGGATCGCCTCCACCAAGGGTGGGACGCGGGTGGTCACCGTGCCCGAGAGCCAGTGCTCCACCACGTCGTGGGTGGTGAGCACGTGGGGGAAGCGCGACCGGTCCCCGGTGACCGCCCCGCCGAGGCGGACCAGCGGTGAGGTGGACTGCCCCGGGTGCAACGGGTTGTCCACCGGGCTCTCCACCGGCTCGTAGTGCTCCGGGAGGGGGCCGTCGGCGAGCACCCGATCGACCAAGCGTCCATCGGGGGAGCGGTAGGGCGCGAGGAAGAGCCGGGCCCGTGCCTCGGCGAGGCGGAAGAAGGCAGGTGCCTCAGGCCCCGCGTGCAGGTCCGGCAGGTCCGGGACGTCCACGCCGCACCATCGTCCCCTTTCCTCGTCCCACCACACGTAGGGCCGCTCGGAATCGCGGGGGCGGCCCTCGAGGTCGGCGCTCGCTCGATTGTAGAGGATGCGGACGTTGTCCGGCCAGGCCCAGGCCCACTTCGAGAAGGTCCCCGACCCGTCGTCGTGACCCCGCCGCTTCGTGCGGTTTTCGCCGCCGCCGTAGACCCCCGCGTAGAGCCACTGCCCGCAGGCCACCTGCCCTTCGGGCAGCTCGGTCACCTCCCGGGTCGACTCCAGCGGGCGCCCGGTAAAGAGATCGCGCCCGCCGATCTCCTGCAGCACCCGTTCCTCGTCGACGGCGAGCTCCTCTCCTGCGTAGTCCCAGAGCGCCTCGGTGACCGCGCGCCCGCGGTCGCTCGAGTCGCCGGCGTAGGCCGCGCGCACCGCGCGGGCGAGACCATCGATGATCTCGGCGTCGCTACGCGCCTCACCGGGCGGATCGATCGCCTTCTCGCCCCACTGGATCCAGCGGCCCGAGTTGGTGATCGACCCCTGCTTCTCGGCGCCGTAGGCGCCGGGAAGGAGGTACACCTCGGTGTCGACATCGCGCGGGTCCACCCCGGGCCGCTTCCAAAAGGTGGCCGTCTCGGTCTCGAAAAGATCGATCACCACCAGGGTGCGCAGCCGGCCCAGCGCCTCGACGACCTTCCCCGCGTTGGGCGCGGAGACGGCGGGGTTCTCGGCGAGCAGCAGGAAGAGATCGAAGGCGCCCTCGTGCATGCGGTGAAAGGTGTCGCTCCAGGAATACTCGCTGGGGCTGCGATCGATACGCGGGAGGTAGCGGTAGCCGGCGGGGCTGCCCCACCAGGCGGTACACAGCGCGGCGAGCCGCCGGCGCGTCAGCGTCCCGTAGGCGCGTTCGTAGGCGTCGAGGCTGTCGTGCTCCGGCCGGGGCACGGGGAGGTAGCCAGGGAGGATGTGGGGAAGTGCGGCGAGATCGCTCGAGCCCTGCACGTTGCTCTCCCCCCGGCAGGCATTGAGGCCGCCTCCGGGCCGGCCCATGTTGCCGAGGAGGAGCTGGAGGATCGCGTAGCAGCGGATCGCCTGGGCGCCGGTGGTGTGCTGCGTCATCCCCAGGGCGTAGAGGATGGTCGCGGGACGGCGCTCGCAGAAGAGCTCGGCGAGCCGGCGCAGCTCGGTGGCGGGGATGCCCGTCAGGCGCTCGGCGACTTCGAAGGTGTAGCGGGAGAAGTGGGCCCGCATCGCCGAGAAGACGGTATCGGGCTCGTTGCGATCGTCCGCCACGAGTGGGGTGCCCTCTTCGGACAGGCGATAGGCCCAGGATCGGGTGTCGTACCGGCCCACCTCTTCTCCGGGTGCCGGGCGTTGCCAGCCGGAGAAGAGGCCCGCCTCGAAGCCGAAGTCGCCGCTCAGGCGCATCCGGGCGTTGGTGTGGTGGTCGACGTAGGCGGCGTCGAAGGCCTCGGTTTCGATCACGTGGCGGATGAGGGCGGCGAGGTAGACCAGATCGGTGCCGGGGCGGATCTGCAGAAAGTGGTGCGCCAGCGCCGCGGTACGGGTCAGCCGGGGGTCGACCACCACCAGCTTCGCGCCCGCCTCCATCGCCTTCTCGACGTGGCGGAAGCCCAAAGGATGGTTTTCGGCCGGATTCCCCCCACCGACGAGCACGAGCCGGGCGTTCTGGATGTCCGTCCAGTGGTTCGACATGGCCCCGAGGCCGAAGGTAGGCGCCAAACTGGCGACCGTGGGGCTGTGTCATATGGAGGCCTGGTGCTGCATGTGGTGGATGCCCAGCATCCGCAGCAGCTTCACCCACAGGTAGACCTCCTCGTTCTCCACCGTGGCCGAGCCGAAGGCGCAGATGCGTTCGGTGCGCCGCAGCGTCGCATCGTAGCTCGCGTCGCGAACCTCACGGATGCGGCGCGCGATCCCCTCGAAGGCCGCCTCCCAAGAGATGGGCTCGAAGCGATCGGAGCGGGGCGCTCGGTAGAGCGGTCGCGTGACCCGATCCGGCGCACGGTTCACCTCGGCGCTGCTCATGCCCTTGGGGCAGAGGCGACCGCCGTTGACCGGGTGTTCTGGGTCTCCATCGAGGTAGACGAGGCGGCCGTCTCGAACCCACGCGTCGATGCCGCAGCCCACCGAGCAGTAGTGGCAGCGGATCCCGACGCGGGTGGCTCCATCGAGCTTGAACACCCCGTCATTCTCGCGGCAGCGGGCAGTCCCGCCAAGGGTGAATCGGCGCGGCCCGGCCCCCGGGCCGCTTCGAACCCACGCCACGCTCCCGGCCTACGCCGCCCCTTCGGCGAGCAGGACCGCGCCGCGGGCGGCCGCCGCCTCGGGAAGCCGCTGGGGGCGCCGCCCAAACGCCGCTTCGAGGGCGTCGAGCACCAGGGGAGAGCGTGCCTGCCGGCCGTAGACGAAGACGGCGTCCACGTCATCGGGCTCGACCCGGCTGGCTCGGAGCACCGAACCGGCCACCGCGGCACACCGCTCGAGGAGGTCGCGGGTCTGCCGGGCCATCTCCGAGCGGGTCAGCACCACATCGAGGCCGACCGGGGCCGAGTCGGCGCCGAAGGTGAGGAAGGGCACCTGCACGGGCACTTCCTCCACCTCGTCGAGGCGCACCTTCGCCGCCTCGGCGGCCTCCAGGATCCGCTGCCGGCCCACGGGGTCGGAGTAGCTGGCCAGGCCCGACTGCTCGAGGAAGCGCTCGTGGAGGTGGGCGGCGAGGCGCCGGTCGAAGTCGGCGCCGCCAAGGTCCTCGCCGTTGGTCGCGGCGACCTCGAGCCGGGAGGAAAAGCGCTCGAGCAGCGTCGCACCGAGCACGCCGCCGCCGAGGCCGAAGAGGAAGACGCGCCGAGCGCCGGGCGTGGTGCGCTCCACCAAGGGGACGAGCGCCTCGCTCTCGTCGACGGTGGTGGCGCGCCGGGCTCCCGCGCGGCGGGCCGCTTCTTCGAGAGCGGCACGTTGCTCCTCAGTAAAGTAGTCGGGGACGGGCAGGGTGACGTCGTGGATCTCCCAGCCCAGGTTGTCCTGGGCCTGTCCTCGCACTTCCTTCAGCACCATGGCGGCCGCGTCGAGGACGGGGAGCGCCTGCCCCCCGAGGATGGCGACCGCGCCTGCGCTGCCGAGCTTCACCCGGAAGGGGGCGTTGTCCAGGAAGTGCTGGAAGGCGGCCGAGGGCCGCCGGCCCAGGATCATCTTCATGGCGAAGATCGTGTCCTGAGGGCGGGCGAGAAGCTGCGCGCGGGCATCGCGCCCCACCAGGAAGCGCCCCCGCTCGTCCACCGCGACCACCGAGGGAATGCAGCGGGCCTGGCCGCGGAGGGGCACCACCTCCGGCGTTTCATCGCGGAGTACGGCGGCGACGGAGTTGGAGCTGCCTAGGTCGAGTGCCACCCACGGCATCCATCGGATGCTAACCCAGCCTGGGTCTATGATCACCACCGTGTCCTCGGTGCATCCGGCTCGCGTGGCGCTCCTCTGCCTCGCCGTTTTGCCCCAGCCTGCCTCGGCGCTCCCGCCGGCGGCGGGTGCGACGCGGATCTTCGAGGAGGGCTTCGAAGGAGGGGCCGAGGGGTGGACCTTCGCCGCTCGGCACCGCATCGTCGCCGTCCCCGACGCCTTCGAGGGGCGGCGGGTGCTCACCGCCCGCGTCCCGCAACCAAAGAGCGGCGCGACGCTGGAGCGCACCGTCTGGCTGCGGGCGGACCGCAACTACCGCCTGCGCATCCACGCCCGCGCCGAGCCCGCCGGCCGGCTCACCGTCTGGCGGCGCACCCGCGGCCGCCGCGAGGTGGTGGCGAGTTGGAAGAAGGTGGGACCTCGGTGGGCTCGGTACGAGATCGTCTTTCGACCTCGGCTGGGGGGGGCCACGCGACTGGGCATCGTGGCGCCCTCGACCCACAACGCCGAGCCCAGCCAGATGTGGATCGATGCCATCACGCTGTGGGAGGAGCCCCTGCGGCGAGGTCGGCGGCAGAGCGAGCCCCATCGGATCGCGGACGCGCCGGTGGCGGTGTCCACGGCGGATGGTGCGTTTGCTGCCTGGCTGGAGTTCGACGGAGAAGAGGACCGGCTGGTGGCCGCGCGCTTCCAATGGAAGGGCGCGCGGCTCATGCGGGAGGGCCGTTACGAGCTCGCCCGCGGCACGCTCCTAGACCCGGCGATCGCGGCGGAGGGACAGACGGCGTGGGTCGCCTGGGCGCAGGAGGAGGGGGCAAACTGGGATCTCTACCTGTGCCGCCTCGGGTCCGACGGTTTCGAGGCACCGCAGCGGATCGCCGCCCACCCGGCCACCGATGTGCACCCGGCCCTCGCGGTGGGGGCGGGGCGGCCGTGGCTCGTCTGGGAGTCGAACCGGGAGGGGGTGCGCGGCATCTGGGCGGCGCCGGTGCCGGCTGCGGCCCAATACGAAGGA
>CAYYHA010000029.1:0-30950 GCA_964471535.1 uncultured Myxococcia bacterium | reverse complement strand
CCCGCTGGTCAACCTCGCCTTGAGCGCCTTGTGGCTGCGGGATGCGTTGGGCGGCGGCGACCTGAACAATCCCGCCGTCCTGTTGCAGACCGCCCAGGCCGGCTTGGAAAAATCCCCGCCCCGCGATTTGCTGCGGAACCTGCTGTTTCAACAGGGCGTGCTGCTGGCCCTGGCCGGACGGCCCGACCGCGCCCGCCAAGCCTTCGAACGGCTCGTGCAACTGAACCCCTCCGACGACCGGGCCCGGGAAGCCCTCGCCGTGGTGGAGGAGATGCTCAACCGTTGAAACGGTCCGTCCTCCGGGCCAATCTCCCCGCCGTCATGCCGCAAACCATGAAATGGGTTCGCTGTCGCGCCGAAGCCGGCGACACCGTGGGATGGGGCCTCGTGGAGCGCGACCAGGTCTGGTTGTTGCCCGACTCCGACCGCAACTGGCTGGCCGAAGGTTTGCGCCAGCCGGATCCCTTGGCTTGGTTGGCCGAACGCGCGGCCAAGGCTGGTCAACAGCCGGCCCGGCCACTGGCCGAACTGCGCTTGCTGGCGCCGGTCGATCTCCAAGAAGTCTGGGCGGCGGGCGTCACCTACGAACGCAGCCGCACCGCGCGCATGGAGGAATCCGAGTTCAGCGCCTCGGCTTACGACCGGGTTTACGAGGCGGAACGGCCGGAACTGTTTTTCAAGGCGCTGCCGCAGAAGGTTTCCGGCCCCGGGGAACCGGTCGGCGTCCGGCACGATTCCCGTTGGACCGTGCCCGAACCGGAGCTGGCGCTGGTCGTGGACGGCCGGGGAAGGGTGGTGGGCTGCACTTTGGGCAACGACATGAGCGCGCGCGACATCGAAGGGGAAAACCTCCTGTATCTGCCGCAGGCCAAGATCTACCGGCACAGTTGCGCCTTGGGACCCGTGTTGTTGGCGGGCGTGCCGGAGGAGGAAGTCCGGGGTTGGACCATGCGGATGGAAATCCGGCGCGCCGGCCGGACCGTGTTCGAAGGCCAAACTTCATTGGCGCGGCTGAAGCGGCGGTTCGACGAGCTGGCCGGGTTCCTCACCCGCTGTCAGGAACTGCCCGACGGGGTCGTCTTGCTCACCGGCACCGGCATCGTGCCGCCGGACGATTTCTGCTCCGAGGAAGGCGACGAGGTGCGGATCGAGTGCGGCCCGCTGGGCGTGTTGGCCAATCCGGTGGTCCGGGTGGGAACCCGGCCATCGACCGCCCGGCCAGCCGCGCAACCGGTTTCGCCCTGGCGGCCGTCGAGTTGACCGCCTTCAGCCGCTGCGACGCCGCTGCGCAAGGACCGCGTGACTTCCTCGTAGGAAGCAGCTGCCCCGACGATGTCGAAGGAGGCGCTGGCCTCCATCCGCCGCTGGAAGTCGCGGGCGGAAGGGGAGTGGTCCTGGTCGTAGACGACCGTCGGAAGGTGTCGGACGTCGGTATCGATGGCGTAGCCGAAGAGCAAGAGCTGCACGATAGGCAGCGCGCTCATCATCGCGATCGTCAGCCGATCCCGCCGAAGCTGCACCAGCTCCTTCCAGGCGATGGAGAGAAGGCGGCTCATTCGCTCGACTCCCGGCCCGCGGCATCGGCGTGGAGCAATGAGACGAAGGCATCCTCGACCGAAGGGGCGTCTTCGCTCGAGTGCAGGATGCGGATGCCCACCGCGGTCAGGGCGCTTCTGGCGACCTGCACCGGGTCGACCTCGCGGCAGACCAGGCGAATGCGCGCGCCGAAGGGTGCGACATCGTCCACGCCGGGGCTCCGCTTGAGGATCTCGATCGCCCGCTCGGTCTCGCGCACCGTGAGCCACGCGGCGCGAAGTCCGCGGCGGGCGACGACTTCCGCGGGTGGGCCGATGTCGAGGAGTCGGCCGGAGAAGATGAAGGCGATACGGTGGCAGCGGGCCGCCTCGTCCATGTAGTGGGTGGTGACGACCACCGCCGAGCCGGCCGAGGCGATGGCGTGGATACGCGCCCAGAACTCGCGGCGACTCACCGGGTCGACCCCCGCCGTTGGCTCGTCGAGAAAGAGCAGTGGCGGCTCGTGAACCGTGGCGCAGGCGAGAGCGAGCCGTTGTTTCCACCCGCCAGAAAGGGTGGCGACCAGCTGCGTCCGTCGCCCTTCGAGCCCCCCGCGCTCGAGGGCCGCTTCGATGGCCTCGCGCTGGCGCGCACGCTCGATCCCGTAGACCCCCGCGTAGAAGCGCAGGTTCTCGATCACGCTCAGGTCCTCGTAGAGTCCAAAGCGTTGCGCCATGTAACCGATGTGGAGCTTGATGCGCTCCGGCTCCCTCTCGATGTCGAAGCCGGCCACGCGCCCGCGCCCGCCCGTCGGCGTCAGGATGCCGCAGAGCATGCGCATGAGCGTGGATTTGCCCGCGCCGTTCGGCCCGAGCAGGCCAAAGATCTCTCTCCGATGGACGCGGAAGGAGACGCCGCGCACGGCTTCGATCTCGCCGAAGCGGCGCGCGAGATTCTCCACCTCGATGACGGTGTCGGCGCCAGGGGATGCGCTCGCCCGCTCACGGTCCATGGCCAAACCGGACGAAGGCAGGGATGCCGGCGTGCAGCCGTCGCTCCGGGTCCTCGATGCGTACCCGCACCCGCACCACCAGGTGGGGCCGCTCCCGCTCCGAGAAGAGGTAGTGGGGGGTGAACTCGGTCTTCGGGAAGATGTGCTCGATGGTGCCGGAAAGGGCGGTCGACAGTGCATCGACACGCACCGTCGCGGCGGTGCCGACGCGGAGCCCATCGAGGCGACCCTGGGGAACGAACGCGTCGACGTAGGGGTGCGCGGTATCCGCGAGCAGGACCACCGGCGTGCCGGCAGGGGTCACCTCCCCTTCCTCGTGGACGAGGTCGATGACCTCCCCTGCGATGGGGGCGTACAGGCTGTACCGCCGCTGCTGCTCTGTGGCCAGGTCCAGGGCGGCGCGCGCCGCAGCCACCCGCGCCTGCGCGATGGCCAGCTCTTCTGCACGGGCTCCACTCCGCACCAGTTTCAGGCGCTGTAGGAGCACCGAGAGGTTGGCCTTCGCCCGATCGAGCTCGTCCTCCAGATCGTCCACCGTCGCGGGAGGCGCCGCTCCCGCATCCACCAGCTCGCGCTGCCGCCGCAGGCTGCGCTCGAGCGTGCGCAGCGCGGCGCGGGCCGCCTCCACCTGCGCCTCGATCTGCCGGCGCTCCTCAGGGCGCGAGCCCGCCTGCAGGAGCTGTAGCTGTGCCGATGCGGCGTCGAGTTCCGCCTGGCGCAGGGTGCGTTGCAAGGCCGCCTCGCGGTCGTCGAGGCGGGCGAGGAGGGCGCCGGCCTCGACGCGCTGACCCCGTTCGACGCGGATCTCCGCCACCCGGCCGGGAACTTCGAAGGCGAGCGCCCGTGACGCGTACTCCACGACGCCTTGGAAGTCGCCGCCCGGCGCGGGCGTGCAGGAGAGCAGGGCGAGGAGGAGGCCGCATGCAGCCCCGGGGGCGACCCATCCGCGGACGCGCGCCGCGCCGGTCTGCACCCGGTGCTGCCCGGCCCCACACCCGACGGGGCGCGTCTCCATTTGCGCCAGGGCTGGACGTCCCGGTGCCACGCCCGCAGGAGATGAAGAGGTGCGAGGCGGCGGAGGTGTCGAGGTGCGCATGACCCCCCGGGCATGCCACAGATGTCCGATGTGAGCTAGGCGCAAAGGCCCGTGCCGCAGGCGCCATGCTGCGGGGCAAGCGCCGGCGCGCTTCGCATGGCGGGCGTCCGGTCTAGCGCAGGGTCAGCTCGATGCGGTTGATGTTGAGCTGGTAGGTGTCCCCCACGCCCGAGCCGCCGGCGGCGGTGAAGTAGAAGGAGGTGGGGCCCGCGTCCTTGGCGATGATCGAAGGCGCGTAGGCTTCACCCTCGAAGCGCTGCGCCAGGGTCCATGGGCCCGTGGGGTCGGGCGCCTCCCACAGCTCGATGACGTAGTCCCGTCCCGGGATGAGGAGCAGGTAGCGGTCGATGCCCGGATGATAGATGGCGTCCCCTTGGAAGCTCGCCTTGGGACCGAGCGGCACTGCAGCCTCCGGGTCCGGGTCCCAGCCGCGTGTCGGCCCGGCGTAATACTGATAGGCGGTGTACTCGGCCACCCGCTCCACGGGGGCCCGCGCCAGGTACAGATCGCTCATGCCCACATCGGGCGGGCCCATGCCGATCCCGTAGACCCAGCCGTCCTCGTTGAGCGCGTACCCTTTTCCGAAGTCGATGAGCATCATGCGCTTGAAGTGGCTGTCTCCGGTCCATGGCGATCCCGGCGCGACCGTCCAGGTGAAGCCGAGGTCGTTGGAGACGGCGATGTAGCCTTCGAGCACGGTGTCCGCCCCTTCGTGGCGGTGGCCGGCGAGCACCAAGGTGTCGCCGAGTGCGAGCAGGCCGGTGGGCTTGTTGCCGATGCCGGGGTCCTGCCCGTAGACGAACTGCGGCACTCCGTCGGGCACGTGCAGCGTTTGGATGCAATCCGTGCCGCAGCCTTGGAAGGTGGCGATGGGTCCTTCCTGCTCGAAGATGCCCATGCTGGTGATGATGCAGGGGTCGTAGCAGGTGCTCCCATCGCAGGGATAGATCCCGCAGAAGTCGTCACAGAAGACCACCGGCGAGCCGGGGTCGTTGCAGGTCGCCCGATCCACGTTCACACAGCCCGGTGGGGTGCCTTCGGCAGCGGGGTAGCAGGGCCCCTGCCCGGTGCCGTCGCCCCAGAGGAAGTAGGCGTTGCCGTTGGCCGCCCAGGCGTTCACCCACAGATCTCCCTCCATTTCGATGCGCTTCCGCTCGGCGACGACGATCCGGGCCGAGGCGATCACCGGCGGCTTCGCCGTGCCGCCGTCTCCCGAGCCGCCATCTCCCGGCGGCGGCCCGCCGTCGCCCTTCGGGCTCGACGTGGGGCAGGCGACGAACAGTGCAGATGCGGCAACGAGGACGGTAAAGCGGAGGTTCGGCTTCATCGATCTCCCCCCTTAGGGTGCAGGCGTGGGCGTGGGCGCGCTCACCGGCGGCGGCGCGAGCCGCTCCAGCCTAACACGCCGGGACCCCTGCGCTGACGGGCGCGCCTCAGCGCGAAGGGTGCTCGAGGAGGATCTTCAGACCGAGCGCGATGAGCAGCGTGCCACCGGCGAGGCGGAAGGCGCGGTCGCTTCCCCGGCGCAGGTGGCGGGCTGCGGCCATGGCCAGCAGCGTCAGCCCCGTGGTGGTCATGCCAATGGTCGCGGCCGCGAGGAGGCTGGGGAGGCCAAAGTAGGGGAGCGTCGGGCCCGCGGCGAGGGCGTCCAGGCTCGTGGCGAGGGCGGTGGAGAGGAGGGGCAGCCCCGTCAGGTGGGTGCCGTTTCGCTGCCCGCCTACGCGACCTCGACCCTCAAACAGCGTCTTGAGGCCGAGCGCCAAGAGGATGACGAAGGCGAGGTAGGCCCCCCAGCGCTCGTAGGCATCCCCGAGGAGTTGCCCGAGGTTGAGGCCGAGCAGGGGCATCGTTCCCTGGAAGAGGCCGAAGACGAGGGCGGCCCGCACCATCTCGCGCCCCCGCGGGCGGTGCCCGCTCAGGGTCGCGGCGAGGGAGACCGCCACCGCATCCGCGGCCAGCCCGGCGCCGAGACCAAGGAGGGAGAGCAGGTGCATTCGAGGGGTCATAGCACCTGCGCGGAGGGGTGCCGAAGGGGTCGGTCGACGCCCCTGGCGTGCGCCGGGCCCCGTGCCTAGAGCAGATCCAAAAGGGGCGGTCGAGGCCGGTGGTCGAGGCCGAAGGCGGCCAGGCCGCCGCACGCCCCCGGGCGCGGCGCCTGCGCGGCGCCCCCTTCTGACCGGTACCTGGGCCCTGGCCGTGTCTCGCGGCAGGAGGGCGCCCGTGC
This sequence comes from uncultured Myxococcia bacterium, assembly GCA_964471535.1. GTDB lineage: Bacteria > Myxococcota > Myxococcia > SLRQ01 > SLRQ01 > CAYYHA01. The sequence goes on along the minus strand of CAYYHA010000029.1, from coordinate 25,103 downwards.
CATGGAGCCCGGCTCGAGGGACCCACCCGGCTCCGCTTCGTCTTGCCCCGTCTCCCGCCCCCTGTCCTGTCGTGTCACGCTTCTCCTGCTACCCTGTGAGTGTGGTGCTCGCCGCATCCATCTTGCTCCGCCTGACGGGGCTCGTGCTGGCGCTGTGGTACGTGCGGCGACTGGCCACCTGGCGCATGGGCTTCATGGCGGGGCTCCTCGCCCTCATGGCCACTCGCCAGACCCTGACCTTGGCGAGGGGTATCGAAGCCCATGGGTGGGTGCGGCTGGGCATGGCGGACTGGACCGAGCTTCCAGGCCTCCTGGTGAGCGTGCTCGCCGTCGCCGCGCTGCTGGCCCTTGCGCGCCTCGTGGTGCGGGAGCGGCGCGACGCACAGACGCTCGCAGAGCAGTCCCGGGCGTTGAGCCAGTCGCAGAAGCTGGAGGTGGTGGGCCGGATCGCTGGAGGCATCGCCCACGACTTCAACAACCTACTCACGGTGATCCTATTCAACCTCGAGTCGCTCTCACAGCAGGTGGGAGCCGACCCCGCGGCGCAGGAGATGGTGGCGGACATTCGGCTCGCCGCCGAGCGGGGCCGTCAGCTGACCCGTCGTCTCCTCACCCTCGCCCGCCGGGACGCACTGCAGCCGAGGCCCGTCGACTTGAGTCGCGTCGTACAGCAGATGGCGCCGTTGATGCGCCGCGCGGTGCCCTCGCGGATCGAACTGCACCTCTCGCGCGCCGGAGAGCGATGGGTGGTGCACGCCGATCCCGTGCAAGTCGAGCAGGTCCTGCTCAACCTGGTGATCAACGCGGCGGATGCCATCTCCGAAACCGGGCGCATCGACGTGGTGGTCGCCGAAGGGGAGCGCGACGGGGCGCGGCACGTGACCCTCTCTGTCCGTGATGACGGGTGCGGGATGAGTCCGGAGGTTCAGGCGCGGGCCTTCGACGCCTTCTTCAGCACCAAGCCCGTGGGAACCGGCACGGGGCTGGGGCTCTCCACCTGCCGCCAGATCGTGGCGGCGCTCGGAGGCACGATCGAGGTGGAGAGCGCGCCCGGGCGAGGCTCGACGTTCACGGTGTGGCTCCCGGCGACGGAAGCCGAGGTGGAGGAGGCTGCAGCGGAGGACGACGAGCCCCTCCCCCGCGGATCGGAGACGGTCCTGGTCGCGGAGGATGAGAGCGGTGTCCGCGAACTGATGGTGCGGACCTTGGGGGCGCTGGGTTATCGCGTTCTTGCGGCTGTCGACGGTGTGGCGGCGCTCCAGCAGGTCGAGGCCCATGGCGGCGAGATCGATCTCGTCGTCACCGATGTGGTGATGCCGAGACTCGGCGGCCAGGCGCTCGTGGAGGCGCTCGAGGCCCGCCGGCCCGGGCTCCCGGTCCTGGTGATTTCCGGCTATCCCGAGGGTTCGATCGACGTGCTCGAGTGGGTGCCCGAGGGCGCCTTCCTGCCGAAGCCCTTCTCCGGAGCCGAGCTTGCGCATCGGGTCCGGCAGGCACTCGATCGGGCTGGCACCGCGTCCGAGGCACCCAGGAGCGGGGCCTGATCCTGCGATGGCGCTGCGGCGGTGCCTGGCGACTTGCCGGCGCCGAAAGGCGACTTAAGGAAGGAATGCGGGCGCCGGCAGTGGGTCGGTGGCGCAAGGCGGATGGCGCCGGGCCGCCGGCACGAGGCAGGCAGCACGAGACGTATCACATCGGCCGCCGGCGCTCGGGTCCGTCCCAACAGATCTCACGATTCACAGGAGGGTTTCGCCATGAGCAAGCTCGAGAAGTGGCTTCCATTCAAGTTCAAGAAGAAGACGCAGCAGGAGAAGCAGTCACAGCCAGCGGCGCCGCGGGCGGCGGGGACGACTGCGCTGACGCCCTTTGGGCAGATGGCTTTCCCGAGCCTCTCACGCCTCTTCGACGACAGCTTCTTCGAGGACTTTTTCCGTGATCCCTTTGCGCGTTTCCAGCAGATGGACCGGTGGTTCGGGGATTTCAGCCCGTCGCGCTTCGTACCCAGCATCGAGGTTTCCGATGAGGGGAAGGCGCTGAAGGTCACCGCGGAGCTGCCCGGCATGGAGAAGGACGACGTGAACCTCCAGGTCGAGGACAACATGCTCGTCATCAGCGGTGAGAAGAAGAGCGAGTCCCAGAACGACGACGAAGGGCTCTTCCGTACCGAGCGCTACTATGGTTACTTCCAGCGCGCCATCCCCCTTCCCGAGGACATCGACTGGGAGAACGCCGAAGCCGAGTTCAAAAAGGGCGTCCTGACCGTTCGCTTCCCCAAGCGAGAGACGAGCAGCCGCGGGCGCCGCATCGAGGTTCGTTAGTTTGCTCGCGGCGCGTGGGGGCGCGCACTCGCCGGACCGTTCTCTCGCAAGCAGCACGCAAGAAGGAACGACAAGATGAGCATGGAGAACGACATCCAGGAACGAAAGGCGTTCACTGAGGCCGTCAAGGCCCACCTCGACGAGCTGATTGCGAGTGCGCGCCACCACATCGCCTACCACGAGGCCCGGGAGGAGCTGCCCAAGGACAGCATCAGTCCCGAGGAACTGGTGGGCGAGACGCTCATCCGGGCGTGCGCGGGGCGCGAGCGGCAGCCGGCGGACCTGCGCCGCTGGCTGCTGACGCTCGAGATGCGCACCCTGGATGAGATCATCGCCAAGAACCTGTGGGAGCAGGATCTGTGGGCGGTGCACACCGAGGACGTCATCCCGCCCCTCGATCCCCTCGAGCTCGACGACACCTTCTGGGATTGGTACCAGCCCGACGAGATCCCGCCTCGCGTCGAAGACGTGATCCCGGCGGGTGGTCTGGTGGACGAGATCTCACACGAGGCGGCGTCGGCGCTGCCGGTGGAGCAGTGGCGCGCGTGGCTGCTCTCGGAGGTCCACGGCTTCACGCCCGAGCAGATCGGAGCGGCGCTGCGCATCCCCACCGAGCGCGCCGAGGAGCTGATTCGCGCCGCCAAGGCCGCGCTCCCCCCGCCGCCACCGAACGACGAGTAGGGCCGAGCGGAGGATGGCCGACGATGGCTGGGTGCGCGCCCGCTCACCGCGGCGTGGGCAGGTTGCGTCGCAGGTACAGCGCGGCTTCACCAGCCTGCGTGCATGCTACTCGTCGCGACGCCCGGAGAGCAGCGATGCCCAGTAGAGGAGCTGTAAGAGCGCCGAGGCGGCCGCTGCCAGATAGGTCGCCGCGGCCGCGGTGAGCACCTGGCGAACGCCCGCCAGCTCCTCGGGGGTGAAGTAACCCGAATCGGCCAGGGCGCGGTGGGCCCGCAGCGACGCGTCGAACTCCACCGGAAGCGTCACCAGGGTGAAGGCGACGAAGCCGCCGAAGAGCACCACCCCCACGGTCGCCAGTTGCAGGGCCCCCAAGACCAAACCGATCACCGTCAGCCAGAGGCCGAGCTGGGTCCCTACGTTGGCGACGGGCACCATCTTCTGGCGCAGGCGCATGGGAACGTACCCGTCGGCATCCTGAATGGCGTGGCCGACCTCGTGTGCGGCGATGCCCGCCGCAGCCACGCTCCGGCCCTCGTAGACGTCAGGGGAGAGGCGCAGTACCCGCCGGCTCGGGTCGTAGTGGTCGCTGAGAAAGCCGGCGACCGGTTCGATGCGTACCCCCTGCACGCCCCGCACGCGAAGGATCAGCTCGGCCACTTCCCGGCCCGAGAGGCCGCCGCGCGTGGGCACGCGGCTCCACCGGCCCACGGCGCGCTGCACCCAGATTTGCGCGCCGATGGAGAGGAGGGCGCCCACTCCAACGACGAGCCAGTATCCTGCATCCCACCACATAGGTCACCCGGGCGCCACGGGATCGGACCCACCCCGGGGGGAGCCAAGATAGGCACGGTGGGAGGGGTTGCAACCGGGAAGCAGCCGCGTCGCATGGACCAGGCCTCGGCCGGTCCCTCAGGAGGGGTACCAGACGGTTGCCTGCACGCGCCGGCCGTGCCTATCGTGCGCGCCATGAACGAGGCCATGCGCGAGAAAGTCGGGAAGGGCAAGGGGTTCATTGCGGCGCTGGATCAGAGTGGGGGGAGCACCCCCAAGGCACTGGCAGCGTACGGGATCGGTGAGGACCAGTGGTCGAACGAGCGGGAGATGTTCGACCTGATCCACCAGATGCGGACGCGGATCATCACCAGCAAGGCCTTCCGGGGGGATCGCGTCCTGGGGGCAATCCTCTTCCAAGACACGATGGAGCGTGAGATCGAGGGGAAGGGGACGGCCGAGTATCTGTGGACGGTGAAGGAAATCGTCCCGTTCCTGAAGGTGGACAAGGGACTGGCCGAAAAGAAGGACGGCGTGCAGCTCATGAAGCCGATCCCCGACCTGGGTGCGACGCTGGAGCGGGCGCGGGAGAAGGGGATCTTCGGCACCAAGATGCGCTCGGTCATCCATGAGGCGAACGAGGAGGGCATCCGGGCCATCGTGGAGCAGCAGTTCGACATCGGCCTGGAGATTGCCGGCGCCGACTTCGTTCCGATCCTCGAGCCCGAGGTCAGCATCAAGGCGCCAGACAAGAAGGAGGCGGAAGCCCTCCTCAAGGCGGGTCTCCTCGCTGGGTTGGAGCGCGTGCCCGACGGCACCGTGCTCATGTTCAAGCTGACGCTACCGGAGGTGGACGACCTCTACCGTGAGCTCGTCGAGCACCCGAAGGTGCTCCGTGTCGTCGCGCTCTCCGGTGGGTACACGCGCGCGGAGGCCAATGCGCGCCTCGCGCGAAACCACGGCGTCATTGCCAGCTTCTCCCGTGCGCTCACCGAAGGCCTGCGCGTGGATCAGAGCGACGAGGAATTCGACCGGCTGCTCGACCAGTCCATTCAAAGCATCTACGAAGCATCATTGACCTAGCTGCCCGCGGCACAGCGGCAGAGCTGCGCCGGGCACCCACAGCCGAGGGGCTGGCTTTGGAGGGCGGTGATTGAATCGATCCCTTGCGCAAGCCGAGCGCGCTGCGGTGCTCCGCAGGACCCGCACGGTGCGGCTGCTCCTGCTCACCGCGGCTCCGGCGGCGCTGGTGCTGGCACCGCTTAGGGGTGCCGCCGCCCTCGGCCTCTCGCCCTGGTGGGCCGTCGCCGCCGCGCCGCTCGTCGCAGTGCTCGCCGCGGTGACCTACCGTCCAGAGCGGTTCGTGCCACGGCTGCTCGCCACGGCCGCCACTGCGTTCTGGGTTGGGCTGATGCTGATCGAGAACGCCCACGCACCCACGCGTGGTCTCTTCGTTCTCACTGCGGCGATCCTCCTGCTTTCGCAGGTCTGGCCGTCGACCCGTATCGATCGCTTCGACGCGGCACACCCGAAGGAACAGGTTCCGGACGTCGATCTCCTTGCGGCTGCGGTGCTCGCGCTGGTCGTCGTCTTCGATGTGGTGCGGGGAGATCCTCCCTCCGATCCCGTTCGTCCCCTTGCCCTGGCGGCGATGTTGCTGGTGCTGGTGAGCGAGGTGTGGCGCCGCTATCGAGGTTGGCGATGGTGGGACCGATGGGCAACAGCGGTCGCCCTGGCGTTCGCTCTGGTGCCAGGGCTCGTTCCGGTCCTGCCCCTGCTAGGAGGTCCCCGTCTGCCCCTCTCACCGGGGGGCGTGGTGCCACTCATCGTACTCGTGCTCGTTACGCATCGTTTTATCGTCGCCAGCATTCAAACGCCGCGCCAGCCCCACGAGCCGACCTTTCTCGATGTCCTACTGAACCAGCCGGCACGGGCGCTCGTACTCTCCTTCCTGCTCCTCTGTGCGTTGGGGACTGTGCTGCTCGAGCTGCCCGCCGCGACGAGCACGGGCGAGGCGCTCCGGTGGATCGACTCTGCGTTCACCGCGGTCAGCGCGACCTGCGTCACCGGGCTCATCGTTCTGGACACGCCGGTGGACTTCAGCGGCCTGGGGCAGTTCATCATCCTCGGCCTGATCCAGGTGGGGGGGCTCGGAATCATGGTGTTCTCCGCAGCCGCATTCGTGCTCCTCGGCAGGCGCTTGTCCTTGAGCCACGAGCGGGCCGTGGCCGATGTGGTTGGAGCGGAGGGGCGGGCGGGCGTGCGCCGTGCCGTGCGCGAGATCCTGGTCGTCACCGGGATCACCGAGAGTGCCGCGGCCCTCGTACTCTTCGGGTGCTTCCTCGCCGAGGGCGACTCCCTGCCCATGGCGGCATGGCGTGCGGTGTTTACCGCCATCTCTGCATTCTGCAATGCCGGCTTCGCCTTGCAGAGCGACAGCCTCGTGCCCTATCGGGACAATGCCCTGGTCCTCTTGGTGGTTGCCGCGGCCATCGTGGTGGGAGGGCTCGGACCGGCGGTGGTCGCCGGCGTGGCGACACGACGGCGGAAGCTCACGGTGCACATGCGGCTGGTCCTCTGGACCACCGCCATCCTCATCGTCGTGCCCGCCGCGTTCATCCTCGCCTTCGAGTGGAACGGAACGCTGCACGGCCTCTCCTTGGGCGATCGGCTCACGAACAGTCTCTTCCAATCCGTTACTCTGCGGACCGCGGGCTTCAACTCCATAGATCTGACGGCGATCCGTCCTGCGACATGGACGCTGATGGTGCTGATGATGTTCGTCGGAGGCAGCCCCGCGTCCACGGCGGGGGGGGTGAAGACCACGACGATTGCGATCGTCGTCCTCGCCGTGCTCGCCGTCGTCCGTGGGCGTTCCGAGATCGACGTCTTCGGACGCCGGATCGCGCGTGAGGTGGTCCTGCGCGCGGTGGCCATCACCACCCTTGGGGTCCTGGGGGCGTGTCTTGGTCTCGTGGCGCTGCAGATCACTCAGGTGATGCCCCTAGACGCCATGCTCTTCGAAGTGGTGAGCGCGCTGGGAACCGTTGGCCTCTCGGTGGGCGGTACCGGCATGTTGGACGAGGTGGGTAAGCTCATCATCATCGCATGCATGTTCGTGGGGCGCGTCGGACCCCTGACCCTATTCGTCTTTCTATCGGCTGCGAAGTCGCATCCGGAGCGACGGCACCCCGCAGAGTCCATCCTGGTGGGCTGATAGGAAGGGAGGCTTAGTTCGAGATGGCAAGACAAGCCCTGGTGATCGGCCTCGGCCAGTTCGGAATGGCGCTGGCGCGCGAGCTCGCAGCGCACGGCACCGAGGTCCTCGCGGTCGATGTCAAAGAAGGTCGCATCGATGCCATTGCGCCCTATGTAGCCGATGCCGTGGTCATGGATGCGATGGAGGAGGACGCGCTGGCCAACCTCTCCCCCGCAGACCGCGACGCGTGCATCTGTGCCATTGGCGACGACAATCGCGAGGGAAGCATCATCGTGACCGCGCTGTTGCGCCAGCTCGGTGCGAGGCGAGTGATCGCTCGGGCCACCGATGCGGTCCACGCCCGCATCCTGAAGCTGATCGGGGCCCATGAGGTGGTCAATCCCGAGCAGGCCTACGGTGAGCGCCTCGCGATACGCATCGCATGGCGCAACGTCGTCGACGTCCTTCCCCTCGGCGGCGACCTGGTGCTCACCGAGATGGAGGCACCCGAAGCCTTCTGGGGGAGGACGCTGGCGGAGCTCGAGCTGCCCAAGCGCTTCGGCGTCATCGTGTCCGCGCTGCGCGTGGGCGGCGACACGGGCATGGTGACCACCATTCCCGATCCCAACCGGCCCTTGGCGCAAGGGGACATCCTCATGCTGGTGAGTACCGAGAAGGACGCACGCCGCTTGTCGGAGAGGGCATAGCTCCATGCGACTGCGCAGAGAGGCCGGACTGGGCGTCGGAAGCATCCTCGCGCTGCAAATTGCCCTCTCGGTCCTTGCCATCACCCTGCTCCAACGCATGGGTCCGGCGATCGAGCGGATCATCGAGGAGAACGTGGAGACCACCGAAGCGGTCGAGGCGATGCTCGCCGCCCTGGCCTCGGACGGTGCCGACGCAGAGGCGAGCGAACGCTTCGCGAAGGCGCTCGAGCGGGCTCGGGCGCGCATGACGCGTCCTGAGCTCGAGCGTCCGCTCATCGAGCGGGTGGAGGCGGACCGCGCGGCCGCGTTCGCCGGCGATCCCGAGGCGCGGGCTCGCATCGTCTCCGCCGTCCTAAGCTTGGGCGAGATGAACCGTGGCGCGATGGTCGAAGCGGACCGGCGCGCCAAGCGCCTCGGCCAGGTGGGTGCGTGGTCGGCGGTACTCTTGGGCGCACTCGCGCTCGCGCTGGGGATCCTCGTCTATCGACGGCTCCGGCTCCACCTCGAACTACCCATCGAGGGCATCCGCCGGACGGTACAGCAGGTGCGCGAAGGCAACCTGCAGGCACGGTGCGCCGCAGGAGAAGGGCCCAGCGAGATCCGCCAGATCGCCCGCGACCTGAATTGGATTCTCGATCAGGTCCTTCAGGCGCGGGACCGCCCGGCAGACAAGGCAGAAGCGCTGCGGGAGACCGAACTGCGCCGAGTGATCGGACGTCTGCTCGACCGGGATGGGGTGCCGCAGATCCTCCTGGACAGCCAGGGCCATGTCGTGGCGGCCAGCCGAGCTGCGCTGTCCGGCGAAGCCCCTCCACCGCCGACGGACGAGGCGCCGGGCCCCTGGGACGTGGAGCCGATCGAAGGCACACATCTTCGCCTCGCCCGGTGGGTCGCTGCCGGGGCGCAGGCGGGCCCGGCGCAGGGAACGCCGGCCTCCTCCGAGCCGTCTTGAGCGGGGCTCGGATCAGACTCGGCGGCGGCTTCCCAGCGGCGAGAGGGAGCCGGCGATGATGTGCGCGACGCGGAGGGGCTCTGGGACGTCGCTGTACAGACAGAAGCGCTTCAGCACCTGCCGAACCGTCTCCAGCTCGATGCCGCGGCGCTGCACCCAGACCCGCCCGGCGGGCTCCATGGGGCCCGCGGCCTCGATGAGTCGCCACTTCCGAGCGCCCCCGGGCACTCGGGTATGGAGTGCGCTGCGGATGGCGTCGAGGTCGGGTGCCTTGCGCGCAACGACGAGGACCGGCCGCTCGAGCGCCAGGTGTAGGCGATCGAGGTCCACCACGTTGAACCCGGCCAGGGTGATCCCCTGGAGCAAGACGGCCTGGACCTGCGGGTAGAAGCGGGAACGTCGAGTGGCTTCGATCAGCGCCCGGGTGGAATTGGTCCCGTCGCGCCGCACCTTCGTCCACAACACTCCGTCGAGGCGGGGACCCGAGAAGAGGGTCCCCACCACCTTGACGTCGCCGCGGTGCGATCGGGGAAAGGGCGCGTCGTCGAAGGCGAGGACGTGACGGATCCCCCGGCGCCTGGCCATTTCGACTAAATCCCGTCGATGAGTGCGTTCAGCGTGGGACTCGGTCGCATCGCCGCTTCCGTCTTCGCCGGATCGGGATGGTAGTAGCCGCCTATCTCCACGGGTCCGCCCTGTACCGCGAGGAGTTCCTCATGGATCCGTTCGTGTGCCTCGGCGAAACGGCGCGCGATTTCGGCGAAGCGCTCGGCGAGCGCCGTGTCCTCTGTTTGCTCCGCGAGAGCCTCGGCCCAATAGCGGGCCAGCCACGCGGTGCTGTTGCGGTTGTCCGGCTCGCCGGCCTTGCGCGAGGGCATCCGCCCGTTCTCCAGATAGGCCCCGATCGCTCGATCGAGGGCGCCGGCGAGGATCTTCGCCTTCGGTGCGCCCTGCTGCGCCGCCTGCTCAAAGGAGGGAACGAGGGCGCAGTATTCGCCCAGCGAATCCCAGCGCAGATGGTTCTCCGAGAGGAACTGCTGCACGTGCTTCGGTGCCGAGCCGCCTGCGCCGGTCTCGTACAGGCCACCGCCCTTCAGGAGCGGAACGATGGAAAGCATCCGGGCGCTCGTCCCGAGCTCGAGGATGGGGAAGAGGTCGGTCAGGTAGTCGCGCAGCACGTTCCCGGTCACCGAGATGGTGTCCTCACCCCGGCGTACGCGCTCCAGCGTCAGGCGCATCGCGTCCACCGGCGCAAGGATGCGGATGTCGAGACCGCTCGTGTCGTGATCCTTCAGATAGGTCTCGACCTTCCGGATGATCTCCCGATCGTGGGCACGGTTTGGGTCCAGCCAGAACAGGGCCGGCCGGCCGGAGGCTCGAGCGCGGGTGACGGCGAGCTTCACCCAATCCCGCACGGCGATGTCCTTCGTCTGACACCCTCGAAAGATGTCGCCCTTCTCCACCGGCTGCTCGAGGAGGACCTCGCCCGTCCCCTCGTCGACGAAGGCGATGGTACCCGCACCCGGCGCTTCGAAGGTCTTGTCGTGGCTGCCGTACTCCTCCGCCTTCTTGGCCATCAGCCCTACGTTCGAGACGTTGCCCATCGTGGCGGGGTCGAACTGTCCATGTTTCTGACAGTCTTCGATGACCGCCTGGTAGATGCCCGCATAGGCGCGGTCCGGGATCATGGCGGTGGTGTCCTGCAGCTGCCCCTCCCGGTTCCACATCTTGCCGCCATCGCGGATCACCACCGGCATCGACGCGTCGATGATCACGTTGTTGGGCAGATGAAGGTTGGTGATGCCCTTGGCCGAGTCCACCATCGCCAGCGGTGGCTGCTTCTCGTAGGTGGCCTCGATCGCTGCTTCGATCTCCCGGCGCTCCGCCTCCGGGAGCCGGTCGAGGCGGGCGAGGAGGTCGGCAACGCCGTAGTTGGGATTGGCTCCGATGGCCTCGAGGGTCTCACCGTACCGGTTGAAGACGTCGGCGAAGTACACCGAGACGCAGTGCCCGAACATGATCGGATCGGAGACCTTCATCATCGTTGCTTTCAGGTGCAGCGAGAGCAGGGTCCCATCCTCGCGGCACCGCTCGATGGTCTCCTGGTAGAAGCGGCGCAGGGCGGCGACGTTCATGACGGCGCAATCGAGGACCTCGCCCTCCTCCAGAGCGATTCCCTCCCGCAACACCTGCCGGCTGCCGTCCGCTCCGCGGTACTCGATGCGCGCCGAGGTCGCGGCGGGGAGGGTGAGGGAGCGCTCGGAGCCGTAGAAGTCCTTCTCCTTCATGTGGGCGACCCGAGTCTTCGATCCCTCCTTTGGCCACGGCTTCATCATCTTGTGCGGGTGCTTCTGCGCGTAGCGCTTCACCGCCGGGGCCGGTCGCCGGTCGGAGTTGCCCTCGCGAAGGACCGGGTTCACCGCTGAGCCGAGGACCTTGGCGTAGCGTGCCTGCACCTGACGCTCCTCGTCGTTGGACGGCTCGTCGGGGTACACGGGCACGTCGTAACCCTGCCCGCGCAGCTCCTCGATGGCTGCCTTGAGCTGGGGGACCGAGGCGCTGATGTTGGGCAGCTTGATGATGTTGGCCTCCGGCGACTGGGTCAGCCGGCCGAGATAGGCCAGGTCGTCCTCCACCCGCTGCGACTCGGAGAGGCGCTCCGGAAAGGCGGCCAGGATCCGCCCGGCGAGCGAGATGTCTCGCTGCTCGAGGGCGATCCCCGTCTCCCGCGTGAACGCCTGCAGTACCGGGTAGAGGGCGTGGGTCGCCAGGAAGGGCGCCTCGTCGACCTTCGTCCAGATGATGCGTACGGCCATGGCAGGTTCCTCTCTGTGGATGGCGTGCGTGAGCCGCCCGTGTATACCTGCTGGCCGGCGGCATCAACCGCGCCGGCGAGCGCGCGCACGCACCTGCGCGTGTCGCTCACGGCACCGCGCGGGGGTCCTTGGGGCCCTCGACCCCCACCACCTCGATGCCGTGCTGCTGCAGGTACTCGACGCCGTTCGCCCCTGCGTAGCCGCCGGAGACGACGTAGACGCGGCGGATGCCCGCATGGTGGATCATCTTGGAGCACATCATGCAGGGCTCACCGGTGACGATGAGCCAGGCCCCCGCGGTCTTCACCCCGTTCGCCGCCGCGTTGCAGACCACGTTCATCTCGGCGTGGTGGCAGCCGATCTCCATCCGGGTCCCCGACTCGATCTGCTGCACGTCGCGCAGACACACCTCCCCGCCGCACAGCTCGCCCCCACCCCGCGGCCCGCCGTTGTAGCCATCCATGAGCACGACGTTGCGCTCGGGATCGAGGAGCAGCGCACCGAACTTGCGCCGCGGGCAGTTGCTCGCCTTCGCGAGCGCCAGGCACTGCTCGATCCGGATGCGAAGATGCTTCTCCTTCATGCTCCGTGCCTCCGTCGCCCCGATTCCAACACCCCTCGGAGCACGGGCCTAGCCCTTTGGATCCCCTCGGGCCATTTTTCGCTTGTTCCCCTCACGCTCGCCCCCTATGCTCGTCGATGAGCCCACGGCCTGCCGTGGGCTCGTCGTGTCTAGAGGGATCCGAAGGGTGATCGTCTTGGTCTTTGCGCAGTCGCTCCTGGCTGCAGCGGTCACAGGAAGCGTTCGAAAGGATCCCGTTCGATGCGTCGGTGCGCCGGCGCGAGGTCAAGGAAAGAGAAAGATGTCGAAGAAGCTATTTGTCGGTGGTCTTGCTTGGGCAACGAACGACGACGGTCTTCGTGCCGCGTTCGAACGGTTCGGAGAGATCACCGAGGCCACCGTGATCACCGAGCGGGACACGGGCCGCAGCCGCGGCTTCGGGTTCGTCACCTTTGCGGATGCCGCAGCAGCCGACGAGGCCATGTCCGCCATGGACGGCCAGCAGATCGACGGCCGGACGGTGAACGTGAACGAGGCGCGCGAGCGATCCCGTGGCGGAGGTCGCGGGGGGCGCGGTCGCTGGTAGGCCGGCACTGAGACGCACCGAGAAAAGAGAGAGCCTCGGCCCCGTGCCGGGGCTCTTTTTTTTGGTGCCGTGCAGGGGGCGCCGGTGTTGGCTTCGGCGGCGGACACCCCGGCCGATCGGCGCCACTCTCAGCGGTTAGCCGCCGAGGCGGAAGAGCGGCCGGCCGATACCGTCTAGACCGGGCCAGGGGATGGACGCCACGATGGCGACGAGCGCCAAGGTGAAGAAGAGGGCCGCACGCTTGTAGCGCTGTGCCGCCTCTGGCGCACGCTTCGAGAGCGCATGGCCGAGGTGAGCGAAGACGAGAGCAAGCACCATGCCGAAGAGGTGTTCCACGGCGAAAAAGCGCAGCCCTCGGTCCTTCATCGCTGCACCGAAGTCGGCGAAGGCCGCCTGCGTGGCGGGGCTCAATACCACGTAGAGCAGGAGCCCGACGACGAGCTGTAGGTCGAGTGCGATGACGAAGATGAGGTTGGCGCGCTTCTTCTCCCCGGCAGGCCAGGGCCGGTCGCCCAGCCACCCGCGCCAGGCGAGGATCACGGCGACGAGGCCTGCTCCGAGGACGAGATAGCGAAGCCAGGAGTGGAGAGTGAGCAGGGCGGTGTACACGGCGACTCCTTTCCGAGGCGTCGGGTCCGAGCGCTCGAGCGCCTCGCGCGGCCACGAGCAGAGCGCGTTCTATCCTGCCGGGGCGGGCTTCGGCCAGAGTTCCACGAGGAGGACGGCGAGAAAGACGAGCGCTGCGCCCACGCCTTCGCGCGGCGTGGTGCGCTCGCCCAGAAGGAGGGCGGCGAAGAAGGCGGCAAAGACCGGTTCGGTGGCGAAGAGCAGCGCCGCCCGCTCCGGTGAGGTACGCCCCTGGAAGTGGGTCTGTAGCCAAAAGGTCCCCACCGTGGCGAGGAGGGCACAGAAGCTCACGGCCAGCCAGGCTGAAGCCGTGAAGTGCGAAGGTCCCTCGGCAAGCGGCAGGCAGAGCGCCGAGCTCACGCAGAGCCCGGCCACCTGAGAAAAGGCCAGCGCCGTCGTGTCGATGCCGCGCGCGAGCACCTGCTGCAGGGCGTGGATGTACAGCGCATAGAAGAACGCGCAGGCCAGCACCCACAGGTCGCCAGCGGAGAATCCTGCCACTTCGGGTCGCGTCATCAGAAGGAGGCCGACGAGCGAGAGGAGCGCGCCGGCGAGGTCGATGCGCCGGGGCACCCCGCGCCCGAAGAGCGGCGCAAGCAGTGGCACCAGGACCACGTTGGTCCCGGTGATGAAGGCGGCCCGCCCCGCGGGGACGGTGCGCAGCCCCAAGGTCTGCGTGAGGTAGCTCGCGCAGGCGAGTGCCCCCAAGGCGAACCCAGGACCCAGCGCCGCAGGCAGTCCGCGGCGGGGGGCAGGTGAGGCGAGGACCCAGGGAAGGAACGCGAGGGCGGCCAGGGCGAAACGCGCAGCCACGAAGTGGAACGGATCGACCGACGCGAGCGCGCCCCGGATGAGAGGGAAGGTCAGCCCCCACAGCGCCGCCACGAGGAGGAGCGCCGCACTCGCCACCCACTCGGACCCTCGCACGCCCACGCCACGTCTCTACCACGGGCCGGGGCCCACCCGAGGGATCACTCGCCGGGGGTCGGTGCAGCGGCGCCGAAGGCGGTGACGGAGATCCGGGCGAGGGCCTCCTCCGGTGCGAGCGTCGCCGAGGCTGCGAGTCCGTCCACGGGCACGCCGCGGGGATCGAGCAGGAGCAGCAGGGGCACCCCCCGAAGGCCCGGCAAGGGGTCGGCCTCGAGGGTCGCCACGCCTGCCTTCGCCGTCGGGGGCGGGGCGCCCATGGCCACCAGGGCCCGCTCGCCCGGTGCGAGGAAGGTCTTCATTCCCGAGGGGCTCTCGATGCGCACGGTGCGCTCCTGGTCGCTCAAACGGTAGCCCGAGAGGTCCACCGGCGCCTCGCCTGCGTTCATCAACTCCACCCACCTGCCTTCGGGGCCCACCTCGGTGATGCGCAGCCCCGGCATGGGAGCCTCGTCGGCCCGCAGGCTCTCGGTGTAGACCGCGTTGAAGGCCGCCGTGGAGGCGGCGGCGAGACGGGCATCGCGGAGGAAGAGCATCGTCTCGTCGTTGCGAGTCTCGGCGCGGCCCGTGAAGTTGTAGGAGCCGGTGATGACGCGGGCGTTTGGCGTCCCCGCATCGATGACGATGAGCTTGTGGTGCATGAGCATGGCGTGGGGGCTGCGCCGCACGTCCAGGCCCGCCTCGACCAGACGCTGCCACTCGCTCCCCCGCCGAGTGGCGTGGAGCCAGTCGATGGCGCCGCGTACGTCCACACCACGGGCAGCGGCGCGAAGGAGCGCATCGCCGATCGAATCCTGGGTGAGCGAAAAGGCGAGGAAGTGCACCGAGTGCTCCGCCGCGTCGATCTCGGAGACGATGCGCGACTCGATGCCGCCGGCGGGGCTGATGTGCAGGCCGATCTCCATCCCATCGACCACGTGCTCCGTTTCTTCGGGCCGAACCTTCGAGACGCCGAAGCGCCCCGCCATCATCTGATCGACATCCTCGCTCAGCACCGCGGCGAGGCCCGCGTCCTCGATCTCGAGGGCACTGTCTCCCGAGACGTGGTCGGTGGGATTCCAGGAGCCAATCCAGACCCGCTCTCCGTCGGCCACCATGTACTTGTCGTGCATCTCGCTCGAACGTTCATCGGGGCGGACGAGAATCCCTTCCGCCTCCAGCGCGACGAAGCCCTGCCGGTAGTCGGGCCGATCGTAAAAGGTGGTATCGGTGACGATGCGCACCGCGACGCCGCGCCGCTTCGCGCGGACGAAGGCGTCGAGGATCCGCGGATGGTTCATCTGGTACAGGGCGCAGTCCAGGCTCGCCTCCGCCGAGTCGATGAAGGCCACGGCCGCATCGACGGTGTCATCGTCCACGGGTGGGTGGGTGAAGTGGAGGGCGACGCGGGGGGAGGGCACCAGCGCCCCGCGGCGTCCCGGCGTTCCCCCGGGGACTTCGCGCCAAGCCCAAGGCCGATCCGGTGCATCGATGGCCCGCCGCTCGAGGGCGATGCCCCGGCCGGAGGGAGCGGGGGGGACGGCCTCCGCCACCAAGGTTCCGTCGGGACGGCGGAGGAGGAGCGGATCGCTCGCGGAGATGCCGTTGCCGAGCGCCGAGTCGGTGCTCGTGTACACGGGTACGCCGGGCTCGAGCCCCGTCAGGGGGTGGTCCGGATCGACGAGGAGTGCGTAGCCGCCAGGCTCCACCCAGTCGGCTCCCTCGAGGAGGACCAGCGCGTCGGTGGAGTCGCCGTCGTCGAAGATCCACCCGGCCAGGGAGACCGGATCGGGGCCTGCGTTGTACAGCTCGACCCATTCGCCTCGGCGGGCGTCCACGGGTGAGCGCATCACCTCGGTGATCAGCAGCGACTCGCTGCCCGCCTTCAGGGCGGCCGCGCCGCGGGGCGCGCCCTCCAGGGAGAGGGTGCCGGGGCCGCAGGCGGCGGCGCCGATGAGCAGGAGCGAGGCGGTGGCGAGGGCTCGCAGGCGGCGGAGCATGTTCATCACGGAGACAGGGGAAGGCAACCACCGTGCCGTCCCCGAGCACCTCGCATCCTTCCCGTATTTTCGATGGGTTACGTTCGCCCGTCCGCTCCTCTGGCGCTGCGAGGCCCGTCCACCCAGTGAACGGTTCCGCCGCCTGTCCACTTCCTGGACGGCCCCTTTTGTCCCCACGTAAAATCGGATGCTTATGAGAGACATGCCGGATTCGATTTCCCAGGTGTCCAGCTGCTGGACGCCCGGGGCCGTCCAGGACTGCTGGCACGGTCGTGGCCGGACTCACGTGTGCCGGCGGCCCTGTACGTCCCCCACCTCCACCGGACTGCCCGACACCTTGCCTTCGCATGCGTCGCTCCTACGATGGCGCCATGGCACGCACCCCACGCCAGGGCCCGTTCCTCGCCCTCCTTGCATCCGTCCTCCTCACGGGCACCGGCTGCGTCATCTCGTATCTGCCGCCCCCTGCGCTGATGCCCATGGCCGACGAAGCCGGCGACGTGCACCTGGCCGCCTCTGCGGGCTTCTCCGGCTTCCACGTGGCGGGCAGCTATGCGCTTACCGACCACCTGAGCGCCCACGTCGGCGCGCAGGGGTGGCAGGGCGATCCCGACCGGTACCAGCACCTGATGGCCGGCGTGCGCTACTTCGGGGGGAAGGCTCCCCTCGGCGAGGCCCCCGACGCGCCCCTCTCGCCGCTGCGGTGGTCGGTCGGCCTCACCGGCGGTGGGGGATACTCGGTCGACGAAAGCTCCGGCAGCGTGGGCCAGTCGGGCTACGACATCCGCTACGCGGGGCCCTTCCTCCGCACCGCGCTGGAGGCCGACGCGGCCTTCGAGAGTGACTATTTCGGCTTTGGCGTGCAGGCGCGGATGGTCTATTTCCGGTTCTGGCACGATGCGAGCAGCGAGCACCCGGGGCAGGTGGGCTGGATGTGGCTGGCCGAACCGGCGCTGGTGATCCGGCCCGGCATTCCCGAGTTCAAGTTTGATCTGCAGGCCGGTCTCTCCCTGCCAATCGCTTACCAGCCGCCGCTGGGCCTACCGTTGCCACTCACCTTTTCGGTGGGCTTCGTCGTCGACCTGTAGCCGCCGTCAGCCGGCTGCCTGCGCCAGCCAGGTGAGGGATCGCGGCGCGCACGATGGGGCGCGGGGCGAGCGGGGCGGGCGCGCCCCTGCCGCCGGCGGTGGCAAAGAGGTACAGGTCCCTGCAAACTCGAGGGGTGGACGCCGAGCTCGACGCAGCCCTCGCCCGGCTCGAGGCCGCGCCCGAAGACGGAGCGGCGCACCTCGCCGCAGCCTGGGGCTTCATTCGGGCGGGTGACCCGTCGGCAGCGGCGCTGCACCTCGGGCAAGCCGAGCGGCTGGGCACCGCGGTGGACGCGGCGGCGTGGCGGCAGCTGGCGCAGGCGTGGGCGGCGCAAGAGGCTTGGGGCCGGGCGGCACGCGCCGCGGATAGGAGCCTGCTCCTCGATCCCACCGATGATGCCGCACGTCGCCTGGCGCTCGACGCCTGGGCCCGATCGGGCGAGGCGCCGCCCAGCCCCCGCCTCGAGGTGGACGTGCCAGCGGCGCCGGCGCGGATCGCCGTCTACGCCCCCGCGGTGGCGGCGGGCGACGTGGTGGCCGGTTTCCTCTCCGACCTCCTTCCAGCGGTCGCCGCCGCCGCGTTCCCCGGCGTTGCAGCGCCCGTGCTGGCGCGGGTGGCAGGCGGTGGCCCGCCCGTGGCCCGGACCCGTCCCCCCACCCTGGGGGAGCACGTGGCGGTGGCGGAGGCCACCTCCGCGCTCGCGGCGATCACCGGGCAGCTCTCCTTTCCCGGCGCCCTCGAACTCTTTCTGGAGGTAGAGGGTGATCGCACACCGCTGCCGCGGCGCATGGTGGAGGGCGACGCTCCAGGGCGGGCGTTGGTGGAGGCGCTCCAAGGTGCACTCGAGCACGCCCCGCGGCGGGTCCGAAAGGGGGGCATTCGCGCGTGCCATCCCCTCGATCCCCTCGCCGAGGCCTCCCGCGCCGAGCTGCTCGCCCTTGCCGCTCTGGTCTCCCGCCGCGCCGCCGACCCTGTAGCCCTCCTCCCACGACTCGGGCCGCTCCTGGTGGAGCCTTTGGTCGTGGTGCTCGTGGTGGCCGAGGGGAAGCGGCGCCTCGAGCTGGGCGAGGTGGAGACGGCGCGCCGGCTCGCCGTGGCGCTCGAGGCAGCCGTGCCCACGGCGGCCGCCCCACTCGCCCTGCTCGCCGAGGTCCATGCCCATCGGGGCCAGTGGAAGGAGGCGGCCCGGCGCCTCGAGGCGGCGGCGGGACGCAGGGCCCCCGGGCAGGTCACCGAGGCCGAGGTGGGGCGGGCCTGGGAGCGGGCGGGCGCTCGGGGCAGGGCGGCGGTGTGGTATCGCCGGGCCGCGGGCTCCGAGGCGCGGGCGGTGGCGGCCGAGGGGCACGCCGCCCTCGGCGATCTCTACCTCGCCGCCCACCGCGTCACGGATGCCCGCGCGCACTTCGAAGCGGCACTCGAGCGGGTGCAGGGACATCCCCGGGCCCGGGCGGGCTTGGCGCGCATCGCCGCCATCGACGGGGATCGCGATGCCTTCGCACGACACCTCGCAGGGGCCCTCGGGCGCCTTCCGCTCTCCATGCAGGAGGCGCTCCTCGACGAGGCCGCCGATCTCCTCCTGCCGGATCGCGCCCGGGCCTTCTTGGAGCTGGCCAAGGAGGCCGCCGCGGGGGAGACGGAGAGTGCCCTCGTCATCGGCGCCTACGCGGTGGCGGTGCTCCGAGCGGCGCCACGCGAAGCGGAAGCGGCGGCGCGGAAGGTGGAGGCGGCGCTGGCCCGACATCCTCCTGGGCCGGTGGCCGAGCGCCTCGCCTCCCTCCTCGCCGATCTCTGGTGCGAAGTGGGAGCGCGGGCTCCGTCCCCATCTGTCGCACTCAAAGCCTATGAGCGGGCGCTCTCGGTGCATCCCGAGCACGGCCCCGCGCACGTCGGGGTGGGCGCCGCTCTGGTTACCCTCGGCCGCGCGGACGAAGCGCTGCGCTACCTGACGGTAGCGCCGGGACTCGAGGGCAGCGGCCGCGAGGCCTGGCTGCACCTGGCGCGGGCTTGGTATGCGGTGGGCCGCTTCGAGCACGCCCGCCTGGCGGCGGAGCGCGCCGGAGATCTGGCGTGGCGGCACCCCGAGCTTCGCGCCTTGCTGGAGGTGCGCCGCGGATGAACGCTCGCCCGCAGCGTGGGCAGCGCAATCGATGAGACCGAATGTGACGCGCGACGAAGGCGGACCTAAGTGTCGCGCGGGCCGCCGGGGGCACTGCGCAGCAGGACCTCCGGTCCGCTGCCGGAGACACCCGTCACCTCCACCACCTGCTGCCAGATGGGCGCCGCGATCTCGCGCGCCCGGCGGGCCCCCTCCCGGAGGATCTCCACGACCGCCTCCGGCTTGGCCGCCCAGGTCTCCCGGCGAGCCCGCGCCTCGTCGAAGAGTTCGTGGAAGCGCTCGACGAGGCGCAGCTTGTAGTGGCCGTAGCCCATGCCCCCGGTGCGCCAGGAGCGAAGCCACGATTCGTACTCCTCCGGGTCCAGGAGGACCTTCGCCAGGTCAAGGAGGACATGGGGCTCGGGCTTCGGTGCCTCTACGGGCGTGGAGTCGGTCTTGATCGACATGAAGCGCTTCTTCACCGCCTTGGCCGGTGCGAAGAGCTCGATGGTGTTGTCGTAGCTCTTGGACATCTTCTGCCCATCGGTGCCAGGGACCACGGCCGTCTCGTCGAGAATGAGGGGCTCGGGCAGCTTCAGGATGCCCGGCCTGCCTCCCTCCCGGCCCTCGGGGTCCTGGGGGTCGTAGCCCTTCACGAAGGCCATGTTGAACTTCGTGGCGATGTCTCGGGCGAACTCGAGGTGCTGCTTCTGATCCTTGCCCACGGGCACGGCATCGGAGCCGTAGAGCAGGATGTCGGCGGCCATCAGGACCGGGTAGGTGAAGAGACCCACGTCCGCGGGGAGGCCCCGGGCCACCTTATCCTTGTAGGAGTGACCCCGCTCGAGGAGGCCCATCGGCGTGACCGAGGAGAGGATCCATGAGAGCGCCGGGATCTCCGGAATGTCCGACTGCCGAAAGAGGATCGCCTTGTCGGGATCGAGTCCCAACGCAAGGAAGTCCAGGGCGACGTCGAGAGTCCGGGCACGCAGCAGATCGCCGTCGCGGGTGGTGGTCAGGGCATGGAGATCGGCGATGAAGTACAGCGCCTCGTCCGCCTCGTCCTGGTAGCGCACGAACTGGCGGATCGCGCCGAAGTAGTTGCCGAGGTGGAGCTTGCCCGAGGGCTGTACGCCGGAGAGGACCCGCATGGGCGCGGCAGATAGCACGCGCGCTCGGAGGCGGTCAAAGCAGGAGGAGGGAAGCGTCCTCGATGACCTCGAGCGACCACAGGCCGTAGAGCAGCGCACGGGTCTCCTTGGGCTCGAGCCAGCCTTCCTCCACCAGCTCGTCCACGGACCGCGTCCCGTCGAGGCGCGAGAGCAGGAGTGCCTCGGCATCGGAGAGATCGAGGTCGTAGAGTTCGTAGGCGGGGGCGGGCGCGGGAGCGAAGCGCATCGTCCCCGGGACCTTGTCCTTCAGGTGGTCGAGCGGGAGGGCGCGCACGCCCTCGAGGACCAAGGTGCCGGGGAAGACGTCCAACGCCACCGCCTCCTCGCGGCCGAGGCCCCCAAAGGTCATGCGCCAGGTCCCCGTCGACCAGCCGAAGAGGGAGAAGAGGATCTCCTTGATCTGCTGGCGCAGGAGCCGCGCGTGGCGCCGCGCGTCGATGAGGCCCGCCTGCAGCAGCGCCCGGTCCACCCGTTCTCCGCGGTCCACGGCGGCTTCGGCGATGCGCCGCACTGCGTCGGCCTGGAGGAAGCCGCTGCGAAGGAGCAGCTCGTCGAAGCGGTCGCGCCGCAGGTTGGAGGCGGCGAAGACCGGTCTCCCCTCGACGAAGTAGATCACCTTGCGAACCTTCCCCCGCATCAGGTGCAGCTCGCCCGTTTCTCCGCTGGCGTAGAAGGCGGTGATGAGCCGGGGGACGCTGCGCTCCTGCAGCGTGCCGGAGGTGACCGACGTGGGGGCCGGAGGGACGAAGGTCCCCTCGGTGGTGGCGCGCACCACGCCGGCGAGGCCCTCCTCAGGGGAGTCGAAGAGGTAGTCCTGCGTGGTGCCCTCGACCGTCGCGTCGGTCAGAGGCGAGGGCGGCGAGGTGCTCGCGGGCGGACGCGGGGGGATGGGCGCGAGCCGCTTCAGAGTCTCGAGCAACTCCGAGAGCCGAAAGGGCTTCGGGAAGAAGGCCGAGAGCGCACCACTTGCGAGTGCCGATTCCACCATGCGATCGCCTCGGAATGCGCCCGAGACAGCGATCACTTTCGGCGGCGAGGCGGCCTCGGCCGCACACTCGGCAAGGGAGAAGCCGAGAGCGTCGGGGAGGAGCAGGTCCAGGACGAGCACGCCCGGCTTCCACGCTTCGAGGGCGGTGCGCCCGGCGCCCGCGGTCGCCGCAACCCGCACCTCGTACCCCTCCTCGGTCAACGCCGCAGCGACGAGGCGACCCAGCTCGGGCTGATCCTCGACGATGAGCACCCGGGTCACGGCAGCATCATGCCACCCTTGTCAGGGTGGGCGCGAGGCGAGGGCGTGCTGGCCCGAAGGTTGCAGCCTCGGAACCACATCCCAGGCGACGTCCGTGAATCGCCTGCTTCCGCCCTGCAGTCCTCGAATCGGTGAGGCGCCTCTGACAAGGATGTCGCATTTCGGCCACACCCCCGATGAACGCACTCGTCCACATCGTCGAAATCGCCGCTGGGCCGTCGGCCCTCGTGCTCCTCGCCTTCTTCGTCTGGCGGCTGTCCAGGAGCACCTGAACTCTGATAGGTGCAGAAGCGATGTCTTGGCGCCTCCTGCCCGGTCTCGTTGCCATCCTGTGCGCCTTGGCTCTGGGCGCACCGGCGCAGGCGGCTGCCTGTCTCCTGGTGGGCCGAGGCGCGGGGCTTCGCGTCACCGGCCTGCGTGCTGTCATCGCGCTCGCCCAAGAGGACGACCTCACCCTCCACGCCCACCTGCAGGTCGCCTACGCGGGGGCGGAACGGGGCGAGCCCCTCGGCCTCGTGCTCCCCGTTCCACCCGGAGGCGCGGTCCTCACCTCGGAACGCGCCGAGAAGGCGGCTCTCGAGGAACTCTCGGCGCTCACCGAAGCAACCGATCCCATGGTGATTCCACCTATGCCCTCCTGCGGCGGCTGCGGTCCCGCCGTGCTCACGCCCCCCTCCCCCACCGGGGCGGAACGCTGGGACAGCTCCGAATTCGGTCCCTACGCCTACCTGCAGGTGCGCCGCATCGAGGACGTCGACGCCTGGGCCGAGCGCTGGGGCTTCGAGCTGTCTTTCGCCCTGCGCGAGGCAGCACGGTCACAGCTTCGCGGCGGCGGCGAGGTCCTGCTGGTCGCCAAGGAGCAGGTCTACGATGCGTCGGGGGCCTTTCGGCCCATCGAGGTCTCCGCCGAGGGGGCGGCGGCCACCGTCCCGCTCTCCTGGGCCGCGGGCTGCCTCGCCTCGCCGGCGGAGCTCTTGGTCTTCCTCACCGCCCAGACGGGTGTGGAGGTCAGCGGTCCCTATGCGAGCCGCCGCCTCGATACGCTCGATCCCCAGCTCTTCGCGAGCGGGCCTGTCACCGAGCCGGTGTACCTCGAGCTGAACCGCAAGGAAGGCCGCGCCGTCCTGGTCACCGAACTCTCGCTGCCCTTCGCCGAACTCTCGGACCGGGCCTTCTTCGTGGATGAGACCGGGGCTTCTCTCCCCACGGTCGCCCACGGCCGACCCTGGCTGACCCGGGTCCATGGCTACGTCGACAGCGAGACGGCGGCGGGGGACCCCCTCTTCGAACCCTCGGCGGGCGTGCCACGCGTCTCGGGCATCATCGACCAGCGCTCGGATCTTCGCGCCCACGGTGCGACGATCGCATCCGGGCCCTCGGGGCAGGCGCTGCTCGTCCTGCTGATCCTCGCTCTGTTCCGGCGCCACCGCCGGTGAGACGGAAGCACCGATGACAGGTCAGGACGGAGGTTCCGGAGCGGTGACCGGCACCTGGACGATGGCGCGTGAGGACGGGACAACCGAGGAGATCCTGGCGGAGGAGCCCCTCGAAGTGCGGCTGGACGGCCACCCGGTGGCGGTGCTCATGCGCACGCCGGGCGCCGACTTCGAGCTCGCCGTCGGTTTCCTCCATGCGGAGGGCCTCATCGACGCCGCCGCCGAGGTGGCGGGGGTCTCGTACTGCCGCGAGGCCGGGGAGACTAGAGGGCGCACCAACCGCGTCTCGGTGGCGACCTACGGCGAGGTGGGCCGCGGGCGGGTCGAGGGGCGGGTGCGCCGCGTTGCTGCGGGCAGCGCCTGCGGCCTGTGCGGGCGCACCGTGCTCGAGATGGTGCACCAGCGGCACCCGCCGCCACACCGTGGGCGCCGCCCGGGGGTGGCAGAGCTGCTCCGGGCCCTGGCGACGCTCCGCCAGGCCCAACCGCTCTTTGCGCGCACCGGGACGGCGCACGCCGCGGGCATCTTCGATGCGAGCGGCACCTTGCGCGTCGCCTACGAGGACCTGGGGCGCCACAACGCGGTGGACAAGTGCGTCGGCGCGCTCGCGCTCCGCGGGGCGCTGCCCCTCACCGGGCACCTGCTGGCGGTCAGCGGCCGGGTGAGCTTCGAGATCGTGCAGAAGGCGCTCGCCGCAGGCATCCCGTGGATCGCCGCCGTCGGCGGCCCGACCCACCTCGCCCTCGAGCTGGCCCGCTCAGCCGGGATGGGGGTGGCGGCCTGGGTCCGGGAGGACCGGGCTCGGAAGGAGAGGAGGCCGGAGGACGGCAACGAAGCGGGGCCCCCTCGGGCGGAGGGCCCGAAGGTCGAGCAGGACGGAACCTGCGACGCAGCGGGGCGTGGTGTGATCTGGTTCGACTGGGGTCCCGCGGCGAGGCGTGGTGAGGGCGAGGTGGCGCCCCGGCGGGACGGAACGCCCTCTCAGGTCCCAGACGACCCCAGCTAGGGGCCGGCCGAGGGCGCGCCGGAGGGGCTTTCCCCGGATGCGCTGCCGCCAGGCACCCAGAGGAGCTCCTCGCAGCCGGCGGCCCGTGCGGCAACCCGTCCGGCGACGAAGAGCCAGTCGGAGAGGCGGTTGAGATAGTGGCGGAGTACCGGGCGCACCGGTGAGACGGCGTGCAGCCGGAGCACCGCGCGCTCCGCCCGCCGGCACACGGTGCGCGCCAGGTGGAAGGCGGCGCCCGCCGCACCCCCACCCGGGAGCACGAAGGAGGAAAGCGGCGGCAGCGCCTCGTTGAGCCGGTCCATCTCCGCCTCGAGCGCCTCGACGGCGCTCGCTTCGAGGCGGGGGAGTCGCTCGTCCACGTCCTCGGGGAGGCAGGCCAGCTCCGAGCCGAGATCGAAGAGCTGCTGCTGCACCCGGGCCGCCGAGGCTTCGAGGCGCCGCGCCGCTGCGTCGTCGATGGCCGCGAGTGCCACCCGGGCCATGCCCACCGCTGCGTTGACTTCGTCCACGGTGCCGTAGGCCTCGATGCGCAGGTCGGTCTTGGGGACCACCTGCCCCCCTACCAGGCGGGTCGTGCCCTCGTCGCCGGTGCGGGTGTAGACGCGGTTGATCCGAACCATGGGCGCACGTTAGCGCCCGCGCCGGGCCGCGCCAAGCATCTGTCCTCGTTCAGGAGCGATGTGACGGGGCGCTCGACCGAGCCGGGCGTGAGGCGAGGCGGTGGAGACAGGGCCGAGTGGTCCTGCGTTTGCGCCGCGGCGCGGGGGCGGCGATCATCGGCTCCATGGCCCGACGGCGGCTCATCCACGCCGTGCCCCTCGCCGCGGCGCTGCTCCTCTGTCCGTCTGCGCTCACCGCGCAGGTCGCCGAGTACGACGGATTCGTGCTGCAGCTCGCGGGGGAGGCGGGGGAGGCGGGCCTCGGGCTCGGC